>CAYVQK010000083.1:7172-15215 GCA_964454145.1 uncultured Oceanicola sp. | reverse complement strand
CAAGTACCCGATCTTCCCCGGCATCCACTCGACCCCGATCCTGCAGTTCACCGTCAGCCAGGCGGTGTGGGACGAGCTGAGCGAAGCCGAGCAGGTGGCGCTCGAGACCTGGTACCAGGCCGCCTACAACGGGCTGCGCGTCTACTTCGACCGTCTCGACCGTCAGCTCGTGGCCCGCGACAAGGCCGCCGGCGAGATCGAGGTCATCGACTGGCCCCAGGCCGAGCGGGATGCCTTCCGGGTGATCGCCCAGGAGGCCTGGAACGACTTTGCCGCGCAGTCGCCGCTGGCCAAGGAAGTGTTCGAGAGCCACGTCGCCTTCATGAAGGAAGCCGGGCTGCTCTGAGGCCCGACGCAAAGGCCCGTGCCCGCCGGACCAGCTCCGGCGGGCACGCATCGCGGCGCACCGGTGCCGCCCGGGGCCGCCCTGCCCCTTGATCCGGGGCAATCCATGGAGCGAAGGCCGGAGGGGGACGCATGAGCCGGGAATACGATCAGCAGCTCGAGAACGCACCGTTGGAGGTTTCCGGCGACGACCCGCTGCATGACGACGAGGGCGTCGTCGCCCGGGCCGACTACACGCCGATGGATCACCTGAGCCATGTCACCGGCATCTTCGTTTCGACCTTCTACATGCTGGCCGCGCTGGCGACCCTGTGGGAGGTGTTCTCGCGCTACGTGCTGAACGCGCCGACCCTATGGGGCTTCGAGACGGTGATGATGCTCTGCGCCGCGGCCTGGATGCTGTCGGCCGGGTTCATCACCATGAAGCAGCGACATATCGCGATCACCGTGTTCCACATCATGGCCTCGCCCCGGCAGCGCTGGTGGCTCGATCTCTTTGCCATGGTGGTGGGCGTGGTCGCCCTCTACCTGCTCCTGGCCGACGCCACGGTGCGCGCCTACATCAGCATCGAGCGGCTGGAGAAGTCGGGCTCGGCCTTCAACGCGCCGACGCCGATGATGATGAAGTCGCTGATGGTGGCGGGCGGGTTCCTCTACCTCGCGCAGCTTCTGGTGAACCTGCACCGGCATTTCGCGGCCCCGGCCCTGCGCCACGTGGTGAAGGCGGTCGGCATCTTCATGGTGCTCTACTTCGTCTCGGGCTTCCTCGCGCACGTGATGGGCGTGTCGATTGCCGAGACCTTCTCGGGCTGGATGTCGGACATCGGCGCGGCGATGGACCCGTCGAAGGCGCTGAAGATGCGGGAGATGGACCTTGGGACCGTCTCGCTCATCATGGTGGTCTTGCTGATCGCGCTGATGATGACCGGGATGCCCTTGGGGATCGTCACGCTGATCGTGTCGGTCATCATGGCGGTGGCCTTCTTCGGGCCGCGCGGGCTGTTCCTCGTGTCGTCCAACGCGGTGGGGCTGTTGCACCACTATTCGCTCGTCGCCGTGCCGTTCTTCGTGCTGATGGCCTCGATCCTCGAGCGGGCGGGCATTGCGGAAGACCTCTTTGACGCGATGAGCATCTTCGCGGGCAACCTGCGTGGCGGTGTCGCCGTGCAGACGACCGTGGTGGCGGTGATCCTCGCCGCGATGTCGGGCGTCATGGGCGGCGAGATCGTGATGCTTGGGTTGGTGGCGCTGCCGCAGATGTTCCGGCTGGGGTATGACCGGAAGCTCGCCATTGGCCTGATCTGTGCGGCCGGTGCGCTGGCGACGCTGATCCCGCCGTCGATCATCATGATCGTTTACGGGTTGTCCGCCGAGGTCGGCATCGGTGACCTGTTCATGGCGGGTGCGATCCCCGGCATCATGCTGGCGGTGTTCTATGCCAGCTACGTGCTGATCCGGGTGAACCTGAACCCCGCGCTGGCGCCCACGGGGGCCGAGGTGGCGGCGATGACCGGCGAGGAGCGGAAGCTCTCGAAGGAGCGGATGACGGCGGTGATCCTCTGCATCCTGCTGATCGGGGCCGTGATGGGCTCGATCTACGGCGGCATCGCCTCGGTAACGGAAGCCGCGGCGGTGGGCTGCATCGGCTCGATGTTCGTGGCGGCGGTGCGCAACAAGTTCAACTACCAGGTGACCACGGCGGCGCTGATGGGCACCATGTCGACGGTGGGCACGATCATCTGGCTGGTGCTGGGTGCCGTGTCGTTCGTCGGCATCTTCAACCTGGTGGGTGGCGGCGAGTTCATGCGCTCGCTCTTCCTCGACCTCGGGCTGAGCGCGATGGGGACGGTGCTGGTGATGATGGTGATCCTGATGGTGCTGGGCACCTTCATGGAGTGGATCGCCATCGTCTTCATCACCGTTCCGGTCTTCGCCCCGGTGGTGATGACGCTGGCGCCGGAGCTGGGGCTCACGGAGGACCAGGCGAAGATCTGGTTCGGCATCCTCTTCGTGATGAACATCCAGATCTACTTCCTCAGCCCGCCCTTCGGCCCGGCCTGCTTCTGGCTGAAATCCGTTGCGCCCAAGGACGTGACGCTGCAAGAAATCTTCATCTCGGTGCTGCCCTTCATCGCGCTGCAGATCATCGGCCTCGTGCTCGTGATGATCTTCCCGCAGATCGCGCTGTGGTTCCCCGAGTTCCTGACTGGAGGCCCGTTATGATCGGCAAGGATTCACGCGAGGACATGGACGGCTACGGCATCTGGCCGTGGATCGGAGGCTTCGTGTTCGGGGCGTTCCTCATCTGGATCATGTTCGCCCTCGCCAACCCGATTTCGTGAGGCCGAGATGAAGAAGCCTGAAGACCTGCGGTCCGCCCGATGGTTCGCACCCGATGACCTGCGCTCGATGGGGCACCGTTCGCGGGCCCGCCAGATGGGGCTCGATGGCAATGACTGGGAAGGCAAGCCCGTCATCGCGATCATCAACACCTGGTCGGACCTGAGCCCCTGCCACCACCACCTGCGCGACCGGGCCGAGTTCGTGAAGAAGGGCGTGTACCAGGCCGGCGGGATGCCGGTGGAGATGCCGGTGCAGAGCTTCAGCGAGCAGTTCCTGAAGCCCACCTCGATGCTCTATCGCAACTTCGGCGCGATGGAGGTGGAGGAGGTGCTGCGCTCGCATCCGATCGACGGGGCGGTGCTGCTGGGCGGCTGCGACAAGTCCACCCCGGCGCTGGTGATGGGGGCCATTTCCATGGGCCTGCCGTTCATCTTCATGCCGGCGGGCGCGATGCTGCGGGGGAACTACGCGGGCAAGACGCTCGGCTCGGGCACGGATGTGTGGAAATACTGGGACGAGAGGCGCGCGGGCACCATCGGCAAGGAGGAGTGGGACGGCGTGGAGGGCGGGATTGCCCGGAGCTACGGCACCTGCATGACGATGGGCACCGCCTCCACCATGATGAGCATTGCCGAGGGCTTCGGGCTGTGCCTGCCCGGCGCGTCGAGCATTCCGGCGCCGGATGCGGGGCACAAGCGGATGGCGGCGGCCTGCGGGCGGCGGGCTGTCGAGATGGTCTGGGAAGACCTCGGCCCTGAGAAGATCATCACCTGGGAGGCCACGCGCAACGCGGTGCGGGTGGCGATGGCGACGGGCTGCTCGACCAACGCGGTGATCCACCTGCTCGCTATGGCGCGGCGGGCCGGGATCGACCTGACGCTGGAGGAGTTCGACCGGATCGGGCGGGAGGTGCCGGTGCTGGCGAACCTGCGGCCATCCGGGGACACCTACCTGATGGAGGATTTCTTCTACGCGGGCGGGTTGCCCGCGCTGATGGCGGAGCTTGGGGACAAGCTTGAGCTGGGCGCGATGACGGTGACGGGCAAGACCGTTGGCGAGAACATCGAAGGCGCGAAGAACTTCAACGATGACGTTATCCGGCCGTTGAGCAATCCGGTCTATCACGAGGGATCGCTGGCTGTGCTGAAGGGCAACCTTGCGCCGGATGGGGCGGTGATCAAGCCTGCCGCGTGCAACCCGGCGTTCTATCAGCATCGCGGGCCGGCGCTGGTGGCGGATTCCTATGCCGAGCTGAAGGCGATCATCAACGACGAGGACCACCCGATGACGCCCGACACGGTTCTGGTGCTCCGCAACGCGGGGCCGCAGGGCGGGCCGGGGATGCCGGAATGGGGGATGCTGCCGATGCCCAAGGCGCTGCTGAAGCAGGGCATTCGGGACATGGTGCGGATGAGCGATGCGCGGATGAGCGGGACGAGCTACGGCGCCTGCGTGCTGCATATCGCGCCCGAGGCCTATATCGGCGGGCCATTGGCGCTGCTGAAGACGGGCGACATGGTGGTGCTGGATATTCCGAACCGGAAGCTGGAGATGGAGGTTTCCGACGAGGAGCTGGCGGAGCGCCGCAAGGCGTGGCAGGCCCCTGCCCCGCGTTACGAGCGCGGCTATGGCCAGATGTTCAGCCAGCATATCGAGCAGGCCGACAAGGGGTGTGACTTCGACTACCTGCGCACCGATTTCGGCGCGCCGGTCCCTGAACCGGAGATCAACTGATGGGTCTCGATCTGAGCGAGAGACGGATCGCGGCGCGGCCGCCGCTGGCGGGGCACAAGCCGCGCTTTCAGACCGACCGGATCGAGAGCCTGACCCTGCGCCATGTCGTGGTGCCGATGGACAAGCCGATCAGCGACGCCAAGGTGCTGACCGGGCGGCAGAGCCCGCTCGCCGCGCTCGACCTGCTGATGGTCGAGATGGTGAGCGAGGCGGGGCACACGGGGCTCGGGTTTTCCTACACGCTGCGCGCCGGGGGTGCGGGCATGTTTGCGCTGGGGTGCGAGCTGGCGCCGTTCGTCATCGGGCAGGATCCGAACGACATTTCGCGCATCTGGGAGCGGCTGGCGTGGCAGAGCATTTCGCTCGGGCGGGGCGGGATGGCCTATCACGCGGTCTGCGCCTTCGACGTGGCGCTGTGGGACATGAAGGCGCGGCGGGCGGACTTGCCGCTGGCCAAGCTCTTCGGCGCGCATCGGGATTCGGTGCGGATCTACAATTCGCAGGGGCAGTATCTTCAGGCCAGCATCGACGAGATGAAGGCGGCGGCGGAGCGGTCGATTGCGAACGGGATCGGCGGGATCAAGATGAAGGTCGGCCAGCCGGACGGGCAGGAAGACCTCAAGCGGATCGACGCGATGCGCAGCTACCTGCCCGAGCACATTGCCCTGATGATCGACGCCAACCAGCAGTGGGACCGGGCCTATGCGCTCCAGTTCGGCCGGCTGGTGGACGGCATGGGGCTGGCCTTCATCGAGGAGCCACTGGACGCCTGGGATTTCGAGGGCCATGCCGAGCTGGCGCGCAATCTGGCGACACCTGTGGCGACGGGCGAGATGCTGACCTCGCCGCAGGAGCACTTCGACCTGATCGGCAAGGGCGGATGTGACGTGAACCAGCTCGACGTCTGCCGGATCGGTGGCTTCACCCCGATGCTGAAGGTGATGACCATGGCCGAGGCCGCGCGGATCGAGATTGCACCGCACATGGTGATGGAGTTGCATATCCATGCCGCTGCCGCCTATCCGAGCGAGGGCTGGGTGGAGCATTTCGAGTGGTGGCTGCCGCTGTTCAACGAACAGCTCGAGATTTCGGGCGGGCGGATGCATGTGCCCGAGCGCCCGGGGCTGGGCTTTACGCTGAGTGACAAGGCCCGCGAGTGGACGCGGGCGGAGCAGAGTTTTGGAGGTTCGGCATGAGCCGGGTGCGCGAGGCGCTGGCCGGGATATCCGGCATTCTGGTGACGCCTTATGGCGAGGACGGGGAGATTGCGCCGGAGAAGCTGGTGCCGATCATCGACCGGGCCGTGGGCGCGGGCGTGGATATCCTCGTGGTGAACGGGAACACCGGCGAGTTCTACAGCCTAGAGGAGGCCGAGGCGGCGCGGATGTGCTCTTCGGTCGTCGAGATGGTCGACGGGCGGGCGCCGGTGTTTGCCGGGATCGGGCGCAGCATCCGCGAGGCGGAGCGGGCGGCCAAGCACGCGGCCAAGGCGGGCGCGGATGCGCTGATGATCCACCAGACGCCGGATCCGTTCGTGGCGCCGCGGGGCTATGCGGATTACGTGAAGCGGGTCGTGGAGGCGGGCGGCGGGCTGCCGGTGATGCTCTATTTGCGCAACGATGGGATGGGTCCGAAGGCGATTGCCGAGATCTGCTCGATCCCCGGCGTGGCGGGGGTGAAGTGGGCGACGACCAACGCGCTGAACCTGGCACGCGCCATCGAGGAGAGCCCCGAGGGGGTGATCTGGGTCGGCGGGCTGGCCGAGGTCTGGGCACCGCCGCTCTATGCGGTGGGCGCGCGGGGGTTCACGAGCGGATTGATCAACGTGTGGCCGGAGCGCTCTGTGGCGATCCGCGATGCGCTGGCGGCGGGGGATTACCCGCAGGCCAACCGGCTGATCGAGGGGATGCGGGTGTTCGAGGACATCCGCGCCGAGGAGATGGGCGGGACCAACGTGACCGGCGTGAAGGCCGCGCTGGCCCTGCAGGGAATGGACTGCGGCGCCTGCCGCCCGCCGGGGGCATCGGGCCTGACCGAACGGCAGGGCGCCGATCTGAAACGCTTCATGGAAGAGGCAGGTTTACTGTGAGCGACGTGATCGAGAGGCCGGCGGTGATCCGGCTGGACGAGGCCGACAACGTGGTGGTGGCGCGGGTGGAGATCGCCGCCGGAACGCCGGTGCCGAGCGAGGGGGTCACCACGCTGCAGGACGTGCCGCTGGGGCACAAGATCGCCACGCGGGCGATCGCGAAGGGCGAGCCGGTGCTGAAATACGCGACGATCATCGGGTTCGCGGGGGAGGACATCGCGCCGGGGACGTGGCTGCACTCGCACAACGTGCTCGTGGACGATTTCCAGAAGGACTACCGGTTTTCGAAGGACTACGTGGAGACGCCGGTGCTCCCCGAGGAGGAGCGCGCACGGTTCATGGGGATCCGGCGGAAGGACGGGCGGATTGGCACGCGGAACTACATCGGCATATTCATCACGGTGAACTGCTCGGCCACGGTGGCGCGGAAGATTTCTGCCTACTTTGACGAGGAACGTCTGGCGGACTGGCCGAACGTCGATGGCGTGGTGGCCTTTGTCCACCAGCAGGGCTGCGGCATGGAGATGACCGGCGAGCCGATGGACCTGCTGCGGCGGACGCTGGCGGGGTATATCCGGCATCCGAATACGGCGGGCGCCTTGGTGTGTTCGCTGGGCTGCGAGCGGAACAACCTGGGCGAGTTCTTCGAGAAGGAGAGCCTGGAGAGCGGCAAGATGCTGCGGGCGATCACCATGCAGCATGTCGGCGGCACGGCGGCCGCTGTGGAAGAAGGCAAGCGGGTGATCCGCGAGATGCTGGACGAGGCAAACGCGATCAAGCGGGAGCCGGTGAGCGCCGAGCATCTGATGGTGGGGCTGCAATGCGGCGGCTCCGATGGCTTCTCGGGGCTTTCGGCCAATCCGGCGCTGGGCAAGGCGGTGGACATTCTGGTGCGCCACGGCGGCACGGCGATCTTGAGCGAGACGCCGGAGCTTTATGGCGTGGAGCACACGCTGACCGCGCGGGCGAGGACGCCCGAGGTGGGGCAGCGGTTTGTCGAGCGGATCAACTGGTGGCTCAAGTACAACGAGGGCCGCGACGTGCAGATGAACGGGCGGGTGAGCCCGGGCAACAACGCGGGCGGGCTGGCGAATATCATCGAGAAGGCGCTGGGTGGCTCCAAGAAGGGGGGCTCGACCGGGATCAATGCGGTCTACGAATACGCCTGGCCGGTGGAGGAGAAGGGTCTCGTGATCATGGACACGCCGGGCTACGACCCGGTGAGCGCGACGGGGCAGATCGCGGGCGGCGCGAACCTGGTGTGCTTCACCACCGGGCGCGGGAGCTGCTTTGGCTCGATGCCCGCGCCGACGATCAAGCTGGCGACGAACACGCCGATGTACACCCGGATGACCGGGGACATGGACGTGAACTGCGGCACGGTAATCGACGGGGAGAAGACGCTCGACGAGGTCGGGCAGGAGATCTTCGAGAAGATGCTGGCGGTGGCGAGCGGAGAGAAGTCGAAGAGCGAGGCGCTGGGGGTGGGCGAAGAGGAGTTCGCGCCCTGGCCGATCGGGGTGACGGGGTAG
>CAYVQK010000083.1:0-7072 GCA_964454145.1 uncultured Oceanicola sp. | reverse complement strand
GTGACGCCCTGTTTGCCGTCCTTTTCCATGCCGCCGCATGCTGTGGTGATGAAGAGCGTGGTGAGGCCGTCGCCGCCGAAGGCGGGGCAGCTGGACTTTTCGCCGCCGACCTCGATGGCGCGGTCGAAGCTGCCGTCGGGCAGGTAGCGGGCGACACGGGCGGAGCCCCATTGGGCGTTCCAGAGCGCGCCTTCACTGTCGACCACGGAGCCGTCGGGGAAGCGGCCCTCGGCGGTGAGGTCGAGGAAGACTTCGGCCTTGGCGTCGGGCCAGCCCGCCTCGTTCAGGTGCACCTTCATGATCTTCTGCGTCACCGTGTCGGACCAGTAGGCCATGCGACCGCCGGGGGCGAAGCAGATGGAGTTGCTGACGGTGATGTTGGCGTAGAGCCGCTTCAGCTCGCCGCGGTAGTAACGGTAGATCGCGCCCGCCTTCGGCTCTTCCTTCTTGCCCATCGTGCCGATCCAGAAGCCGCCCATCGGGTCGGCGCGGCCGTCGTTGGAGCGGGTCAGCTCGTTCTCCGACTCGAGCGCGGCGACGAAGGTTTCTTCCTCGGTGTCGAGGTTGAAGGTGAAGAGCTGGGTCTCGGAGGCGATGAGCAGGGTGTCGTGGTCCACCCATCCCGCCGCGGAGACGTGCTCGTCGAACTGCCATTCGAGCTCGTCGTCGCCGAGCCGCGAGAGCAGGCGGTTGCCGAGGATGTCGAACCAGAAGAGCTGGTTGCGCTCGGGGTGCCAGAGCGGGCCTTCGCCGAGGCGGCAGGGGCGGGCGTCGAAGATGGTGGCGTTCATGGCATGACCTCGTCGTAGGCAGAGACGATCTCGGCGGCCTTGGCGGCCACCGCCTCGGGGCTGTCGCCCGGCGCATAGAGCGCGGAGCCGATACCGAAGCCGGAGATGCCTGCGGCGGCCCAGTCGGCGAAGTTCGAGGGCCCTGCCCCGCCGACCGCCAGCACCTCGGTGCCTTCCGGCAGCACGGCGCGGATAGCCTTCAGACCGGCCGGGCCGATGAGGGAGCCGGGGAAGAGCTTGAGGCCGGTGGCGCCGTGGCGGAGCGCGGTGAAGGCCTCGGAGGGCGTCATGCAGCCGGGATAGCTGAGCATGCCTGCGGCGATGGTGGCGTCGATGACGGCCGGGTTGGTGTCGGGCGAGACCACGAGGCGTGCGCCGGTGGCGGCGACATTGGCGACATCTTCCGGGGTCAGCACGGTGCCGGCGCCGATGGTGGCTTGGGGGAAGGCCTTCACCATGGCGGCGATGGAGGTGAGCGGATCGGGCGAGTTCAGCGGCACCTCGATCTTCGTGATGCCCGCGGCGATGAGCACCTCGCCGATGGGCAGCGCCTCGCCGGGGGTGAGGCCGCGGAGGATGGCGACGATGTTGCGGGTCATGGGGCCTCCATCAGGCGAGGGCGATGCGGGCGGCGGTCAGGCCGGCGAGGGCGAGGTTTTCGCCGTCATGGGCCTCGGGGGCAACGCCCTGGGCCTTCAGAGCGGTGGCGTAGGGCTGGGTGAGGAGCGGGCCGCCGATGAGCGCCACGCGCTGACCGAGCCAGTAGGGCCGGGCGGCGGCGAGTTCGAGCCCGATGAGCGTGCCGGAGAGGCGCGCGCGGGCGGTGGCGGGGGCAAGGCCCGAGAGCAGCGAAGCGGCGCGGAGCGAGAAGAGCGAGGCGGCGAAACGCTCGGGGCGGGACATGGCTTCGGAGGCAGCCTCGGTGAAGGCGGCATCATCCCAGCCCTCGCCGTGGAGCGAATGGCGCAGGACCGACTGGGAGGAGAGCAGCGAGAAGAGTTCGCCGGTCATGAAGGTGCGGAAGCTGACGATCTCGCCTGCCGAGACGTGGACCCACTTGGAGTGGGTGCCGGGCAGGCAGAGGATGCCGTCGAACGCCGGGTGGCCGGCGAGGAAGCCCGCGATCTGGGTTTCCTCGCCGCGCATCACGTCGGGCGGATCCTGCTGGCTGACGCCGGGCAGGATGCGCACGCGCAGGCGCGGATCGGTCGAAGGCGCGGTGACGGGGGCGAGGCCCGAGGGCTTGCAGGGTGTCGAAGCGTAGGGCGCCTCGACCCAGCCTTGCCTGGCGCCGGCCATGCCGCAGATGAGCACATCGCTCGGGCCGTGGCCGAGCCAGGGCGCGGCGAGCTCCAGCAGGACGGGTTCGTAGCCTTCTGGCGTGAGCGCGCCCATCCCCTTGTCGGAGGTGGCGCGGCCGATCACCTCCCCCTCGGGGCCGATGGCCCAGAGGCGGAGGTTGGAGGTGCCCCAATCGGCCGCGAACCAACTTGCGGTCATGCGCCTGCAAGATCCTCGGGAAGGATCGCGTCGGGCATGTTCTGGTAGCAGACCGGGCGCAGGAAGCGCCGGATGGAGAGCGTGCCCACCGAGGTGGCGCCGAAGTTGGTGGAGGCCGGGTAGGGGCCGCCGTGGACCATGCTGTCGGCCACTTCCACACCGGTCGGGAAGCCGTTGACGAGGATGCGACCGGCCTTGCGCTCGAGGATCGGCATCAGCGCCTTGGCCTGGGCGGTGTCGCCGTCATCCATGTGGAGGGTGGCGGTGAGCTGGCCCTCGAAGCCCTTCGCCAGGGTTTCCATCTCGTCGTTGCCGGAGACGCGCACCACAAGGCCGAGCGGGCCGAAGACCTCTTCGCCCAGCGCGTGGTCCTGCAGGTAGTTCTCGGCGTCGGTCTGGTAGAGGTTCGGCAGGGCGTAGCGGCCCTCGCTGTCGGTCACCAGCACGGGCTCCACGGCGTTGCGGCCGTCGAAGCGCTTCTTGCCGCTCTTGTAGGCGTCGGCGATGCCGTCGGTCAGCATGCATTGGGTGGTGACGCCCTTCAGGGCCTCGGCAGCGGCGGAAACGAAGGCATCGCCCTCGGCGCCCTTGGCGACCACGGCGATGCCGGGGTTGGTGCAGAACTGGCCTGCGCCCATGGTGAGCGAGCCGGCCCAGCCTTCACCGATCGCCTTGCCGCGGGCCTTCAGGGCCTCGGGCAGGATGAACATGGGGTTCACCGAACCCAGTTCGCCGAAGA
Organism: uncultured Oceanicola sp.; assembly: GCA_964454145.1. Taxonomy (GTDB): domain Bacteria; phylum Pseudomonadota; class Alphaproteobacteria; order Rhodobacterales; family Rhodobacteraceae; genus Vannielia. The sequence continues at coordinate 4,042 of CAYVQK010000083.1, read as the reverse complement.
AGGGGATCGGCTCGGGACGGGCGGCGCAGAGATCGAAGAGCGCACGACCGCCGCCGAGGGAGCCGGTGAAGCCCACGGCCTTGATCAGCGGGTGCTGAACCAGGGTGGTGCCGACGTCGCGCTTGCCGCCCTGGATGAGGGAGAAGACTCCGGGGTGGATGCCGCATTTCTGGATCGCGGCGTCGATGGCCTGGGCGACGATCTCGCCGGTGCCGGGGTGGGCGGAGTGGCCCTTGACGACAACCGGGCAGCCTGCGGCGAGCGCGGCGGCGGTGTCGCCGCCGGCAGTGGAGAAGGCGAGGGGGAAGTTGGACGCGCCGAAGACGGCCACCGGGCCGATCGGGCGCTGGACCATCTTCAGGTCGGGGCGGGGCAGCGGCGCACGGTCGGGCAGGGCCTTGTCGTGGCGGACGTCGAGATAGGCGCCGTCGCGGATGTGGCTGGCGAAGAGGCGGAGCTGACCGGTGGTGCGGCCGCGCTCGCCCTGCAGGCGGGCCTCGGGCAGGCCGGTCTCGGAGGTGCCGATCTCGGTGATCTCGTCACCGCGCGCCTCGATCTCGTCGGCGATGGTGTCGAGAAACTTCGCGCGGGTCTCGCGCGAGCTGTAGCCGTAGGACCAGAAGGCCTCTTCCGCCGCCTCGCAGGCCTTGTTCACCAGGTCGGGCGTGCCGACGGGGTAATCGAAGGCCTCACCATGGGCAGGCTCGCTCTTGAAGGTGGAAGGGCCATCAAGCCATTCGCCGGCGATCAGGTGCTTGGATTTGGGGGTAAAGCTCATGGGTCTCCTCACTTGCCCCATTTCAGGGCGATCAGGTCGAGTTCTCGGGCGAGTTGCAGCAGGCGGGATCTTGTCCGCTGCGACATGGGTTTCAAGGGGTGACGAACGTGGTCGGACGCGATGACGCCGCCCTCCATCATGACGGTTTTGGCGGCGCGGAGGCCGCACTGGCGGTTTTCGTGGTTGATCAGCGGCAGGCAGCGCTTCCAGCCCAGCAGGGCGGCCTCGTGGTCGCCATCGAGGTAGTTGACGACGATGGGGCCGATCAGCTCGGGTTGCAGCGCCGAGGTCATGGTGCCGGTGCAGCCTGCGTCGAGGTCGGCCAGGAGCGTTACCGCCTCCTCGCCGTCGAAGGGGCCGACGATGTGCTCGCCGCCCTGCTCAATCAGCGCGGCCAGCTTGTCGGCGGCGAAGGGGGTTTCCATCTTGAAGTAGGAGACATGCTCGATCTCCTTTGCCATGCGCACCAGCGTGGGCACGGTGAGAGTGACGCCGGAGAGCGGGGCATCCTGCACCATGATCGGGATGGAGATGGCATCGGAGACGGCCTGGAAATGCTCCATGATGCCCTGTTCGGCGGGCACGAGGCCGACGCCGTGGTAGGGAGGCATCATCATCAGCATCGAGGCGCCGAGCGATTCGGCGTATTTCGCGCGATCCACCACGATCTGGGTGGAGAAATGCGAGACGGTGACGATGACGGGCACGCGGCCGGCGACATGCTCGAGCGAGACGCGGGTGAGCAGGGCGCGCTCTTCATCGGACAGCACGAACTGCTCGGAATAGTTGGCGAGGATGCAGATGGCATCCACGCCCTGGTCGATCATGCAGTCGAGGACGCGGCGCATCCCCTCTTCGTCCACGGCCCCGTCGGAGGTGAAGGGGGTGGGGGCGACGGGGAGGATTCCGGTGAGTGGCGTTTGCATGGTGCGTCCTTACGTCAGATGCGAGTGACATGGAACCGGGAGAGCTGCCTGTAGGTCTCTCCGGGGTTCAGTGTGATTTGGGGATAGTCCGGGTGGTTGGGCGCGTCGGGCCATTTCTGCGGTTCGAGGGCGACGCCGGCGTGGGGGCCGTAGGGCTGGCCGTGGTGGCCGGGAGCCTCGGAGCCGAGCATGTAGCCGTCATAGACCTGGAGGCCGGGCTCGGTGGTGTCGATCTCGAGTTGGAGGTCACCCGCGCGCAGGGTGCAGGCGGGGTGCATCGGTGTGCCGCGCGTGCGCAGGCAGAAATTGTGATCGAGCTTGGGCTGATCGTCGGGCGTGGTGATGGCGCGGGGCTGGCGGAAGTCGAAGCGCGTGCCCGCGACGGGCACCGGACCGTTCTGCGGGATCTTGTGGGCGTCGACCGCGAGGTAGCTGTCGGCGTCGATCTGCAGGGTGTGGCCGTCGAGCGTGGGGGCACCGTCGAGGTTCCAGTAGCTGTGGTGAGCGATGTTGCAGAAGGTGGGGGCGTCGGTTGTGCCGGTGATCTCCAGCGTGAGCGCGCCTTCGGGATCGAGGCTGTAGGTGGCTGTGAGCGCGAGGTTGCCCGGATGACCGGCCTGCCCATCGGCGAGGGTGATGGTGAAGGTGGCGGCGTTGTCGCTGTGGCGGGCGAGCTGCCAGTTGACGTAGCCGCAGCCGTCGGACCCGCCGTGGATGGCGGTGCGGCCTGCTTCGTTGGTTTCGAGTTGGACGGTGGTGCCGTTCAGCGGTGCGCGGCCGCCCGCGATGCGGTTGGCGGCGCGGCCGACCACGGCGCCGTAGTTCTTCATCCGGTCCCGGTAGGGCTCGAAGACGGGGGAGCCGAGGACGAGGGAATGCGCGATGCCCTCCAGCCGGAAGTCCTGCAGGGTGGCGCCCCAGGTCATCACGCGGGCGGTGGCGGGACCGTTCGTGATGGTGACGATTTCGACGGTGTCGCCTTCGGGGGTGGTGGCGAAGATCTCCTTCATTCGACAAAGGGCTCCGTGAGGGTGCGGTGGCCGAGGGTGAAGGCATCGGCGACGTGGCGCATCGGTGCGAGGTCCATGTCGATCTCGCCCGCGGCGACGAGGCGGGCGAGGTTGGCATAGAGGCGCGGGTACTCGCCCTTCAGCGCATCGGCGTCCTCGCCCTGCTCGGTGCCGTCGATCTGGAGGCGCGCGCCGCCGTCGAGCAGCTTGAGGGTGCCTTGCGTGGTTTCGGCCTCGATTTCCCAGGTCTGGTCGCCGGTCTGGCGCCAGTCGAAGACCATGTCGACCGTTGCGGTCGGGTGGGCGAAGGCGAGCGTTGCGCCGATGGGGGCCTGGCAGTTCTCGGGCACCTCGAGGGTAGCGGAGGTGAGGTGGATCGGGTCGGGCAGGATCTCGGTGACGATGGAGAGGGCGTTGATGCCCGGATCGAAGACGCCCAGGCCGCCGGGCTGCCAGATCCAGTCCTGCCCCGGGTGCCAGCGGCGGACGTCTTCCTTCCAGGTGACGGTGAAGGTGTTCAGCGTCTTGCCCGCCAGCCAGGCCTTGGCGGCGGGCACCATGGCGGCCTCGCGGCTGTGCCAGGAAGCGTAGAGGGTGACGCGGTGCTCGCGGGCGAGCGCCTCGAGGGTGTGGCATTCGGAGAGGGTCGCGCCGGGGGGCTTTTCGAGCATCACGTGGCGGCCGGCGCGGATCGCTTCGGCGGCGAGCGCGAAACGGGGGACGGGCGGGACGCAGAGAGAGACGACCCGGATCTCGGGGTGCTCGGCCAGCATGGTGGCGAGGTCGGTGTAGGCGGGCACGCCCTCTACCGTGCCGTGGCGCGACACGGTGGCGGCCAGCTCCCAATCGGGGGAGGCGGCGATGGAGGGGACGTGCTGGTCCACCGCGATCTTGCCGATGCCGACGAGGGCGATTTCCATGGGGGTCTCCGGTTGGTTCGGGTGGTGGGCAGATTGCCCACCCTACTAGTGGGAGTCGCGGCCGACGTCGTTGCCGCGGCAGCCCTTGAGGAAGTCGAGGTCGGCCCCGGTGTCGGCGCCCATCACGTGCTGCTGGTGCAGCCAGGCGTAGCCGCTTGCGGGCTGCTCATGGGTCGGCTTCCAGGCGGCGAGGCGGGAGGCCAGCTCGGCCTCGGGGATATCGAGATGGAGGCGGCGGTTCTTCACGTCGACCTCGATCATGTCGCCGGTCTGCACCACCGCGAGCGGGCCACCGGCGGCGGCCTCGGGGGAGGTGTGCAGGATCACGGTACCATAGGCGGTGCCGGACATGCGGGCGTCGGAGATGCGGACCATGTCGGTGATGCCCTTCTTCAGCACCTTGGGCGG
>CAYVQK010000082.1:0-15255 GCA_964454145.1 uncultured Oceanicola sp. | reverse complement strand
ACGCCGAGCCATTCGCCGTAGCGGACGATCACGGGTTGGCCGAAGCCGTTGTTGCCGAGCCAGTTCTCGACTTCCTCGTCGGTCATCCGCGAGTTGCCCTGAAACTTGGCGAGCTTCTCGAGGTTGCTGTCGAGGTTCGTCAGGTAGAACACGATGAAGCTGAGGCAGAGGGCCGTCAGGAGCATCGTCCCGATGCGACGAAGGAGGAATCTTCCCATGGGTGGTCCCTGTCTGGCCGCGCGGTTTTTGGCTCATCGGGGCGCGGCTTGGATGGGGGACGGGGCCGGCAGCGCGGCCCCGCCCGATGGGTTTCAGGTGCGGCTCAGGCCTGTTCGATCCACCACTTGTCGTGGTGCATCTCGAAGGTCGGGTGCATGTCTGCGCCGTGCACCGTTTCCTTGTAGTGGCGGAAGAGCGAGCGCCAGTAGGGCTGGATCACCACGCCTTCGTCGATCAGGATCTTCTCGATCCCGGCCATCACCTCGGAGCGCTTGTCGGCATCGGCGATCGACATGGCCTCGGCCAGCGCGTTGTCGAAGGCCTCGTTGGAGAAGGCCGTCTCGTTCCAGGCGACGCCCGACTTGTAGGCCAGCGCGAGGATCTGGACGCCGAGGGGGCGCATGTTCCACTCCGTGGCAGACCAGGGGTAGGCGAGCCAGTCGTTCCAGAAGGTCGAGCCGGGAAGGATGGTGCGCTTCACGTTGATGCCGGCGTCGCGGCACTGGGCGGCCACGGCATCGCAGGTGGCGGACTGCCACTCGTCGTCGATCGAGATCAGCTCGAACTCGGTGTCGGCATGGCCGGCGCCTTCGAGAAGCGACATGGCCTCGGAGGCATCGGGGGCCGGGGTTTCGATCTCGGCGTATTCCGGGTGGATCGGGCAGACGTGGAAGTTTTCGGCCACGGTGCCGAGGCCGGAGTAGCCCAGTTCGAGCACGACCGCGTTGTCGGTGGCGCGTTGCAGGGCGAGGCGGACGTCGCGGTTGTCGTAGGGCGCGTTGGACTGGTTGAAGCGCACGCAGACGGTGGCGGCGGTGACGGTTTCGGACTTGGTGAAGCCGATGCCGTCGAGCACCTCGATGAACTCGCCGGTGGACTGGTAGGTCATGTCGACCTCGTCGGCGTCCATCGCGGCCATCCAGGCGGCCATGTCGGTGCCGAAGTCGATGAACTCGATGCGGTCGAGGTAGACCTCGCCGCCCCACCAGCTGTGGTCGGTGTTCTTCACCAGGGTCTGCTTCACGCCGACCTCGTTTTCCTCGGGCAGGAAGGGGCCGGTGCCGATGGGGTTGGCCGCCGGATCGCCGCCGTCGTAGCTCTGGTGGACGATCGCGGCGGGGTAGTCGGCCATCGAGGCGATGAGGGTGATGTCGGGGGCGGAGCACATCAGTTTCACGGTGCTCTCGTCGACCACGGTGATGGCGCCTTCGCGGGCCATGCCGGTGCTCTCATCGGCCAGCGAGCCCATGCGGCCGGCCATGGAGTTGCCCTCGACGCCGCTCTCGCACCAGCGGGTGATGTTGAACACCACATCCTCGGCGGTGAAGGGGTCGCCGTTGTTCCAGGTGACGCCCTGGCGGACCTTCAGGGTGTACTCGGTGGCGTCCTCGTTGACCTCCCAGCTCTCGATGAGCTGGCCTTCGAAGGTGCCGTCGCGGTTGTAGCGGACGAGATACTCGAGCCAGCCGCGCGAGAAGTTGGCCATCTGGGACCAGTCGTAGTTGCGCGGATCCTTCAGCGCCTTGGTTTCCATCTGCACGCGCAGGGTGCCGCCCATCTGGGGCTCCATGTGGCTTTCGGCCTGCGCCGGGGTGGCGCCGATCAGGCCGTAGGCCGCGGTGGCGGTCACGCCCATTGCGGTGGCGCGGGTCAGGAACTCGCGGCGATCCAGCTTTCCTTCGAGGTGCTCGCGCGCATACATCCGCGCGGCGTGGTGCACCGGCGTGGTGGCTTCGGTGGGGTGCGTCATCTGTTTCTCCCTGTGACACATGGCTTGGTGGCCCCTTTTGCGGAGCCTTTTGCTTTGTTTTCGGAGGATGCGCGGTGTCCGCGTGGTGCGGCGTCGCGAAAGCTTCAAGGCCTTACAGGCAGCATCCCCCTGATGACGCAATGAGGCCCGACGGAGCAGGCGGCGTCAACGTTGCTTTCCGCCATAGCATGGAACAAATGCGACATATCATCGAGCCAAAAACGACATTTCCGAAGGAATGGGGCGGAAACAGTTGGTTTTTCCGGTTTCCGGCCTTCCGAGGACTTGTCGCCGGGGGGGCCGCGCTCACCCTTTCCGGGTGCTGCGGAAGGCAGAGGGCGTCTGGCCGGTGCGCTCGTGGAAGACACGCGAGAAGTAGGCGGGGGAGCGGAAGCCGAGCATGTCGGAGACGCGGCGCACGGGCAGGTCGGTTTCGACCAGCAGGCGGCGGGCCTCGTAGCCGAGGCGGTCGGCCAGGATCGCCGAGGCCGGGCGCCCGCAACTCTGGCGGCAGGCGCGGCTGAGATGGGTGGAGGTGACGCCGAGGGTTTCGGCGTAGTCCGAGACCGACTGGCCGGTGTAGAGCCCGCTCTCGATGGCGTCGGTGTAGCGCCGGGCCAGCCGCCGCGCGGCGGTATCGGGCACGGCATCCTGCGCCTCGGCGTGCTGCCGTTCGATCCAGACCGAGAGCAGCCCGCCGTGGTGGGTGAGCGCCTTGTCCCGCGCGATGCGGGCGCCGTCGATCTCGCGCTGCATGTTTTCGAGGATGGTGGTGATCTCGCCCTGCGAAAGCGCATCGCGGACCCGCAGGTGGCAGGGCGCCTCGGGCAGGGTGATGCCGGAGTTCTCGTTGAAGAAGACTGCGGTGCCGAAGACCTGGGCCGTCACCTCGAAGCCGAACATGGTGCGCGGCGGGATGAAGATGGCGTTGTGGGCGCCATAGCCGCGGGTGAGCCCGGCCACGGTGATCCGGCCCTGGCCGCGGGTGAACCAGAGCATGAGCGGGGTGCGGTAGCTGCGCATCGCCTCGGTGCGCCACTTGCCCCCGGTGGAGAGGCGCGCGAGCGGCACCAGCTCGATCGGGGCCTTGGGCACGGCCGGGGTGAGCGGCCCGATGACCGGGCGGGAAGATTGGCGAGGCAGCATGGCAGCAGATGGTCTCTTGGCGGCAGGAAGCGGGATTGTGGCACGGGCAAGGCGCACAGGCGGCAGGCAGATGGCGGGATGATTGCAGGCTGTGCGGCAGGCAATCAAGGGGGATGTCGGATAAGTGCAAATCGCCCGGTTCGGGCGTCATTGTTTCGGTTTCGGGGAGGGTCGCGGGTTGTGGCGCGACATCTGGGCAGGAGCCGCGCCCTCGACACCAGATGCAGCGGCTAGACGCGGGCGGCGGAGACCTGGGGCCAGGACTTCATCCGCGCGCGGAACCAGCTGCGCTGCCGTTTTGCGTATTGTCGTGTTGAAATTTTGGCACGTTCGGCCGCCTCGGAGAGGGTGATCTCGCCGCGAAGGTGGGCGATGAGCTCGGGTGCGCCGATGGCCTTGGCGGAGGGCAGGGCGGGGGACCAGAGGGGGAGATTCGCCCGGGCCTCCTCCAGCGCGCCGGCGGCCAGCATCCGCTCGAAGCGGTGCTCGATGCGGGGCGTGAGCCAGTCTTTCGGGGCGTCGATGAGGAAGGGCTGCGCGGCGGCGAGGGGCAGGAGAGGCGGCGGGGTTTCGTCCTGCCAGCGCCAGAGGGGTTTGCCGGTGGCGGCCTGCACCTCCCAGGCGCGCTGTACGCGGGCGCGGTTGGCGGTGTCGATACGGGACTTCTGAGTGGTGTCGAGATCGTCGAGCAGGTCGGCCAGGGGGAGCGCGTCGGCCTCGCGCCGCACCTCGGGGGGCACATCGGGGATCTCGGCGAGTCCCTCGGTGAGCGCGGTGAAGTAGAGCCCGGTGCCGCCCACGATGATCGGGCGGGTGCCGCCGGTGAGCAAGGGCGCCACCTCGCGCAGCCAGTGGCCGACGGAATAGGCGGCCTCGGGGGGGACGTGGCCATAGAGCCTGTGGGGGGCGGCTGCCTCTTCCTCGGGCGAGGGGCGTGCGGTGAGGATGCGCCAGTTGGAGAAGACCTGGAGCGCGTCGGCATTGACGATGCAACCGCCTGAGCGGGCGGAGATTTCGAGCGCCAGCGCGGATTTGCCGGAGGCCGTGGGCCCCGCGATGAGCACGGGGCGCTCGGCGTCGAGCGAATTCCAGTCGATCACCGCGCACTCCGATTTCCGCCGTTGAACCCGCCTGCAAATTCCGACATTTTGCGCCGCAGATGCAAGTGGCCCCGGGGAGAGCGTGATGATGGATGCAGGCGGAGACGGGGCGAAGACCAAATACCGGCGGGTCCTTCTGAAAATCTCGGGCGAGGCGCTGATGGGCGACCAGGGCTTCGGCCTCAACCCGCCCACGGTGGAGCGGATCGCGCGCGAGGTGAAGAGCGTGGCCGATCTGGGCGTCGAGATCTGCATGGTGATCGGCGGCGGCAACATTTTCCGCGGGCTGGCAGGCGCCGCCCAGGGGATGGAGCGGACGACGGCGGACTACATGGGGATGCTGGCCACGGTAATGAACGCGCTGGCGATGCAGAGCGCGCTGGAGGGGCTGGGCGTGCATACCCGCGTCATCAGCGCGATCCCGATGGACCAGGTCTGCGAGCCCTACATCCGCCGCCGCGCGGTGCGGCACCTAGAGAAGAAGCGGGTGTGCATTTTCGCGGCGGGCACCGGGAACCCCTATTTCACCACCGACACGGCGGCGACGCTGAGGGCCAACGAGATGGCCTGCGAGGCGATCTTCAAGGGGACCAAGGTGGACGGGATCTACGACATGGATCCCAAGCTGCACCCTGAGGCCAAGCGCTACGACCGGGTGAGCTACGACGAGGTGCTGATGAAGAACCTCAAGGTGATGGACGCGAGCGCGATTGCGCTGGCGCGCGACAACAACCTCCCGATCATCGTGTTCAGCCTCGACGAGCCGGGCGGGTTCACCTCGATCCTCGCGGGAGAGGGAACCTATACGATGGTGAAGGGCTGAGCCACCGCGTGGTGCTGGAAATGCGCGGCGCTCTGGCATAGAAGCGCGGGCAGATTGAGAAGAGGACGGGCGAGATGGCTGACGAATTCGAGCTGGATACCGACGATCTTGAGCGGCGCATGGATGGCGCCATCGCCAACCTGCGGACCGAGTTTGCCTCGCTGAGGACGGGACGGGCCAGTGCGAGCATGCTGGAGCCGGTGCAGGTGGAGGCCTATGGCCAGATGACGCCGATCAACCAGGTGGGCACGGTGAACGTGCCGGAGCCGCGGATGGTGACGATCAACGTCTGGGACAAGGGCCTGGTGAACGCGGTGGAGAAGGCGATCCGGAACTCGGGCCTCGGCATCAACCCGCAGATGAACGGCACGATCATCATGCTGCCGATCCCCGAGCTGAACGAGGAGCGCCGGCGCGAGCTTTCGAAGGTGGCCGCGCAATATGCCGAGAACGCCCGGATCTCGGTGCGCAACGTCCGGCAGGACGGGATGCAGCAGATCAAGCGGGCCGAGAAGCTGGCCGAGGACGACCAGAAGTTCTGGGAGCAGTCGGTGCAGGAGATGACCGACGCCCACATCAAGAAGATCGACGCGGCGCTCGAGGCCAAGCAGGGCGAGATCATGCAGGTCTGACGCCTGTCCGGGGCGGGGTAACCTGATCGCAACCGGATGGGGCTAGGGGTGGACGCGGGTCCGCAGCCGAGGCGCGGGAGTGCGGCGGTGCCGGGGTTGATCTGGCATTGGTCGCCTCGCCGCGTTAAAGACGGCAGTGCCGGTGCCCAGAATGGGCAACACGGCAAGGAGGCCGGCAGAATGGCGAAACAGGCGAGCGAAAGCTCCGCACCGCGGCACGTGGCGATCATCATGGATGGCAACGGACGCTGGGCGACTCGCAGGGGCCGCCCGCGGCTCTTCGGCCACCAGGCGGGCGCGAAGCGGGTGCGCGAGATCGTCGAGGCCTGCCCTGACCTGGGGGTGACGTACCTGACCATCTTCGCCTTCTCGACGGAGAACTGGAAGCGGACCCAGGCCGAGGTGGCGGGGCTGATGCTGCTGTTCCGGCGCTACATCACCAAGGAGGCGCAGCGGCTGCTGGCGAAGGGCGTGCGGGTCCGGTTCATCGGCGACAGGGTGCGGCTCGATGCCAAGCTGGTTGAGCTGATGGACGAGCTGGAGGCGCTGACCTCGGGCAACGCGAAGGTGCACCTGACCATCGCGCTGAACTACGGCGGGCGCGACGAGGTGACCCGGGCCACGCAGCGGCTCGCCGTCGAGGTGGCGGCCGGGCGGCTCAGGCCGGAGGACGTGAACGCCGAGACGCTGAGCCGTTTTCTCGACACCTGCATGCTGCCAGATCCCGACCTGGTGATCCGCACCAGCGGAGAGGCGCGGATCTCGAACTTCCTGCTGTGGCAGTCGGCCTATGCGGAGTACGAGTTCGTCGACACGCTCTGGCCGGATTTCTCGGCCGGATGCTTTGCCGAGGTGATCGAGGGCTACGCCGCGCGCGACAGGCGCTTCGGGGCCGTGAAGGCATGAGCGGAAAGTGGGATGACCTGGCGCCGCGGGTGATCGCGGGGGCGGTGATGGTTGTCGTCGGCGTGGCGGCCATCCGGGCCGGGGGCATCTGGTTTCAGATGCTGGCGGTCTTCGTGACCGCGGTCATGGTCTGGGAACTGGCCAGCATGATCAAGCGGGAGGGCGAGAGCGCCATGCTGCTTGCCGCGATCACCGCCTCGGTGCTGTCGGGCCTCCTGGCGCATGAGGCGAACTGGGCGCTGCTGCTCCTGTTCCTGCCGCCTGTCGTGGGCACGGTGATGATGCCGCGGGAACGGCTGACCTTTTTCCTGTTCAGCCTTGGCATAATGACGGCGGGCTGGGGGCTGGTGACTTTCCGCGAGGAGTATGGCGGGACATGGCTGTTCTGGCTCGTGTTCGTGGTCGTTGTCACCGATGTGGCGGGCTACTTCGCCGGGCGGATGATCGGCGGGCCGAAGTTCTGGCCCAAGGTCTCGCCCAAGAAGACATGGTCCGGGACCGTCGCGGGCTGGATCGGTGCGGCGCTGATCGGCGCGCTGTTCCTGACCTTCACCAACGCGGGGCGCGACCTGATCTGGATCTCGGCGGTGCTCGCCTTCGCCAGCCAGATGGGTGACATCGCGGAGAGCGCGCTGAAGCGGCGGATGGGGGTGAAGGACAGCTCGGCGCTGATCCCCGGCCATGGCGGCCTGTTCGACCGGTTCGACGGGCTTCTGGGCGCGGCGTTGCTGATGCTGCTTGTCGCGCTTCTCGTGGACGTGCCGGAGGTGCGGATTTGAAACGGGTCAGCCTGCTGGGCTCGACGGGCTCCATCGGCGAAAGCGCGGTGGACCTGATCGGGCGCGGCGGGTTTGCGGTGGAGGCGCTGACCGGCGGGCGCAACGTGACGCGGCTGGCGGAACAGGCGGTGGACTGTGGTGCTGCCTTGGCGGTGACCTGTTTTCCGGAGTGTTACGAAGAGCTTGCGGGACGGCTTGAAGGTTCTGGCGTGGAGGTGGCGGCGGGGCCCGACGCCGTTGCCCAGGCCGCCGCGCGGCCGGCGGACCTGGTGCTGAACGGGATCGTCGGTGCGGCCGGGCTGCAACCCTCGCTTGCCGCGCTGCGGGCGGGTGCAACGCTGGCGCTGGCCAACAAGGAGAGCCTTGTCTGCGCCGGGCCGCTGGTGATGGCCACTGCGCAGGAGTGCGGCGGGCGCGTGCTGCCGGTGGACAGCGAACATTCGGCGGTGTTCCAGGCGCTGGTGGGCGAGGACATCGCGGCTGTGGAGCGGGTGGTGATCACCGCGAGCGGCGGCGCGTTTCGCGACTGGCCGCTGGAGGAGATCGCCCGGGCCACGCCCGAGCAGGCGGCGACCCATCCGAACTGGGACATGGGCCAGCGGATCACCATCGACAGCGCCTCGATGTTCAACAAGGCGCTGGAAGTGATTGAAGCGCATGAGTTTTTCGGGATTGCACCGGAGCAGATCGAGGTGCTGATCCATCCGCAGAGCACGGTGCATGCGCTGGTGGGCTTTCGCGACGGGGCGATGATGGCGCATCTTGGCGCCCCAGACATGCGCCACGCGATCGGTTATGCGCTGCACTGGCCCGACCGGGCCGAGCTGCCGGTGGCGCGGCTCGACCTCGCCGCGCTGGGGCGGCTCGACTTTGCCGCGCCGGACCCGGCCCGCTACCCGGCGCTCGGGCTGGCCTGGGACGTGATCCGCGCGGGCGGGCTGATGGGCGCGGTGTTCAACGCCGCCAAGGAAGCGGCGCTGGACGGGTTCATCGCGCGCAGGATCGGTTTCACCGACATGGCGCGGGTGGTGGAGGCCACCATGGCCCGCATGGCCTCGCAAACCGGCCCTAACAATGACATGATGACCCTTGATAACGTGCTGCAGGCAGACCAGATGGCACGAGAACTGGCCCGTGAGGCCATGGCGATGACAAGCGAGGCAACGGGCTAGGGATGGAATTTTTCGGGATTCTGGGAGGCACGGCGGGCTATGTCGTGTCCTTCATCGTGGCGCTTTCGATCATCGTGGCAGTGCATGAGTACGGCCATTACATCGTGGGCCGCTGGTGCGGAATCCATGCAGAAGTGTTCTCGCTCGGCTTCGGCAAGGTGCTTTGGAGCCGGCCCGACAAGCGCGGGACGGAGTGGCAGATCGCGGCCTTGCCCTTTGGCGGATACGTGAAGTTCATGGGCGATGCCAATGCCGCCTCGGCGGGCGTCGACGGCGAGGCCATGGCAGGCCTGAGCGAGGCGGAGATGCGGCGCACGATGCCCGGCGCCCCGCTATGGGCGCGGGCGGCAACGGTTGCGGCGGGCCCGGTGTTCAACTTCATCCTCAGTTTTCTCATCTTCGGGGCGGTGTCGCTGATCCGCGGCGTGGCGAGCGAGCCGGTGCAGGTGGGGGCGCTGGAGCCGCTGCCGCAGGAGGTGCGTGCGCTGGAGGAGGGCGATGTGATCCTCTCCATCGGCGGCACGCAGATCACCGATCTCGAGAGCGTCTATACCGCCAGCACGGAGCTCGACCTGAGCCAGCCGGTGATCTACCGGGTGCAGCGGGATGGCGCGGAGGTCGAGGTCGAGGGCACCACGCCCTTCCCGGCGCTGGTGTCGGCGGTCAGCCCCAACTCGGCGGCGATCGATGCGGGGCTGAAGGTGGGAGACGTGATCACCGCCATCGACGGCAGGCCGATCACGGCGTTCAGGGAGTTGCAGGAGATCGTCGCGAACGGCGAGGGTGCGCCGCTCGAGCTGGACGTGTGGCGCGACGGCACGCGCGAGAGTTTCACCATGAAGCCGCGCCGCACCGACCTGCCGACGGCGGACGGCGATTTCGAGACGCGCTACCTCATCGGGATCAACGGCGGGCTGGCCTTCGAGCCGGCGACAGTGCGGCTGGGGCTGCTGGAGGCGATGGAATACGGGGTGCGGCAGACCTGGTTCATCGTCACCAGCTCGATCACCGGGCTGTCGAAGATGATCACCGGCGCGATCTCGTCGTGCAACCTGTCGGGGCCGCTGAAGATCGCCACCACGGCGGGGCAGATGGCGAGCCAGGGCGGCGAGAGCTTCATCTGGTTCGTGGCGGTGCTCTCTACGGCGGTTGGCCTGTTGAACCTCTTCCCGATCCCGGTGCTCGACGGCGGCCACCTCGTGCTGCACGCCTACGAGGCCGTCACCGGCCGGACGCCGCCGGAGAAGGTGCTGAATGTGCTCATGGCGATCGGGCTGACGCTGATCCTGAGCCTGATGGTGTTTGCGCTCGGCAACGACCTGTTCTGCGAGGGCGGGCTGTTCTGGAAGATCCGGGCCTGGTTCGTCTGACAGGCGCCCTGCCAGAAAGTTGCCACAATCCCGGTGCAGGGCGCCGTAAAGGTGCCACAGTCGGGCAGTACAACCTCGGCTGACCGCAATGCGACAGCACAGGGCGAGCCCATGCACACGATGACCGAAGGATACCGCAGCCTGAGCCTGATCGTCCGGCTCAACTCGGATCGGCTTCTCTATGTTGCGACCATTCTGGCGGCCCTTGGTGGCGGCGCCTGGCTCGGCTCGCTCTTCCACTGAGAGAAACCTGAACACCACGATACGGAAAAGGCGCCTCAGGGCGCCTTTCGGCGCTTTGACACCATGTCCAATACCGGCTAGTGAAGTTGGATAACAAAAGGCGGAAAAATCGGGGGCTGTGGGCATGTTTCGAGCACGCGAGACCGGGGGAGAGCTGGGCGCGGCTAAAGCGCTTGCACAGCGGCTTGCCCTGATCATTTTTACTGTATTCGCAGCGGCTTGCACCGTGATGCCGAGCCAGGCGGTGGCGCAGGCCTTCACCTTCAGCCGGGTCGAGGTGAACGGCAACCAGCGGGTGGATGCGGCCACGATCGTCTCCTACGCCGGAATCGCCCGCGGCGAGACAGTGAGCGCGGCGCAGCTCAACGATGCCTACCAGAACATCCTTGGCTCCGGGCTCTTCGAGAGCGTCGAGGTGGTGCCGCGCGGCGCTACCCTCGTCATCAACGTGCGGGAATATCCGACGATCAACCGCATTGCCTTCGAGGGCAACCGGCGGGTGAAGGACGAGGCGATGGCGGGGGTCATACGCAGCCAGTCGCGCCGGGTGTTCCAACCGAGCCAGGTCGAGGCGGATGCCGCCGCGATTCTCGATCTCTACCGGGTGCAGGGCCGTGCGGCCGCAACCGTGACCCCCAAGGTGATCCGCCGCAGCGGCAACCGGGTGGACCTTGTCTTCGAGGTGATCGAGGGCCGCGTGGTGGAGAACGAGCGGATCAGCTTCGTCGGCAACCGCCGCTTCTCTGACAGACGCCTGCGCGGGGCGCTGGAGACCAAGCAGGCGGGCTTGTTCCGCTCGCTCATCCAGCGCGACAGTCTCATCGAGGAGCGGATCGAGTTCGACAAGCAGGTGCTGCGCGACTTCTACCTCAGCCGCGGCTACATCGACTTCCGGGTGCAGAGCGGCACGGCCGAGATCACCCGCAACCGCGACGCCTTCCTCGTCACCTTCAACGTGCAGGAGGGCCAGCAATTCCGCATCGGGCGGGTGACGGTGACCTCGAGCATGCCCGAGGTGAACGCCAACGAGTTCCGCAACGCGCTGCGGATCCGGAGTGGCCGGGTCTACAATCCGCAGATCGTGGAGACCAACATCAGCCGGCTGGAACGGCTGGCAACGCAGAAGGGCATCAACTTCATGCGGGTCGAGCCGCAGATCAGCCGCAACGAGCGCGATCTGACCCTCGACATCAACTTCGCCATCAGCAAGGGCCCGCGGATCTTCGTGGAGCGGATCGACATCGAGGGCAACGCCTCGACGCTCGATCGCGTGGTGCGCCGCCAGTTCCGGGTGGTGGAGGGCGATCCGTTCAACCCGCGGGAAATCCGCGAGGCGGCGGAGCGGATCCGGGCGCTCGGCTTCTTCGAGACGGCCGACGTGAACGCGCGCGAGGGCTCGGCCCCGGACCAGGTGATCGTTGACGTGGACGTGGTGGAAGCCCCCACCGGCTCGCTCGGCTTCGGCGCCTCCTATGGCTCGGACGACGGGCTCGGCTTCAACGTCAGCTTCTCGGAGCGTAACTTCCTCGGCCGGGGGCAATCCCTGAGCTTCGGCTTCGACACCACGAGTGCGGCCAATGCGGTGAACTTCTCGTTCCGCGAACCGGCCTTCCTCGGACGCGAGGTGACCTTCGGGCTCGACCTCAACTATCGGCAGTCGGAATCGGAGTTCTCCCGCTATGACAGCGCAGTGGGCCTCATCCGGCCGCTGTTCGAGTTTCCGCTTGGCGAGCAGAGCCGCCTGCAGTTGCGGACCAGCCTGGCCTACAGGTCGCTGAGCGGGATCGACCTGGGTGATCCGGAGGGCAACACCGACCTCACCGGCGATACCGGGTCGTCCTTCATCCTGCGGCAGGAAGAGGGCGAGCGCTGGGACGTCAGCCTCGGCTACACCTACATCTACGACACCAGGATCACAGGCCTTAACCCCAACGCCGCTATCCGTTTCACCTTCGGTCAGGATTTCGGCGGGCTGGACGGAGAGAACCAGTACATCCGCAGCGTGGCCTCGATGACGGCGCAGACCCGCGTGTGGAACGAGGAAGTGACGCTGCGGGCAGAACTGGAGGGCGGTGCGCTGCACTACACTTCAGGCGGCTCGACCGTGCTTGACCGGTTCAACCTCAACGGCAAGATCCGCGGCTTCGAGGCCAACGGTCTCGGCCCGCGCGACCTGAACGTGTCCAACGAGGACGCGCTGGGGGGCAACTACTTCTTCGTGGCACGGCTCGAGGCGGAGTTTCCGCTCGGTCTGCCGGAGGAATACGGGATCTCGGGCGGCGTCTTCTACGACATCGGTTCGGTCTGGGGCCTCGACGATGTCGGCGGCGGGCCGGATGGCACCTACACGGTGGACGACGAACTGCACTGGCGCTCGTCGGTCGGCGTGTCGATCTTCTGGGATACCCCGATCGGCCCGCTGCGGTTCAACTTCTCGGAAGTCATCATGAAAGAGGACTACGACAAGGAGCGCAACTTCGACCTGTCGATCCGCACAGACTTCTGATGCCCGCGCCCGCACATAGCCGCGGGGGCATCGGACGGTGGACAGGGCGGGCGCTCGTGGCGCTCGGCCTGGCGCTGGCGGCGCCGCTGGCGGCACAGCAGGCGGAGCGTGCGCCGAGTTCGGTTCTGACGATCGATCAGGAACGCCTGTTCCAGAGCACGCTCTTCGGGCAGCGCCTGCAGCGCGAGCTGAACGAGGCGCGCACCGAGCTGATCGCCGAGAACGCCCGCATCCAGGAAGAGCTGGAGGCCGAGGAGGCCCGTTTGACCGAGCAGCGCGCCGGGATGGACCCCGTCGCCTTCCGGGAGCTGGCCGATGCCTTCGACGAGAAGGTGACGGCGATCCGGGCCGAGCAGGAGGCCAAGACCCGCCGGCTGCAGCGCCAACAGGAGCGGGATCAGCAGGTCTTCTACCAGGCCATCGGGCCCGTGGTACGCGAGGTGGTGGAGGCGCGGGGCGCCAGCGTCATCCTTGACTCCCGCGCCATCCTGCTCGCTGTGTCGGACATCGACGTGACCGACGCCGTGCGCATGCGGGTGGATGCCATGCTGGGCGACGGTGGCCAGATCGCCGTGCCGGAGATCGACGACGATCCGGACCCGGGCACGCCGGAGGAGGGTGTGGCGGCGCCACAGCCGGATCCGACCGGCGCGGAGCCATCCGGGGCAGACTGACGAGCAGGAAGGACAGAGACATGAGCGAGACCCCCGAAACCGTCGATCTGGAGATGATCCAGCGGATCATCCCGCATCGGTATCCGTTCCTGCTGGTCGACAAGGTGCGGGATGTGAAGTTCTGCGAGAGCGCCTGCGGGATCAAGAACGTCACCTTCAACGAGCCGCACTTCCAGGGCCACTTCCCTGGCGCGCCGATCATGCCCGGCGTCACCATCATCGAGGCGCTGGCGCAGACCGCGGCGGTGATGGTGGGGGCGAGCCTGGGGCTGCAGGACAAGGGGATGCTCGTGTATTTCATGGGCATGGAGGGCGTGAAGTTTCGTCGCAAGGTGGTGCCGGGCGACGTGCTGGAGCTCTATGTGACGGTCACCCGCGGCAAGCCGGGCGGCAAGGTGTGGAAATTCCGCGGCGAGGCCAAGGTGGAGGGCGAGATGGCCGCCGAGGCCGAGTTCACCGCGATGATGGACATGCCGGCCCAGGTGGACGAATGACGATTTCTTCGAGAGCCTCCATCCACCCGACGGCCTGCGTGGACCATGGGGCGGAGATCGGCGGCGGCGTCGATATCGGCCCCTTTGCCTATGTCGGGCCCGACGTGAAGATCGGCGAGGACTGCGAGATCAAGAGCCATGCGGTGATTACCGGCGACACCGAGATCGGGCCGGGGTGCACCGTGTTCTCCTTCGCAGTGATCGGAGAGATCCCGCAGGATCTGAAGTTCGCGGGCGAGAAGACGAAGCTGGTGATCGGGGCACGCAACCGGATCCGCGAGCATGTGACGATCAACTGCGGCACCGGGGGCGGTGGCGGGGTGACAAGGATCGGGGATGACTGCCTGATCATGGCGGGCGCTCATGTGGCGCATGATGCGCAGGTGGGCAACCGGGTGATCATCGTCAACTCCGCGGCGGTGGCGGGCCACTGTGTGATCGAGGACGACGTGATCATCGGCGGGCTTTCGGGCATTCACCAGTGGGTGCGGATCGGGCAGGGCGCGATCATCGGGGCGGTCAGCATGGTGACGCGCGACGTGATCCCCTATGGCCTGGTGGAGGCCAGCCGCGGCAAGCTCGACGGGCTGAACCTGGTGGGGCTGAAGCGCAAGGGCGTGTCACGGGCCGACATCACCGCGCTCCGGGCGGCCTACCAGATGCTGGCGCAGGGCGAGGGGGCGTTCCAGGACCGGGCCCGGCGGCTCGGTGAGGAGACCGAGAGCGACTATGTGCGCCGCATCGTGGACTTCGTCACCGGGGACAGCGACCGTTCCTTCCTCACGCCGGAGTGAGCCCGTGCTGGCGCTGATTGCAGGGCAGGGGCTTTTGCCGTCGCGGCTTGTCGCGGCGCTGGAAGAGTCGGGCCGGGATTATCGGATTTACGCGCTGGAGGGGTTCGACCCGGAGGTGGGCGACCGCGCGGTGACGACGTTCCGGCTGGAAGAGCTGGGCAGCTTCATCGCGGGACTGGTCGAGGGCGGCTGCGAGGCGGTGTGCCTTGCCGGGGCGGTGAAGCGGCCGGTGATCGAGCGCAGTCGGGTGGATGCGGCGACCCATGGGCTCATCGTGCGGCTCGCGGGCGCGATGGAGCGGGGTGACGATGGCACGCTCCGCGAGATCATGGCGATTTTCGAGGAGGCGGGGCTGCGGGTGGCGGCCGCCCATGAGATCGCGCCGGGGCTTCTGCCGGAGGCCGGCGTGGCGACGGCGGCCACTCCCGGGCCGGGAGACCATGCCGATGCCAGCCGGGCCGAGGCCGTGGTGGAGGCGATGGGCGCGGCGGACGTGGGGCAGGCCTGCGTTGTGGCCGGTGGGCAGGTGCTGGCGGTGGAGGCTTTGGGCGGCACCGACTGGATGATCCGTTCGCTGATGCGGGTGCCGGACGTGGCGCGGCGCAAGGAGCAGGAGCTGCTGAGGGGGGCCTCGCTCTTCGAGCGGG
>CAYVQK010000081.1:14407-15477 GCA_964454145.1 uncultured Oceanicola sp. | reverse complement strand
GCTGAGCCATATGCGCGGGCATATCTGCGACATGGACCGGCTGATGGAGATCTGCGACGCCGCCGGGGTGATCGTGGTGGAGGATTGCGCGCATACCATGGGGGCAAGCTGGAACGGCGTGCCGAGCGGGCGGCATGGGGCGGTGGCCTGTTACTCGACCCAGACCTACAAGCACATGAACTCGGGCGAGGGCGGGCTGCTGGTGTCCGACGACGAGGACATCGCGGCGAAGGCGGTGCTGCTCTCGGGTTCCTACATGCTCTACGAGCGGCACCTGGCGGCGCCGTCGCGGGAGGTGTTCGAACGGCACCGGATGGAGACGCCCAACATCTCTGGGCGGATGGACAACCTGCGGGCGGCGATCCTGCGGCCTCAGTTGCGGGAGCTGCCCCGGCAGATCGCGCGGTGGAACGACCGCTATCGCGCCGTGGAGGCGGGGCTCAGGGGCACGCCGGGGCTGACGGTGGTGGAGCGGCCGGAGCAGGAGAGCTTCGTGGGCTCCTCGATCCAGTTCCTGCTGAAGGGCTGGAGCGGGGCGGCGGTGGGCGAGGTGCTGGCGCGCTGCCTGAAGCGGGGCGTGGAGCTGAAGTGGTTCGGCGGGGCGGAGCCGGTGGGCTTTACCTCGGCCTACGGGCACTGGCGCTATGCCGAGAGCCCGCGGCTGGCGCAGACCGACGGTGTGCTGGCGGGGCTCGTCGACATGCGGCTGCCGCTGACCTTCTCGATCGCCGATTGCGAACTGATCGCGCGGATCATCCGCGCCGAGGTGGGCGCGGTGTTTCAGGCGCGGCAGGGCGGGGCCTGATCACGAAATCTGACGGGGTGTTACGGGGATCGTCCTGAGGACGGCGCGGGTCGGCAATGCTCCGCCGGGCCGGAAAGCGTGATGGAACACGCGGTCAAGGTTGCCTGTTGTGGCTCCAAACCTGCCGGGCGGTGGCATTGTGCCGCGTGCGTCCCTGTGCAGGACAGCACGTCAGGAGACCAATAATGATCAAGACACTTTCCCTGAGCGCCGCCGCGCTGTCGGTGATGGCGGCCCCGCTGCTGGCCGATCCGGCCACGGCGAC
>CAYVQK010000081.1:0-14397 GCA_964454145.1 uncultured Oceanicola sp. | reverse complement strand
GGGCCGATCGCCGGCCGCGCGCGCCGGGCTCAACCGGGCGGGCCCCGGCCCCGAGTATGCCGTCGTGGGCGTGATCCCCGGCATGGCCATGGCCGAGGTCGAGGGCTGCATGGCCGACGGCGCCTGGTGCCAGGTGAGCTACAATGGCCAGACCGGCTGGGCGCATCGGGCCTATCTCAGCGGCAACGCCGAGACGGCCACCCCGATCGAGCAGCCGCGGACGGTGACCTACACCCGCACGGTCACGGAGACCCGCGGCGACGACAGCACCACGACCGTCACCTCGGCGACGACGACGGACCCGGTGATGGGTGCGCTGCTGTCAGGCCCGTCGGACACGCGCAACGGCGCGCTGATGGCCGCCCAGGTGGCGAATGATCCGGGCACGCAGGTGGTGACCTATGTGACCGAGAACCCGGTGGAGCCGGTCTACCTCGATGGCGAGGTGGTGCTGGGCGCCGGTGTGCCGGAGACGGTGACCGTGTACGAGGTGCCGGACAGCGCCTATTCCTACGTGAACATCAACGGCCAGAACGTGCTGGTCGAGCGCGATACCCGCAGCATCGTCTACGTCTATCGCTGAGGCGTGCGCCGGGATCCGGCGGTGAAGTTTCGTGAGGGGGGCAGCCTGCGGGTTGCCCCTTTTTCGTGGGCGCGGGGCAGGCCGGGGGCGCTCAAGAAAGATTTCAGGCTGTAACGGGCAACGGCTTGGATTTTCTCAATTTTCCAACCTTACCGAACGGCACCCGAAAGGTGATGGAACGGTTCGCGGCCCCGCAGGGTTGTCGCCCCACACCAGCCGGGCGGCGATGCCTTGTCGCGGAAGACCCGGCGGACACAAAAAGACGAACGGAGACTACAGATGTTCAAGAAGCTCACCGTGAGCGCCGCCGCCCTGATGGTCGCGGCGACCCCGATCCTGGCCGCCCAGGCGACCGCCACGACCGACCTTAACCTGCGCGCCGGCCCCGGCCCGGAGTTCGAGGTGGTCGGCGTGATCGCAGGCATGGACCAGGCCGAAGTGAACGGCTGCCTCGAGGACGGCGCCTGGTGCGAAGTGACCTATGACGGCACCACCGGCTGGGCCCACCGCGGCTACCTCAGCGGCTCGGCCACCGAGGCCACCGAAGTGACCACCACCCGCACCGTCACCTACGTGAAAGAGGGTGGCAACGAGGGTGCCGGCGCCGCCGCTGGTGCCGTGACCGGTGGCGCCCTTGCCGGTGCGCTGATCGGTGGCCCCGCCGCCATCGCCGCGGGCGTGGTGTTGGGTGCGAACGCCGGTGGCAACGCCGTGGCGGAGCCCGAGGTCAGCACCGTGACCTACGTGACCGAGAACCCGGTCGACCCGATCTACCTCGACGGCGAGGTGGTGCTGGGTGCGGGCATTCCCGAGAACGTGGAAATCTACCCGATCCCGGACAGCGAGTACTCCTACCTCAACGTGAACGGTCAGGACGTGCTGGTGAAGGAAGACCGGACCATCGTCTACGTCTACCGCTGAGCGCGGCAGAGGTGACACAGGAGGGCGGCCCCGGCGGGCCGCCCTTTTTTGTCGGGAACCGCATCGGCTCACCAGGTGTTGATCAGGCAAGTCGCGCGGGCTGCATAGGAGCCTGACGCCCCCACAGACGATTAGCGAGGACAAGACGATGAAGACCCTTTTCACCGGCGCGGTCGCCGTGCTGAGCCTGATGTCCGTAGCTCCGGCCATGGCCGCCGAGGCAACGGCGCTGACGAATCTGAACCTGCGGGCGGGGCCCGGCATGGATTATGCGGTGGTCGGCACCCTGGGTGCCCGCCAGAGCGCCGAAGTCGACGGTTGCATTGCCGGCACGACCTGGTGCCGCGTGCGGACCGATGCCGGAACCGCCTGGGCCAACAGCCGCTACCTGAGCGGAAGCCCCGAGGGGGTGCGCCCCGTCGTCGCCGCGAACATCATCGTGCGGCCCGACGAGGACACCACGCCGGAGCGGCTCGATGCCGCCGTGGTTCGTGGCACGCTTGTGGATGCACCGGCCGAGGTGGCGCCGCTGATCGAGATCCCCGACGAGGCAATAGCCGTCTATATGACCGAGCGCGCCGGCCCCGACACCGCCGCCGATGGCGATGGGGTGGCTCTGGGCGACAACGGCTCGGGCGTGAGCGTGCACAACGTGCCCGGCAGCGAGGTGACTTACCTGACCATCGACGGCAAGACCCGGGTGCTGAAGCCCGGCACCAGGACCACGGTCTACATCAACCGTTGACGAAGCATCTGCCGGGCCGTCCCTCCCGGCGGATCCATGAGAGCGGCCGGCGCCCCCCGGCCGCTCTTTTCTTTTGCGGACGGGAATCGTTGACCGCGCCCCGAGGCTCTTCTACTATTTGAACGCTTGTTCAATAAATGGGAGGAGCAGGCGGATGTTTGCAGGACAGTTGAAATTCGACCTCGGCGAGGAGGTGGAGGCGCTGCGCGACATGGTGCATCGCTTCGCACAGGAGCGGATCCGGCCCATCGCGGCGGAGGTGGACGCGAAGAACGAGTTTCCCGCCGCGCTCTGGCGCGAGTTGGGGGAGCTCGGGCTTCTGGGCGTGACCGTCGAGGAGGACTACGGCGGTGCGGGGATGGGATATCTGGCGCATTCGGTGGCGGTGGAGGAGATCGCGCGGGCTTCGGCCTCGATCTCGCTCAGCTACGGCGCGCATTCCAACCTCTGCGTGAACCAGATCCGGCTGAACGGCACGCCGGAGCAGAAGGCGAAGTACCTGCCGGGGCTGGTGAGCGGCGCGCATGTCGGCGCGCTGGCGATGAGCGAGGCGGGCGCGGGCTCGGACGTGGTGAGCATGAAGCTGCGGGCCGAGAAACGGAACGATCATTACCGGCTCAACGGCACGAAATACTGGATCACCAACGGCCCGGATGCGGACACGCTGGTGGTCTATGCCAAGACCGACCCGGAGGCGGGCTCGAAGGGGATCACGGCGTTTCTGATCGAGAAGTCGATGGTGGGGTTCTCGACCTCGAAGCATTTCGACAAGCTCGGGATGCGCGGGTCGAACACCGCCGAGTTGGTGTTCGAGGATGTGGAGGTGCCTTTCGAGAACGTGCTCGGGACCGAGGGCGGCGGGGTGAAGGTGCTGATGAGCGGGCTCGACTACGAGCGCGTGGTGCTGGCGGCGATCGGGCCGGGGATCATCGCGGCCTGCCTCGACGAGGTGATGCCCTACCTCGCGGAGAGAAAGCAGTTCGGAAAGCCGATCGGGAGCTTCCAGCTGATGCAAGGGAAGATCGCCGACATGTATGTGGCGCTCAATTCGAGCCGCGCCTACGTCTACGAGGTGGCCAAGGCCTGCGACCGGGGCGAGGTGACGCGGGCGGATGCGGCGGCCTGCTGCCTCTATGCGAGCGAACAGGCCATGGTGCAGGCGCACCAGGCGGTGCAGGCGATGGGGGGTGCGGGCTTCATGGCCGATGCGCCGGTGGCGCGGCTGTTCCGGGATGCCAAGCTGATGGAGATCGGGGCAGGGACGAGCGAGATCCGGCGGATGCTGGTGGGCCGTGAATTGATGGGGGCGGTGTGATGAGGCGCGGGATCGTCCCATCCGCCGTGCGAAGCGTCTTCGCTGTTTTTTGCCTCGGGAGTGCGGCAGTTGCCGAAGACATTCCCCTCAACCCTGGCCTGATCGAACATTGCGAGGCGAGCGGGCCGGAGCTTTTGGAACGGGAGGCCTGCATCGGGCTTGGTGCGAACCATTGCATGGACGTGATGGAGGGGGGGCACAGCACCGTGGGGATGAATGGCTGCCTCGATGCCGAGTGGCAATACTGGGACGGGCGGCTGAACGCGCATTACGGCGAGGCGATGGCGCGGGCGAAGGCCTTCGACGTGGACATGGCGACGGAAGAGAACGGGCTGCTGTCGGCGGAGGAGACGCTGCGCGACATGCAACGGGCCTGGATCGCCTACCGGGATGCGAAGTGCGAGTTCGTCCGCGCGCAGTGGAGCGGCGGGACGGGGCAGGGGCCGGCGATGCTGAGCTGCCTGATGCAGGAGACCGGGCGGCAGGCGCTCTGGCTCCAGGTGCAAGCGGGGAACATGTGAGCGACAAGGACGACCTCCCGGATCGCGACCGCCGGATGGAGGCGGCGCTGGCGGCTGCGATGCAGGAACAGCGCAAGTACGAGGAGAAGCGCTACAGCCGGATGGGGCGCGGGGCCGAGAAGGCCACGGCGCCGCTGGGCGGGCTTCTGCGGCGGATCGTGCCGCCGGGGATGCTGCGCCGGGCGCTGGTGATGGCCGATAGGGGCGCGGGGTGGACCCTGCCGGCGGTGGCGCATGACGCCAATGACCTTGCGGCCTGCGATGCCGCCGCGCTGCGCGTGCAGGGCTGGGCGGCGGGCACCGGCGCGGCCTCGGGCGGGGCGGCGGGCTGGTTCGGCGGCCTGGGGATGACGCTGGACATTCCGGCGACGATCTCTCTGGCCGCGCGGACGGTGCGGGCGACGGGGCAATCCTACGGCTTCGAGGGGGAGGGCGAGGAAGAGCTCGTCTTCCGGCTCATGGTGCTGGAACTGGCCACGGTGCGGGGGCTGGAGGGGCGCAAGGAATCGCTCGGCAAGGTCAACCAGCTGGCGCGGGAGTTGCAGTCGCCCGAGGTGCGCTACGTGCTCGAGAAGGGCGCGGACTGGGTTGTCGACAAGGTGGTGGACCGGGTGGCGCGGGGGCTCGGGACCGACCTGCTCAAGCGCAAGGCGGCGCAGGTGGTGCCGCTGGCGGGCGCCGCGATCGGCGCGGGCGTGAACGCGAGTTTTCAGACGGATGTGGCGCGGGCGGCGCGGTATGGCTTTCGGCTGCGGTGGCTCATGCACCGCCAGCTCCTGCCCGCGCCAGAGGAAAGGGAAGGGACGACATGAAGCTGGTATCGCAACTTGCGGTGAAGTCGGAGGAGTTCGCGGCGAACCGCGCGGCCTCGGAGGCGGCGCTGGCGCGGGCGCGGGAGGCGGCGGAAGCGGCAGCGCTGGGCGGCGGGGAGAAGGCGCGGGAGCGTCACCTGAGCCGGGGCAAGCTCCTGCCGCGTGACCGGGTGGCGGGGTTGCTGGACCCGGGTTCGCCCTTCCTGGAGGTGGGCGCGACGGCGGCGCACGGGATGTACGGCGGCGCGGCGCCCGCGGCCGGGATGATCGCCGGGGTGGGCCGGGTGAAGGGCCGCGAGGTGATGGTGCTGGCCAACGACGCCACGGTGAAGGGCGGCACCTATTATCCGATGAGCGTGAAGAAACATCTGCGCGCGCAGGAGATCGCCGAGCAGTGCCGGCTGCCCTGCGTGTACCTGGTGGACTCCGGGGGCGCCAACCTGCCGAACCAGGACGAGGTCTTTCCGGACCGCGACCACTTTGGCCGGATCTTCTATAACCAGGCGCAGATGAGCGCGAAGGGGATCGCGCAGATCGCGGTGGTGATGGGGAGTTGCACGGCGGGCGGGGCCTATGTGCCGGCGATGAGCGATGTGAGCATCATCGTGAAGGAGCAGGGCACGATCTTTCTGGCCGGGCCGCCGCTGGTGAAGGCGGCGACGGGCGAGGTGGTGAGTGCTGAGGAGCTGGGGGGCGGGGATGTGCATACCCGGCTCAGCGGCGTGGCCGACATGCTGGCGGAGGACGACGCCCACGCGCTGGCCCTGGCGCGGGAGGCGGTGGGGTCTCTGGCGGGTGTGGGTGGTGGGCAGATTGCCCACCCTACGGGGGAGGCGCCGCTTTATGACCCCGAGGAGATTCTCGGGATCGTGCCGGCCGATCCGCGGCAACCCTGGGACATCCGCGAGGTGATCGCCCGGGTGGTGGACGGCTCGCGGTTCGACGAGTTCAAGCCGCGTTATGGCGAGACGCTGGTTTGCGGCTTTGCCCATGTCGAGGGGCTGCCGGTGGGGATCATCGCCAACAACGGGGTGCTGTTCTCGGAGAGTGCCGTGAAGGGGGCGCATTTCGTCGAGCTCTGCTCGCAGCGGAAGATCCCGCTGGTGTTCCTGCAGAACATCACCGGCTTCATGGTCGGCAAGAAATACGAGAACGAGGGGATCGCGCGGCACGGGGCCAAGATGGTGACGGCGGTGGCGACGACCTCGGTGCCGAAGATCACCATGCTGGTGGGCGGCTCCTTTGGCGCGGGGAACTACGGGATGGCAGGGCGCGCCTACAGCCCGCGATTCCTCTGGACCTGGCCGACCTCCCGGATCTCGGTGATGGGCGGTGCCCAGGCGGCGGGCGTGCTGGCCACGGTGAAGCGCGACGCGATCGAGCGGGCCGGGGGCAACTGGAGCGAGGCGGAGGAGACGGCGTTCAAGCAGCCGGTGCTCGACCAGTTCGAGGAGCAGTCGGACCCGCTCTATGCCTCGGCGCGGCTCTGGGATGACGGGATCATCGACCCGCGAAAGAGCCGGGAGGTGCTGGCGCTGAGCCTGCGCGCGGCGCTGAACGCCCCGGTGGAGGAGACGCGCTTTGGCGTCTTCCGGATGTGAGGGGCGCGCGATGAAGGGCATGCCGAAAGAGGGACGCTTCGTGCAGGGGCAGGTGGACCCGGTGAGCGGGCAGCGCTGGGTGCATGTGACGCGGGCCATGGCGCTGAACCATCCCAAGGGGCGGCTCGGGCCGGCGCTCTATGCGGTGGTGGCCGTCTTCGTGGCGCTCTCGGCCTTCCGCTTCGCGATCTGGACGGCGGGCGGGGGGCTCTGGTTCTTCGGCGAGGCGGTTGTGGCGCTGCTGGCGGC
The DNA here is from genome assembly GCA_964454145.1 of uncultured Oceanicola sp. Classification (GTDB taxonomy): domain Bacteria; phylum Pseudomonadota; class Alphaproteobacteria; order Rhodobacterales; family Rhodobacteraceae; genus Vannielia. Next base: position 7,650 of record CAYVQK010000081.1, on the reverse strand, counting down.
GGTGGCGCTGTTTCTGCGGGCTCCGCCGGGCGTCTGGCTGGGGCTTGTCGCCTGCGCGCTGGTGATGGTGGATTTCGCCAAGGGCAACATGGTGATCTGGAGCCTCGGCGAGGCGGTGGCGGCGGTGGTGATCGGCTTCTACCTGCTCACGGGAGAGCGCGTGAACCTGATCTACCGGCACCGCTACCTGTCGGAAGGCGGCGGCGAGGAGGAGGGCGAGGGCTGAGGCCCCCGGCCATGCGAGAGAATTGCGCGGAGGGATCGGCGGGCCGTGTGCCTGCCCGGGTCCGGGGCCGCGAGGAGAGAAGAAGAGATGTTTGACAAGATCCTGATTGCCAACCGTGGCGAGATCGCCTGCCGGGTGATCGACACCTGCCGCCGGCTGGGGGTGAAGACCGTGGCCGTCTATTCCGAGGCGGATGCGGGCGCGCGGCATGTGGCGATGGCCGACGAGGCGGTGTGCATCGGGCCGGCGGCCTCGGCGCTGAGCTATCTCGACATCGGCAAGGTGGTGGATGCGGCGGTGCGGACGGGCGCGCAGGGGGTGCATCCGGGCTACGGCTTTCTGAGCGAGAACCCGGAGTTCGTGGTGGCGCTGGACAAGGCGGGTGTGACCTTCATCGGGCCCTCCGCAGATGCGATCCGGGCGATGGGGCTGAAGGATGCCGCCAAGGCGCGGATGGAGGCGGCGGGCGTGCCGGTGGTGCCCGGCTACCATGGCGCCGAGCAGGATCCGGGGCGGCTGGAGGCCGAGGCGGCGCTGATCGGCTACCCGGTGCTGATCAAGGCCGTCGCGGGGGGCGGCGGCCGGGGGATGCGGCTGGTGGCCCGGCCCGAGGAGTTCGAGGATGCTCTGGAGAGCGCGCGGGTGGAGGCGCAGGGGGCGTTCGGCAACGCCGATGTGCTGATCGAGAAGTACATCGAGCATCCGCGCCACATCGAGGTGCAGGTGTTCGGCGACGGGCAGCGTGCGGTGCATCTCTTCGAGCGGGATTGCTCGCTGCAGCGGCGGCATCAGAAGGTGATCGAGGAGGCGCCTGCGCCTGGGATGACCGAAGAGGTGCGCGCGGCGATGGGCGAGGCCGCGGTGAAGGCGGCGGAGGCCATTCACTACAAGGGCGCGGGGACGGTGGAGTTCATCGTCGACGGGGCGGGCGGGCTGCGGCCCGATGGCTTCTGGTTCATGGAGATGAACACGCGGCTGCAGGTGGAGCATCCGGTGACGGAAGAGATCACCGGGGTGGACCTGGTGGAATGGCAGTTGCGGGTGGCCTCGGGCGAGCCGCTGCCCTGCGGGCAGGAGGAGTTGTCGATCAGGGGGCATGCGATGGAGGCGCGGCTCTATGCCGAGGACGTGCCGGCCGGGTTCCTCCCCGCGACGGGGCGGCTGGAGCGGCTGCGCTTCGGGCCGGGGCGGGTGGATACGGGCGTGCGGGAGGGCGACACGATCAGCCCGCACTATGACCCGATGATCGCGAAGCTGACCTGCTGGGGGGCCACGCGGGCCGAGGCGAGGGCGGCGCTGGCCGAGGGCCTGGCGCGGACCGAGGTGGCGGGGGTGGTGACCAACCTCGGCTTTCTCGGGCGGTTGATCGACCACGAGGGGTTCCGCTCGGGCGAGGTGGAGACCGGGCTGATCGGGCGCGAGCTCGACGGGCTGGTGGCGCCCTGCGAGGCGCCGGAGCTGCTGGCGATTGCCGCGCTGGCGGCGCTCGGGCTGAACGAGACCAGGCCGGGCGAGGGCTTTGCCCTCTGGGCGCCGATGCGCTGGCCGGTGGTGTTGCTGCGCGGGGAAGAGCGGATCGAGGGCGTGGTTTCGGCGCTGGGCGGCGGGGCCTATGGCGTGGAGATCGCGGGCGCCGAGCTGCGGGCCGAGCGCGGGCCGGAGGGCTGGACCCTGGAGGGCCGGGCGGTGAAGGCGCGGGCCGAGGTGATCGGCGGGCAGGTGGAGGTGTTCGGTGCGGAGCCGATGGTCTTTGCATTGCCCGACCCGCTGGCGGTGGGCGGCGAGGCTGCGGGCGAGGGGGCTATCGTGGCGCCCATGCCCGGTGTGGTACGCTCGCTGCATGTGCGCCAGGGCGAGGCCGTGCAGGCGGGCGACCGGCTGGCGGTAATGGAGGCGATGAAGATGGAGCACGTGATGCGCGCGCCCCATGATGGCGTGGTGGCCGAGCTTGGCGTTGCGGCGGGCGACCAGCTCGAGGCGGGCGCGCTGATCGTGCGGATCGAGGCGGCGGAATGAGGCGCGAGCCCGCAGTCTCGTCGCACATTCGGGGAGAGCGGGGATGATCCGTTTGCACCACTGCCACCAGACGCGCTCGATGCGGGTACTGTGGCTGCTGAACGAGCTGGGCGTGGAGTTCGAGCTGGTGGTGCATCCGTTCGACAAGTCGCTCCGGTCTGAGGCCTACCTGGCGCTGAACCCGGCGGGGCGTGTGCCTGCGCTGGAGATCGACGGCGAGGTCTGGTGGGAATCGGGGGCGATCGTGGAGCTGCTCTGCGAGCGGTTTCCCTGGGCCGGGATGGGACGTTTGCCGGGAGAGGCGGAGCGGGCGAGCTGGCTCATCTGGCTGCACTTCGCGGAGACGATCAGCCAGCATCTGGCGGCCCTCACGCAGCAGCACCTCATGCTTTACGACGACGACATGCGCAGCCCGGTGGTGATGAAGCTGGAGGCCGCGCGGGTGGGCAAGTGCTATGCCGCGCTGGAGGCCCGGCTCACGGGGCGGGACTACCTGCTCGATGGCGGTTTCTCGGCGGCGGATGTGGCGGTGGGGCAGGCGGTGTACATGGGGCAGCGGTTTGCCCGGCTGGAGGGCTTTCCGGCGCTTCAGGCCTGGTGGGCGCGGCTGGAGCGGCGGGAGGCCTTCAAGGCCTCGCTGCCGCCGGAGGGGGCGGAGCTGCTCTACCGCGAGGAGTTCTACGCGCCGTGGTGAACCGGGTCGAGATTTTCGAGGTCGGCCCGCGCGACGGGTTGCAGAACGAGAAGGCGGTGATCGGCGTGGCCGAGAAGGTGGCACTGGTGGATTGCCTGAGCCGCGCGGGCTTCGACCGGATCGAGGCGGCGAGTTTCGTGAGCCCGAAGTGGGTGCCGCAGATGGCCTCCTCGGGCGAGGTGATGGCGGGCATCCGGCGGGCCGAGCGGGTGAGCTACTGGGCGTTGACGCCGAACCTGAAGGGCTACGAGGCGGCGCGGGCGGCGGAGTGCGACGGGGTGGCGGTGTTCGCGGCGGCGACGGAAGGGTTTTCGCGGGCGAACCTGAACTGCTCGGTGGCCGAGAGCCTGGAGCGCTTCGGCCCGGTGATGGAGGCGGCGAAGGCCGACGGGGTGCCGGTGCGGGGCTATGTGTCGGTGGTGACGGACTGCCCCTTCGAGGGCGAGGTGGACCCCGGCGCGGTGGCGCAGGTGGCCGGGGCGCTCATGGCGATGGGGTGTGTGGAGGTGAGCCTCGGCGAGACGCTGGGGCGCGGGGTGCCCGAGCGGGTGGACGCGATGCTGGCTGCGGTGCTGGGCGAGGTGCCGGCGGGGCGGCTGGCGGGGCATTTCCATGACACATCGGGCCGGGCGCTGGAGAACATCGAGGTGGCGCTGGCGCGCGGGCTGAGGGTGTTCGATGCCGCCGTCGGCGGCTTGGGCGGGTGCCCCTACGCGCCGGGGGCTGCGGGCAATGTGGCGACCGAGGCGGTGGCGGCCCGGCTGGCAGAGCTGGGCTATGAGACCGGGCTCGACATGGGCATTGTGGCGGAGGCCGCGGCGATGGCGCGGGCGATGCGCGGGGGAGGCGGGACAGATGCCGACCGACGGGGGTGACATGGGCTTGGTGAGGATCGAAACGGACGCGCGTGGCGTGGCGACGCTCTGGCTGGCGCGCGCTGACAAGCACAACGCGCTGTCGGCGGAGCTGATCGACGAGATCCATGCCGCGATCGAGCGGCTAGGCGCGGATGAGGCCGTGCGGGTGGTGGTGCTGGCTGCGGAGGGCAAGAGCTTCTGCGCCGGGGGCGACCTTGGCTGGATGCAGGAGCAGATGGCCGCCGATGGCGAGACGCGGGCCTCGGAGGCCTGGCGGCTGGCGGAGATGCTGGGCGCGGTGAACGCCTGCCCCAAGCCGGTGATCGGGCGCATCCACGGCAATGCCTTCGGTGGCGGCGTGGGGATGGCTTGCGTGTGCGATGTGGCCGTGGCGGCAGAGGGCGCGAAGTTCGGCTTTACCGAAACGCGGCTGGGGCTGATCCCGGCGACCATCGGGCCCTACGTGCTGGCGCGGATGGGCGAGGCGATGGCGCGGCGGGTGTTCATGAGCGCGCGGCTTTTCGATGCGGCGGAGGCGGTGCGGCTGGGCGTGGTGGCCGAGGCTGTGCCGGAGGAGGAGCTGGACGCGGCGGTGGAGCGGCAGGTGTTGCCCTATCTGCACTGCGCGCCGGGCGCGGTGGCCGCGGCCAAGGCGCTTGCTCTGCGGCTGGGGTCGGCGCCCTCGGAGGAAGACGTGGACACGAGCGTGCAGGCGCTGGTGGCGGTCTGGGAAGGCGATGAGGCGGGCGCGGGGATCGCCGCCTTCTTCGAGAAGCGCAAGGCGCCCTGGATGGAATGAGGGCGCGGAGGTGGGCAGATTGCCCACCCTACGGCGGCGGGCCGCGCGCGGGCTCGGTTGGCTCTTGGGGTGACGTGCCGGATGGGATAGCCTCGGGCGAAACGAAGCAGTCACCAAAACGGGGAGACACCCGAGGATGCGAGCAGCGATGAACAGGCGCGGATTTCTGATTTCCACAGCGGCGACGGGGCTACTGGCCGCCTGCGGGGGGCCGGGCGGCTTTGATGCCGTGGGGCCGAGCACGCCGGACCCGGCGATGCGGCCGGTGGCGAACGCGGGGTTCAACACCTGGGTGGCCGGGTTCAAGGGCCGGGCGGTGGGCGCCGGCATCAGCCAGGGCGTGGTGGACCGGGCCTTTGCGGGTGCAGGCTTCATCCCCGGCGTCATCGAGCGCGACCGGAACCAGGCGGAGTTCAAGCGGTCGTTCGAGGATTACCTGTCGCTGGTGGCGAGCGAGAAGAAGGTGGAGATGGGCCGTGCGGCCTTTGCCAGCCAGCGCGGGCGGCTGAACGCGATCGAGGCGCGCTACGGCGTGCCGGCGGAGGTGTGCTGCGCGATCTGGGGCGTGGAGAGCACCTATGGCACCCGGCGCGGCGACATTCCGGTGATCTCGGCCTGCGCGACGCTGGCCTATGAGGGGCGGCGGGGCGCCTTCTTCGAGAGCCAGCTGATCGCGGCGCTGAAGATCCTGCAGGCGGGCGACACCACGCCGGAGCGGATGGTGGGCAGCTGGGCCGGGGCGATGGGGCATACCCAGTTCATCCCGACGTCTTTCCTGCTCTTCGCGGTGGATTTCACCGGCGACGGGCGGCGGGACATCTGGGGGGAGGATCCTTCGGACGCGCTGGCCTCGACGGCGGCCTACCTGGCCAAGAACGGCTGGCGGCGCGGGGAGCGCTGGGGCAGCGAGGTGGCGAGCGGCGGGATGCAGCCCGATCCGGGCGGGCCGCGCTTTGCCGTCGGGCACAACTTCAACGTCATCAAGCGCTACAACAACTCCGACAACTACGCGCTGGCGGTGGGCTACCTGAGCGACCGGATCGCCGGGCGCGGGGGATTGCAGGCGGAGTTCGGGCCGGACCGCTACGGGCTGACCCAGAAGGACCGGATGGCCTTGCAAGCCGGGCTGAACCGGGCGGGCTTCGACGCGGGCACGCCGGACGGGGTCCTGGGCAACAAGACGGCGGCGGCGATCCGGGCCTACGAGGCGGCGAACGGGCTGCCGGTGACGGGGGAGCCCTCGCGCGCGCTGTTGCAGCGGTTGGCCTGACGGCGAGGGCGGAGTGGGGGTTTTGCACCCCCACACCCCCGCAGAGATATTTGCAGCAAGAAAATGGGGCTTGCGGAGCGCTGGGGGCTGGCGCTCGCATTTTAGTCGAATTTTCAGAGAATTGGGGCCGCTCCCGGCTTGGGGGCGGCCCCTTCGGTTCAGGCGGCCTTGAAGCGGGGGCGCTCCAGTTCGGCCTTGCGGTTGGAGAGGGCGCGGCGGCGGAGGGTGTCGTCGGGGGCCTCGGGGTGGGAGAGGGCGTAGTCGAGGTCGGCGCGGGTGATGCCGATGTCGCGCAGCATCCGGTCGTCGAGGTGTTGGACGCGGGTGATCCGGCGGCGCGTGGCGCGGCGGGCGGCGCGGGCCTCGAAATTGGCCACGATGGCGCTGGCGAGGCGGGCGATGGCGCGGCGCAGGATGGGGAAGCGGGCGGCTTCGGCGGGGTGGTAGGGGATGTGGGCCATGGTGGGCTCCTTGGGGTTGTCGTTTCGATTGAGTTGAAGGTGGCGGTTGACGTGAGTTCAATCAAACGAATAGTATTGACGGTATCGTTCAATCAGATTGAAGGATTGCCCCATGCTCGCCCCGCAGATGATCGACACCGACCTGATCCGCACCTTCCTCGCCATCAATGACACCGGCTCGTTCAGCGCCGCGGCCAAGGCCGTGCTGCGGACGCCCTCGGCGGTGTCGATGCAGGTGAAGCGGCTGGAGGAGCAGCTGGGGCGGGTGCTGTTCGAGCGGTTGCCGCGCGAGGTGCGGCTCACCGGCGACGGCGAGGCCTTCCTGGCCTATGCAGAGGAGATCATGCGGGTGAGCGAGGCGGCGCTGGCGCGGTTTGCCGGCACGCCGATGCAGGGGGAGGTGAGCATCGGCGCGCCGGGCGACATGGGGGCGCATGCGTTGCCGACGATCCTGAAGCGGTTTGCCACTTCTCATCCGGGTGTGCATGTGCGGGTGACGCTGGACACCTCGAGCCGGATCGTGGCGGCGGCGCAGGCGGGCGACCTGGACGTGGCGCTGCACACGGTCTGCGCCAACGAGGGCGGGCCGGGGCGGGTGGTGCACGAGGAGGTGCTGGCCTGGGCGGGCAAGCGCGGCGGGCGGGCCTGGAAGGCCGATCCGCTGCCGCTGGCCCTGGCGCAGGAGGGTTGCATCTGGCGGCGCAAGTCGTTGAAATCGCTGGGACGCGCGGGCCGCGCCTCGCGCATCGCCTATGTCTCGGAGAGCGGGCAGGCGCTGCTGGCGGCGGTGGAGGCCGACCTCGCCGTGAGCCCGCTGCCGCTGGCGAATTTCACCCCCGAGCTGGAGCGGCTGGGGCCGGAGCAGGGCTTTCAGGAGATCGGGCGCTACCAGCTTCGGATGATCGAGCAGGAGGAGCCGGGCTGCTGTGCCGCGGCGCTGGCCGAGCATGTGGTGGAGAGCTTCCGCCTGCGGGCCGCGACGCTGCCCGTGGCGGCCGAATAGAGCCGTCCGAAAACGCCGGAATTTGAAGGGGGTGCAGGTTGACCCTCTCCCGGGGCGGGAGTAAGACCGGAACCAGCCACGATGCGCGTGCCCGGGGCCGTCGCGGCCTGACCGTGCGGCACGCGAGAAAGGAGCCGGCTTTGGACGCTTTGCTCAGAGAATATCTGCCCATCGTCATCTTCATCGCGATCGCCGTGGGCCTCGGGATCGTGCTGATCCTCGCAGCCGCCGTTCTGGCGGTGCGCAACCCCGATGCGGAGAAGGTGAGCGCCTACGAATGCGGCTTCAACGCCTTCGACGACGCGCGGATGAAGTTCGACGTGC
>CAYVQK010000080.1:6366-15688 GCA_964454145.1 uncultured Oceanicola sp. | reverse complement strand
CCGGCTTCATTCTCGACATATCCTGTGGGTGTGGGGGCTGGCCCCCCACTCCTGCCGCCGCGATGGGGGCTCAGAGCCCGTCCAGCGCCTCCTCCAGCGCCGCCCAGAGCGGCTCCAGGGGCTCGGTGCCGACCGAGAGCCGCACAAAGCCCGGCGCCACCGCGTCACCCCAGCGGGCGCGACGCTCGGCGGAGCTGTGGACGCCGCCGAAGGAGGTGGCGGGGCGGAGGAAGGGGCAGCTGTCGATGAATCGCTCGGCGCTGGCCTCGTCGGCGAGGGTGAGGCCGATGAGGAAGCCGTTGGTGGCCATCTGGCTGGCCGCGAGGTTGTGCGCGGGGTCGTCCGGCAGGCCGGGGTAGCGGGTGCGGGCGACGGCCTTGTGAGCAGCGAGGCGCGGGGCAAGGGCTTCGGCATTGCTGCACATGGCGGCGAAGCGCAGGTGCAGGGTTTCGAGCGAGCGGTGCAGGAGCCAGGCCTCGAAGGGGCCCGGGATGCCGCCCGCGACGGTGCGCCATGTGCGGACCCGTTCCATCAGCGCCGCATCGCGCGAGGCGACGTGGCCCATGAGATTGTCGGAATGGCCGCCGGGCGCCTTGGTGTCGGAGGCCACCACCATGTCGGCGCCGAGGTCCAGCGGGCGCTGGCCGAGCGGCGTCATGGTGGTGTTGTCGACCAGGGTGAGGCCCCCTGCCCCGCGGACGGCGGCGCAGGTGGCGGCGAGGTCGATCAGGTCGAGCCCGGGATTCGACGGCGTCTCGATGAAGACGACGGCGAACCCCTCGAAGCCGCCTTCGGAAAAGCTCGTGGTCGGCCGTTCGACCACCTCGACGCCGAGACCTTTCAGGAACTGATCGGCCAGCTTGCGCACGTTGTAATAGCCGTCGGAGGGCACCAGCAGCCGGTCGCCCGCCTTCAGCGTGGCGAAGAGCGCGGCCGATATCGCGCCCATGCCGGAGGGAAAGAGCAGCGCCGGCGCGTCCTCGAGGTGCGAGAGCAGGTGCTCGGTCGCCTCCCAGGTCGGCTGGTCGGAGCGGCCGTAGCCGGGCACCCCACCCGGCGTTCCGGGCAGGTGATACATCGAAGCCAGCGTGATCGGCGGCGCGATCGGGTCGCCCTTGGCGAGGGTCTGGCCCCGGAGGTGGAGGAGTTCGGCGGCTTTGGTGTCGGTCATGTCGGGTTACCGGATCGGGAAGGAGCAGGAGAGCAGCGCGTTCATCGCCCGGTCGCCATCGGAGAGGGTGAAGCGGGCGAGGAGGTCGGTGTGGGGCGTGGCGTTTGGCCCGGCGACAAAGAGCGTGGGGCCGGTGATGGCCTGCGTGAAGGCGCGCATGGCGTCGAGACTGGGGAAGTCATGGGTGAAGCGCGGCACCTCATCCGAGCCAGAGAGACGGCCTTCCAGTGGGGTGCCCTTCACGCCGGAGGGGGCGAAGGTGAGCGCGGCGGGGCCGTTCGGCAGCGGGATGGTGGCGCGGGCCCCGGGGGTGAGGAAGAGCACCAGGTGGAAGCGCGACTTGCGGCGGTTGTGATCCCACATCGACAGCAGGAGCCTGCTGCCTTCCGCGCCCCGGGCGTGAAGCTCGCATCGGCCGGCGCCGGGGGCACGGGAGGGGTGCTTCTCGAGTGTCCAGCCGGTGGCGGAGGCCGTGGCGGGGAGAAGCGCGAGGGCGAGGGCGAGGAGCAGCCGGGTCATTCAGCGGCCTCCGGGGCGCAGGAGAGCAGCCCGGTGAGGGCCTCTTCGGCGCCGGAGGTCTCGAAGCTCGCGAGCACGCCCGCCTCGGGGTGGAACAGCGTCAGCCGGCCGCTGGTGGTGGTGCCGAGGAAGCGGGCCGCCTCGGCGAGGTCGGCGAAGGCGTGGGTGAAGCGCCAGAAGGCGCCATCGGGCTCGAGCGTGCCGTCAAGCTGCACGGCGGGCTGGCCGGAGGGGCGGAAGGCGAACGCCATCGGGCCGTCGGGCTGTGGGACCATGTCGCGCAGGTCCGCCGTGAGCCAGAGGGTGAGCCGGAAGCCCTCGGTCTCACCCGCAGGCGGGGCCCAGAGCGAAAGCGCCGCGCCCTGCTCGGAGGTGAGCGAGGCGGCGCAGGCGGATTGCTCAGGGTGGCGGGTGACGGCCCAGCCTTCCTCGGCCCCCTGCCCCGCCACGGGCGTCACGCCGCTTGTCCACGCGAGGAACAGAGCGGCGAGCGTGCCTTTCACGCCATCCCCAGCTTCTTCAGCCGGTTCTCGCGGAGCCGCGCGAAGTCGTCGCCCGCGTGGTAGCTCGACCGGGTGAGCGGGGTGGCGGAGACCATGGAGAAGCCCTTGCCCCAGGCGGCCTTTTCATAGGCGGCAAATTCCTCGGGTGTCACGAAACGGTCCACCCGGTGGTGTTTGGGCGTGGGCTGGAGATACTGGCCGATGGTCAGGAAGTCGATGTCGGCGGCGCGCATGTCGTCCATCACCTGGAGCACGGCCTGCTTGTCTTCTCCGAGGCCGACCATGATGCCGGACTTGGTGAACATCGTCGGGTCCAGTTCCTTCACCCGTTGCAGCAGACGGAGCGAGTGGAAGTAGCGGGCGCCGGGGCGGACCTCGGGGTAGAGGCCGGGCACCGTCTCGAGGTTGTGGTTGAAGACGTCGGGGCGGGCCTCGACGACCACCTCGAGCACCGCCGGATCGCAGCGGATGAAATCGGGCGTCAGGATCTCGATGGTGGTGCCGGGGGCCTGCTTGCGGATCGCCCGGATGGTCATGGCGAAGTGCTCGGCGCCGCCGTCCTCGATGTCATCGCGGTCGACGGAGGTGATGACGACGTGGTTCAGGCCGAGCTTCTTCACCGCGTCGGCCACGCGGCCCGGCTCGAACACGTCGAGGGCCTCGGGCGGCTTGCCGGTGGCGATGTTGCAGAAGGTGCAGGCGCGGGTGCAGACGTCGCCCATGATCATCATGGTGGCGTGGCCCTGGCTCCAGCACTCGCCCGCGTTCGGGCAGGCGGCCTCTTCGCAGACGGTCTTGAGGCTGTGCTCGCGCATGATCTTCGCGGTCGCGTGGTAGCCCTTGGAGGTGGGCGCCTTCACCCGGATCCAGGCCGGTTTCTTCGGCTGGGGATTGTCGGGCTTGCGGGCCTTCTCGGGGTGGCGCAGGCGGGGCGGGGCTTGGTCTGTCATCGGGCGGGCCTTTCGGGGCGCGTTTGGCCACTAGATAGCGCGTGGGTTGCGCGGGGGAAAGGGTTTGCGCGAGGAGCCATGCGCGGGGTGCAGGGCTGGGGGACGCTAGCGGTTTGGTGGGCAGATTGCCCACCCTACGTGGGCGGGCGCTCAGACCGTCGCGCGGAAGGCAGCGGCGCGGTTCTGGGGAATCGCCTCGATCTCCAGCCCGGTGAAGACGTGGAGGGTGCCGAGGTCGTCATCCACCACCGCGTGGTCCGAGACCCAGCCGCCGAGCATGAGGAAGCTGCGCAGCAAGGGTGGCATCTGCTGCGAGGCCAGGCGCCGGTCGGGCGTGTGCTCGGGCAGGTCGGCAAAGCGGTGCACCTGCCCCGCCTTCACCTCGGGGCGGTACTGCGGCGGGCCGAGGTGCCGCGCACGCAGGAGCGCGAGGGCATCCATGTGCTGCGCCGGGTCGGTGCCATGGAACGACGAGCAGCCGAAGAGGAAGCGGATGCCGTGGGTGTCGATATGGTCGGTCATCCCGGCCCAGGCGGTGCGCAGCACGTGCGGGTCACCGCGGAAGGCCGGGTCGATGCAGAAGCGGCCCATCTCCAGCACCGGGCCCCGGTAGCCCGCCAGCGGCGCCAGCCCGTAGAACTGCGCGGTGTAGCCGGAGCCGATCTCGGCGCCGCCGGAGAGCGCCAGCAGCCGGAAGCAGCCGGCGAGGCGGTGCCGGGCGAGATCCTCTACCATCACGTGCATGGCACGGGCATCGAAGGCATCGGCATCGGGAGCCGCCGCGTCACCGCGGAACACACGGGCGCGCAGGGCGAAAACCTCGGGCATGTCGCCCTCCCCCGCGAGGCGGACCCGGTAACGGCCTTTTGTCAGCTCCCTCACCGCGCGCGCTCCTCGCCCCTGATTGCGATTTCCGGCCATGACCCTAGATATGACCGGCGCGAGCATAGGCGCAAGTTGTGACCGGAAGATGGAGGGAAACGCATGGCCGAGATCGAGAAGACAGACGCGGAGTGGCGGGAGCAGCTTTCGGACCTCGCCTACAAGGTGACGCGCAAGCACGGCACCGAGCGGGCCTTCACCCATGACGACTTTCCCAAGGCGCCCGGCACCTTCACCTGCGTCTGCTGCGGCGCGCCGCTCTTCGACCAGGGCCAGAAGTTCGACAGCGGCACCGGCTGGCCCTCGTTCTGGGCGCCCAAGGAGGGCGCGGAAGTGGGCGAGAGCGTGGACCGGAAGTTCTTCATGACCCGGACGGAGGTGCATTGCGCCCGCTGCGCCGCGCACCTTGGCCATGTCTTCCCCGACGGGCCGCAGCCGACGGGCCTGCGCTACTGCATCAACGGCGTGGCGCTGGAGTTCAAGCCCGAGGACTGATGGTGGGTTGGCACCCACCCTGCGAAGTCCGCGCAGGCTGGGTGCTGACCGACCTCAGTCGAGGAAGTCTTCGGCGCGGAAGCGGCCGAGGTTGCCAAGGAGCTGGCGCAGGAAGCTGACGCCGGAGATGTTGCTGTCGGTCACGCGGCGGGAGAGCGCCACCACATTGCCGTCGCGCAGGGTGAAGCGCTCGATGTTGCTCACCCGGCCCCCCGGACCGAAGGAGATCGCCACCAGCTGGCGGTCGATGAACTCGGGCTCGCGCGGACCCCAGGTGCGGGTCTTGGCGGAGAGGTAGTAGATGCCGGTCTCGCGCAGCACGCCGTAGCCCGCGGGCGAGCCCACGGCCTCGATCACGCTTTCGCGGGTGTCCACGCCGACCTGGATCTGGGCGAGGTCCGCATCGGAGGGGGTGTAGCCGTGGTTGCGCATCCGCGCGGTGCAGGCGGCAAGCGACAGAACGAGCGCCAGGAGCATCAGCCCCTTCGCTGCGCCGGTGCCTGCCCCCGACAAAGACGCCCTCAAAGCCGCCATCATCCCCTCGTGCCTCAGTTTCTTTTGTCTGGTAATCGGCTTACAGAAGGATCGGCATTACATCAAGAAAGGAAGCGCATGGCCTCTGCGACGGACCCAGGGAGTGACAATCGGGTGATCCGGCTCTCCGAGCTGAAGACCAAGGGCCCGACCCGTTTCGCGCTGCAACCGGATGCCGCGGAGCTCGGGCAGATCGCGGGCGAGCTGGGGATTCTCGGGCTGAAGAAGCTGCGCTTCGCCGGAACGCTCACGCCGATGGGCCGGCAGGACTGGCAGCTCGACGCCGAGCTGGGTGCCACGGTGGTGCAGAGCTGCGTGGTGACGCTGGAGCCGGTGACGACGCGGATCGAGGAGCCGGTGACGCGGCGCTACCTGGCGGATTTCGAGTTTCCCGAGGAGGACGAGGCCGAGATGCCCGAGGACGAGGAGGCCGAGCCCCTGCCCGCCGTGCTCGACCTGGGCGAGGTGATGCGCGAGGCGCTGGCGCTTGCCCTGCCCCCCTTCCCCCGGGCCGAGGGGGTGGAACTGGGCGAGGCCGTCTTCACCGAGCCGGGCGCCGACCCGCTGACCGAGGAGAAGGTGAAGCCCTTCGCCGGGCTGGCGGAGCTGAAGAAGAAGATGGAAGAGTAGCCGGGGCCATCGGGATTTCGGACCCTATCTGCGACAGGATCATGCGGCGCAACCATGCGCGCCGCCGTTGCGGGGCCCGGGTGCAACTCTTCCCTTGCCTTTCGGGAAAACTTTCGTATTTTGCCGCCTCCCGACGGATCGGCGCTTGAACGGTGCGGTCGGGCGGCGTATGACGCGCCGAACGAGATTCCCGAAGACGCCGGGGCGCCGACGAAATGCGCTGCGCCCTGCCCAGACCCGAGGTTGAGACATGGCTGTCCCTCAGAATAAAGTCACCAAGTCGCGCCGCAACATGCGCCGCTCGCACGACTCGCTCGTGGCCGACAACCCGGCCGAATGCTCCAACTGCGGCGAGCTGAAGCGCCCCCACCACGTGTGCGGTGCCTGCGGCCACTATGACGACAAGGAAATCGTCGCGGCTGCCGACGAGATCGACATCGACGAAGACGCCGCCTGAGCGAGTTGGGCCTGAGCGTGACCACCGGCACGCCCGAGACCATGCCTGATCGTACTAGCGCCGACACGACCCAGCTCCCGGCCCTTTCGGGCCGGGTTGTCATTTCTGTCGATGCGATGGGGGGTGACGCGGGCCCGACCGCCGTGGTGGCGGGCATTGCCGACGCGGCCGCGAAGAACTCCGACATCGCCTTCATCCTGCACGGCCCTGCCGCCGAGCTGCGCCCGCTCGTCGAGAAGCGCCGGCTGGCCAGCCGTGTCGTGATCCGCGACGCCAAGGGCGTGGTGAAGATGGATGACAAGCCTTCCCAGGTCATGCGCCATGGCAAGGACACCTCGATGTGGTCCACCATCGCTGCGGTCGAGAAGGGCGAGGCCGCGGTGGCGGTGAGCTGTGGCAACACCGGTGCGCTGATGGCCGTCAGCATGCTCCGGCTGCGCAAGATCGAGGGGGTGAACCGCCCCGCGATCGCCTGTCTCTGGCCCTCGCGCAACCCCCAGGGCTTCAACATCATGCTCGACGTGGGCGCCGACATTCGCGCCGACCAGCAGGATCTGCTGCAATACGCGCTGATGGGCATGAGCTATGCCCGCAACGGCATGGGCCTCAGCCGCCCCCGGGTGGGCCTGCTGAACGTGGGCACCGAGGAGCACAAGGGCCGGGCCGAGCTGAAGGTGGCGCATGACCTGATCGAGGAGGCCGCGGCGAAGAACGACTTCGACTTCGTCGGCTTCGTCGAGGGTGGCGACATTCCCTCCGACCGGGTCGACGTGATCGTGACCGACGGCTTCACCGGCAACATCGCCCTGAAGACCGGCGAGGGCACTGCCAAGCTCATCGGCCAGTTCCTCCGCGAGGCCTTCCGGCATTCGCTGCTGTCGAAGCTGGCCGCGCTCTTGGCGCTGGGCTCGCTGAAGCGGCTGAACAAGCGGATCGACCCGCGCCGGGTGAACGGCGGCGTCTTCCTGGGGCTGAACGGCACGGTGGTGAAGAGCCACGGCGGGGCCGATGCCACCGGGGTCTCTGCCGCGATCAAGCTGGCGTTCCAGCTCGCCCAGTCCCGCTTCAGCGAGCGGCTGGCCGCCCGCCTTGCATCGGTGGGCCACGCGGGGCAGGATGCGCCGCATAACGACTGACAGCGGGCGCCTGACGCCCGAGACCGAATGAAACCCGGGCGCAGGCCGTCCGGACGCGAACAACAAGAGGCATCTGAGAGCATGGTGGTGCGGGCCGTTGTAAGGGGCGTCGGGCATTATCTGCCCGACCGCGTGGTTCCGAACGCCTGGTTCGAGGATCGGCTGGACACGTCGAACGAGTGGATCGTCTCGCGCTCGGGCATCGAGCGGCGGCACTTCGCGGCGCCAGGCGAGACCACCAGCCAGATGGCCGCCAAGGCCGCGCGCGCCGCGCTGGCGCAGGCCGGGCTCGCCCCCTCCGACATCGACGCGGTCGTGGTCGCCACGTCCACGCCAGACTTCACCTTTCCCTCCGCCGCCACCATGGTGCAGGCCGAGCTCGGCATGGAGAGCGGCTTTGCCTTCGATATCCAGGCCGTCTGCGCCGGCTTCGTCTTTGCGCTGGCCAATGCCCAGGGCCTGATCCTGGGCGGACAGGCGCGTCGGGTGCTGGTGATCGGCGCCGAGACCTTCAGCCGCATCCTCGACATGGAAGACCGCTCCACCGCCGTGCTCTTCGGCGACGGGGCGGGGGCGCTGGTGCTGGAGGCCGCAGAGGGCGAGGGCACCTCGGCCGACCGCGGCGTGCTGGCGACCGATCTCAACTCCGACGGCCGTTACCGCGAGCTGCTCTACGTCGACGGCGGCCCCTCGGCCACCCGCACCACCGGCTTCCTGCGGATGCAGGGCAAGGAAGTGTTCCGCCATGCGGTGGAGAAGCTCGCCGCCACCGCGCACACCGCGCTGGACAAGGCCGGGCTGACCCCTACCGACGTGGACTGGCTGGTGCCGCACCAGGCCAACCTGCGGATCATCTCGGCCACCGCCAAGAAGATGGGCCTGCCGATGGAGAAGGTGGTGGTGACGGTCCAGGACCATGGCAATACCTCGGCGGCCTCGATCCCGCTGGCGCTTTCGGTGGGGGTGGCGGAGGGCCACATCCAGCCCGGCCAGGTGGTGGTCTGCGAGGCGATCGGCGGCGGTCTGGCCTGGGGCGCGGTGGTTCTGCGCTGGTAGCGCGGGGCGGGGCCGCGACTCACCCGGGCGCCCGCTGCGGCGGGACCGTTGTTCCGCAAATCGCCCGCCCCGGCACGACAATCTCCCCTTCCGCTGCGCGCCCGGCCAAAACCGGTGAATAAACAGCAGCTTCCAAGCCACTGATATTGACTCGGAATATCGCCTGCCGCATCCTCTTGCGAAACCAACGGGGGACAGAACATGGCCGGCAAGACGTTGACGCGGATGGATCTGAGCGAGGCGGTGTTCCGCGAGGTCGGTCTCAGCCGCAACGAAAGCGCGCAGCTGGTCGAGACCGTGCTGGCCCACATGTCGGACGCGCTGGTGAAGGGGGAGAGCGTGAAGATCTCGTCCTTCGGCACCTTCTCGGTGCGCGAGAAGGCCGCCCGCGTGGGCCGCAACCCCAAGACAGGCCAGGAAGTGCCGATCAGCCCCCGCCGGGTGCTGACCTTCCGCCCGTCGCATCTGATGAAGGACCGGGTGGCCGACGGCAACCGGAAGTGACCCTGCCGCGAGAGCCGGGGCGACATGAGGGAACAGAGCAAGGGATAGCCCATGGGTAAAGCGCCCGACGCCTTTCGCACCATCTCCGAAGTGGCCGACTGGCTGGGCGTGCAGACCCATGTTCTGCGCTTCTGGGAAAGCAAGTTCACGCAGGTGAAGCCGCTGAAGCGGGCGGGCGGGCGGCGCTACTACCGCCCCGCCGACATGGAGCTGCTGGGCGGCATCCGCAAGCTGCTGCACGAGGACGGGCTCACCATCAAGGGCGCGCAGAAGTTCATCCGCGAGCACGGGGTGAAGGCGGTGGCCGACCTCTCGCCGCCGGTGGACGAACCCGTGGGCGAGGCGCCGGCGGTGGCCCATGCCTCCGGAGCGGAAGCCGCGGCGGCCATGGCGCCGGAGAGCGGCGCCGAGGTGCATGTGCACCAGGCCGAGGCGGAGCCTGACGTGTTCGAAGGCGCCGTGAGCATGGAGGGCGAGGAGCCTGC
>CAYVQK010000080.1:0-6266 GCA_964454145.1 uncultured Oceanicola sp. | reverse complement strand
AGCATGGAGGGCGAGGAGCCCGCGCCTGCGGCGGAAGTCTTCGTGCTGAGCCAGGACTCCGACGTCGCCGCCGATGTGTCGCCCGAGGAGTTGCCCGCGCCGGAGCAGAAGGCCGACCTCTTCCGCGACGCCCCCGGGGACGAGGAGGACGTGTCGCTGCCGAGCTTCATCCGCAAGCCGATGGCGGAGCGCGAAACCACCGTGCCGCCGGTCAGCCCCGGCCCGCCGCCGCTGGCCGAGTACGACGAGCCTCAGGACGACGCGCGCTTCGCCGGCGTGGGCGCGGCCCGGATGCCCGATCTCGACGAGCAGGCTTCCGGGACGGACGAGGCCCCTGCCCCGGAGCACGCGCCCTTCCCCGCCGATCCCGCGCCGCCGATGGCCCGCCCGCTCTCCGGTGAGGGGCTCGATGCCGGCACGCTGCGCCCGCTCTACGAGCGCCTGCTGGCGCTCCGGGCGCGGATGGGCTGAGGCCCGGACAGCCCGCGCAGGTGCCTACCGATCTCCCCTTGCATGGGCGTCAGAATCGTCTAGAAAGCCCCCACGTCGGGCTATGGCGCAGTCTGGTAGCGCGTCCGTCTGGGGGACGGAAGGTCGTAGGTTCAAGTCCTGCTAGCCCGACCAACAGTTTCATGAACGCCCGCACCCGAAAGGGTCGCGGGCGTTCGCTTTGACGGGGAGCCTTGCGCGATGACCGAAGCCCTGGGCGTGCTGCCGGGACAGGCGATCTCGGAGATGATCGCGCGGGGCAGCCTGCGCGGCACCCCGGAGGTGACCGAGGCCCAGATCCAGCCCGCGAGCCTCGATCTGCGCCTGGGAACCGTGGCCTACCGGGTGCGCGCCTCCTTCCTGCCGGGCAAGGGTGCCACGGTGGCGGAGCGTCTCGCGGAGTTCGGGATGCACGAGGTGTCGCTCGAGGGCGGCGCGGTGCTGGAAAAGGGCTGCGTCTACCTCGTGCCGCTGATGGAGCACCTGACGCTGGAGCCGGGGCTGACGGCGGTTGCCAATGCCAAGAGCTCCACCGGGCGGCTCGACCTGCTGACACGGCTCGTCACCGACCGCGGCGTGGAGTTCGACCGAGTGCCGGCGGGCTACGAGGGCCCGCTCTATGCCGAGATCTGCCCGCGGAGCTTTTCGGTGCTGGTGCGCCCGGGGATGCGGCTGAACCAGCTGCGCTTCCGGCGCGGGCAGGCGGTGCTGGACGATGCGGCGCTCAGGGCGCTGCACGCCGAGGTGCCGCTGGTGAACGGCGAGGCGGTGATCTCGGAGGGCCTGGGCTTTTCGGTCGATCTGCGCCCGGCCGAGGGCCGGCTGGTGGGCTACCGCGCCAAGCCGCATACCGGCATTATCGACCTCGACCTGATCGGCCACTACCCGGCGGCGGAGTTCTGGGAGCCGATCGAGACGGCAGAGGGCCGGATCATCCTCGACCCGGGCGCCTTCTACATCCTGGTCAGCCGCGAGGCGGTGACGATCCCACCGATGTATGCCGCCGAGATGGCGCCCTACCTGGCGCTGGTGGGCGAGTTCCGGGTGCATTACGCGGGCTTCTTCGACCCGGGCTTCGGCCATGCCGAGGCGGGCGGCGCGGGGAGCCGGGGGGTGCTGGAGGTGCGCTGCCACGAGGCACCCTTCGTGCTGGAGCACGGGCAGGTGGTCGGCCGGCTGGTCTATGAGCGGATGGCGGAGCGGCCGGCGCGGCTCTACGGGGCGGAGATCGCCTCGAACTACCAGGGCCAGGGGCTGAAGCTGTCGAAGCACTTCCGGGTGTGAGGGGGGCGTCGGGACAAGTTCCGACCTACAGGGGTTGCGCGGGTGCACTCCGGGTGGAAGCCAAGTGACCGCGGCGAGGTCGGAGCCTCCGGCGGGAGTATTTTCAGCAAGAAAATGAGGCGGTTGCGCGTCAGACCGGGGCCTGGGAGAGGCGGGTCTGGCCGGCTTCGCGGAGGATCTCGGCCAGGCCCGTGAACCAGCCGTCATCGGTGGAGGTCTGGCGCCGCAGCAGGCCGATCCGGCGGGCGGGTTGCGGCTCCTCGAACCGGCGCAGGGCGAGATTGGGCGAGGCCGCGCGCTCGGAAGCGGCGGCGAGTTCGGGCAGGAAGGTGAAGCCGAAGCCCTCGGCCACCAGCCCGGCAAGCGTAGCGAGCGAGGAAGCGCCGAGATCGACCCGCGTGTCGGCGCGGCGCAGGGCGCAGACCTCCAGAGCCTGGTCGGCCAGGCAATGGCCCTCTTCCAGCAAGAGGAGGCGCCCCGGATCCAGCGCCTCGGGGCGCAGGCCGGCCCCCTGCCCTGCCAGCGTGGCGGCGTTGCCGGCGAGCAGGAAGCGATCTTCGAAGAGCGCTTCCTCCGCCAGCCCCTCGCGGCCCGAGGGCAGCGCCACCACGGCGGCGTCGAGACGTCCGCTCTCCAGCGCATCGAGCACTCGCTCCGTCTGCGCCTCTCGGACCCGCAGCTCGAGCCGGAGGTTGCGCGAGCGGATCAGCGGCAGGGCGACGGGTAGCAGGTAGGGCGCGATGGTGGGGATGACACCGAGCGCCAGCCGCCCGCCGAGCCCCTCGCGCCAGCGCGCCGCCTGCTCGAGCGCGTCCATCTCCGCCAGCACTGCCTGGGCATGGGCCAGGAGCTCGTGGCCCGCGGGCGTCAGCACCGCCCGGCGCGGCTGACGCTCCACCAGCCGCAGGCCCATCTGCGCCTCCATCTCCTTGATCTGCTGGCTCAGGGCGGGCTGGGAGACATGCACCTGCTCGGCGGCGCGCACGAAGCTGCCGGTGTCCGCGAGGGCGGTGAAGTACCGGAGCTGGCGCAGAGTGAGGTTCATAGGTTTTGCTAATCGAAGGGGCGATAAAATTCAATTTCAATTTATCGCAACTCCGGGGCATATCGGGGCCCTCCGAAGCTCGCCTTTCGTCATCACCGAACGAAACCGGGCCAGGATGGCCGGTTTCCGGCGGGTGCCCGTCCCCAGCGGGCACCCGTCTTTTTTTGGCGGGACGGATGGCCATGGGGCGGCGGGCGGGCGATGATGGGCCCCGATGCAGCCAAGCGAAGAGCCACCATCCCCCATGCGCCTCTCCCACCACCTCAAGCAGATCACCTATGGCGGCAACGACGGGATCGTCACCACCTTCGCCATCGTCGCGGGCTTCGCCGGGGCCGAGGCGGAGGGCGCGGGCGCGATCGGGGCGCTGGCGGTGCTGGTCTTCGGGCTGGCGAACCTCTTTGCCGACGGGGTCTCGATGGGGCTGGGAGAGTTCCTTTCAACCCGTTCGGCGCGGGCGCTCTACCATGCCGAGCGGGCGCGGGTGCTGGCAGGGGCCGACCGCGCGGCTCTGGTGCGGATGCTGGAGGGGCGCGGGCTCGGCGCGGCCAGCGCCCGGCAGGCGGCCGACAGCCTGAGCGAGAGCCCCGCGCTGGTGGCCGACCTGCTCGCGGGCGCGGGCGTGGCGATGCCCGACCTGCGCGGCGCCCGGCCGGTGGTGGACGGGCTGGTGACCTTCCTGGCCTTCCTGGCCTTCGGCCTGGTGCCGCTGCTGCCCTACATCCTGGCCGGACCGGAGGCAGGCAGCGTTCTGACCTCGAGTGCCGCGAGCCTCGCGGCGCTGGCAGCCCTGGGGCTGCTGCGGACACGCGCCACCGGCGAGCCGGCCTGGCGCGCGCTCTCGGAGGTGCTGGGCGTGGGCATCCTCTGCGCGCTGGTGGCCTTTGGCGTGGGCGCCCTGGTGGGATGAAAAGGCCCGCGCGGCAGCCTGTTCCGCGCGGGCCTGCAGGGAGACTGCTCGCCCAAATCCCTGTGCCCGGTCAGCCGATCATGTTGGCCTCGGGCCCGTAGGCCTCCTCGTAGTGGCGCTTCAGCCGCTGGAGCGCGATGCGCAGCACGATCTTGCCGGAGCGGGCCGACCAGCCCATGCGCTTCTCGGCAGCCTCGAGGCCCTCGAGAAAGCAGCAGCAGCGCAGCACCATGTCGCCGAGGCCGGGGCCGAGATCGCGCAGCGCGCCGGCCACGCGGGCCCGGCTGGCGGCGGGGCCGTTGGCGGGCCCGGCGGCGGGGTTGAACTGGCCGCGGGTGCCGCCGGTGAGGAAGTTGTCCCAGTTCTGGGCCACGCGCGGGCCCATCTGGGCCATCTCGAAGTCCTCGCGCAGACGCTCGGCGGCGGCGACCAGATCGGCGGAGAGGAATGGCTTGCCGTCCTTCTCGCGGCGGCGGGCGAGCGCGGTCACCGGGCTTTCGGCGCGGTTGTAGCGGATCTTGCGCGGCCGCTCCTCGCCGGCATCGACCTCCTCGATGTCCTGGTGCTGGAGCGCGAAGGGCATCGGAGCCCCACAGAAGCCCCCTTCCCCGGCCTCGGTCTCCGCCAGCATCCGCTTCAGCGCGGCGCGGCCTGCGGGGGTGATGGTGTAGCTGGCCACGCGGCCCGGCTTTCGGATCGCGATCCACTCCTTCAGCGCGAAGGCCTGGGCCACCTCGCGGTCGACCACGGCGGTGCGGGTGGAGCGGCCATCGGCCAGGCTGCGGACCACGGCGGCCTTTTCCATGTCGGCGGCAACGGCAAGGATGGCACCGCTTTCGCAGAGGCGCCGCAGGATGCGGCGGCCCTCGCGGGCCACGGTATCTTCGTCGCAGATCTTCCGGTCGGGGGTGAAATGGCGGCTCATGCTGAAGGTCTCCTTGGAAGCCCGGGCCTCGCCCGCGGCGTCGCTGAACTTGAAATGGGCCTGTCCGAGGCGGATGAGGGCCTCATCGACAAGCGGGTCGTCGCGACGCTGTTCAAATCGCCTGATCTGCCTGAGTATGGTGGAGGCATGAACGCCCTCCGTCCGCGCGAGTCCGCGGATCGACTGGCCAGCCTCGATGTGTCTCAGGTAGTGCATGGCGCTCCTGGGCACCCAATCTGGCACTGCCTCGGACTGCTCCACGTCACCGTGAATCCGGGTCATTCCTGCCGTCCCCTTCGGTCGTCCTGAAATTTTTTTCATCTCCAGCAGACTCAACCTATGGATGAATTGGTTACTCAGAAGTTAACAATGCGTCGGACTTCCAAGGTTTGTCTAAAATTTGGAATAAATCCCTCACAGTGCGTGCGATCAATCACCGATTGCGCAACACCCGTTTCGGTTGTGTGATGCTCGGCCTCTCAGCAACGGGAGATTGACCATGACCGACGAGATCCGGACACCCACCACCGACACCGCCCGCCCCGCCAGGCCCCGCGATCCGCTGAGCGGCATCCGCCGGCCCAGCCTGCTGATTCGGGCCGCGCGGCTCGGCCTGGCCGATTATTCCCGCACCCGCGACCTGAAGCGGATCATGCGGGTCGCCACCCTGCCCGCCCCCACACGCGCGGTGCGCGACCTGATCGAGACCGAGGCCGAGATGGAGCAGGGCCGGCAGTCGGGCCTGTCGACCTATTCGGTCATCCGCCACGTCGAGGTGATGATCGCGCTGATGGCCGAGGCGCGGCTGCTGCCGCGCGACCCGGTGGAGGGCTGAGCCCGGGCCGGGCGCACGGTCACGACATCGAGTCGGGCAGCACTTCCTTGCGCTTGGCGACGAAGGCCTCGAGCTCCTCGCGCACGCCCTCGTCGAGCGCCGGGGCCTGGTAGGCGGCGAGCAGTTTCTGCACCCGGTCGGCGGCGAGCGTCGCGGTGTCGCGGGCGCCTTCCTCTTCCCAGGTCTCGAAGGGCTTGTAGTCGAGCACCTCGGACTTCCAGAAGGCCGTCTGGTAGTTGGCCTGGGTATGGGCGCAGCCGAGGTAGTGGCCGCCGGGGCCGACCTCGCGGATCGCATCCATCGCCTGGCCGTTGTCGTCGACGGCGACGGGGGCGGCGAGGCGGTGGAGGATGCCGAGCTGGTCGGCGTCCATCACGAACTTCTCGTAGGACGACACCAGACCGCCCTCGAGCCAGCCGCAGGCATGGAGCATGAAGTTGACGCCGGAGAGCAGGCCCATGTTCAGCGAGTTCGAGGTTTCATAGGCGGCCTGCGCATCGGGCAGCTTGGAGCCGCAGAAGCTGCCGGCGGAGCGGAAGGGCAGCCCGAGACGGCGGGCGAGCTGACCCGCGCCGTAGGTCACCTGGCTGGCCTCAGGCGTGCCGAAGGTGGGGGCGCCGGAATTCATGTCGATCGAGGTGACGAAGGCACCGAAGATCACCGGCGCGCCGGGCTTCACCAGCTGGCTGTAGGCCACGCCGGCCAGCACCTCGGCCAGCACCTGGGTCAGCGTGCCCGCCACGGAGACGGGCGCCATGGCCCCGCCGACGATGAAGGG
>CAYVQK010000079.1:0-15691 GCA_964454145.1 uncultured Oceanicola sp. | reverse complement strand
ATGGAGCGCGCATGACCCCCGAACTGGTGATCTTCGACTGTGACGGTGTGCTGGTGGACAGCGAGGGGCCCTTGGCGGATCTCGTGGTGGCGGATCTGGCCGGGCGGGGCTTTCTGGTGGAGGCGGCGGATTTTCATGACCGCTTCACCGGCGGGACGATGGCGGATGTGGACCGGCGCCTGCGCGAGGCGGGGGCGCTGCTGCCGGAGGATTGGGTTCCGGCGATCTACGAGCAGATCTTCGCCCGGATGGATCAGGGCGTGCCGCTGACGGCGGGCGTGGTGGAACTGCTCGACTGGCTCGAGGCGGCGGGCGTGGCCGTGGCGGTGGGCTCGAACGGGCCGCGGCGCAAGATGCAGGGCTCGCTCGGGCCCTCGGGGCTGTTCACGCGGTTCGACGGGCGGCTGTTCTCGGCCCATGAGGTGGGAAGCGCGAAGCCGGAGCCGGGGCTGCTGCTGGCGGCGGCAGAGGCCGCGGGTGTTGCGCCTGAGCGGGCGGTGATGGTGGACGACAGCCCGGTGGGCGCGGAGGCCGCCCGCGCGGCGGGGATGCGCTTTTTCGGTTACGTGGAGCATGGCAACGCGGCGAAGATGGCGGCGCTGGGCGTGGCGACGGTGCGCTCGATGGCGGAGCTGAGGCGGGCGCTGGAGGGGCTGGGCATTGGATGACCTGCCGGATCATTTCTGCCCCGGGTGCGGGGTGCAGCGGAAGGCGTTTCTGCGCTACCCTTGGCACTTCTGCAACGACTGCCGGGCGCTGGCCTGCGACCGCAACGGGCGGCAGATCGACTGCTTCAACACCGACTGGGGTGGTGGCTTCTGCTGGCGTTACGTGGATGAGCCGAAGGAGGCGCTGCGGACCTGCCGTGGGGTCATCGCGCTGATCCACGGGCGGCCGGCCTACCTGCACGAGGCGCGGTTCGGGGGCGTGGTGGCGGAGCCGCTGGGCTCGATGTCGAACCCGCGCCTGGACGGCGTGTGGCGGATCACCGGGGTGGAGCCGATGGAGCCGCCGAATCGGTGAGTCGCAGGCGCGGTGACGCGCGCCTCAGCCGTAGGTGGGGTGGAACAGGCCGCCGGGGGAGAGGGTGAAGATCTCGGCGCCGTCGGAGGTGATGCCGACCGAGTGCTCGAACTGGGCGGAGAGCGACTTGTCGCGGGTCACCGCCGTCCAGTCATCCGAGAGCACCTTGGTTTCGGGGCGGCCGAGGTTGACCATCGGTTCGATGGTGAAGAACATGCCCTCTTCCAGCACCGGCCCGGTGCCGGGGCGGCCATAGTGCAGCACGTTGGGCGGCGCGTGGAACACCCGGCCGAGGCCGTGGCCGCAGAAATCGCGCACCACCGACATGCGGTGGCTTTCGACATAGCTCTGGATGGCGTGGCCGATGTCACCGAAGGTCTGGCCCGGCCTTGCGGCCTCGATGCCGCGCATCAGCGCGTCATGGGTGACCTCGATCAGCCGCTCGGCCTTGCGCGAGAGGTTGCCGGCCACGAACATCCGCGAGGTGTCGCCGAACCAGCCGTCGACGATCACGGTGACGTCGATGTTGAGAATGTCGCCATCCTTCAGCAGCTTGTCGCCCGGGATGCCGTGGCAGACGACGTGGTTCACCGAGATGCAGGAGGCGTGCTTGTAGCCCTTGTAGCCGATCGTGGCCGACTTGGCGCCGGCCTCGTTCACCAGCCGCTCGATCTCGGCGTCGATCGCGCCGGTCGTCGCGCCGGGCACCACGAGCGGCACGCAGGCATCGAGAATTTCGGCGGCCAGCTTTCCGGCGGCATGCATCCCGGCGAAATCTTCCGCCCCGTGGATGCGAATACCATCTCGTGTCAGCCGCTCGCGCGTTTCGTCCATCATCTTTTCGTCTCTCGAGTTTCAGTCTTCAAATAAGCGGTTTGCGCCGGAAACGCTAGGTCGGGTCTGGCCGCAGCCCCGGCGGGGGCGGAACGTTTTTTGACATGCCGGCGTTGAGCCCCTGTGAACAGGGCGTTTTTTGCGCCCCAAGCGCCATGAGGCGCAAGGACGGAACGGGACAGACTGGCATGGATTTTCTGAACGACCTGATGAGCACCCCTGTGGGGGCGGACAAGGTGCTGGGCGACTATCTGACGATTGGCTTCCTGGCCTCGATCCTGGGGAGCGTGGTGACGGCGATCCTGATTCTGATCGCGGGCTTCCTCATCGCGGGCTGGGTGAAGCGGCGGATCGTGGCGATCGCGGAGCGGAATGCGAAGCTGGACACGACGCTGTTCCACTTTCTGGGCAACATCGTGCGCTGGGTGATCCTGGGCTTCAGCTTTCTGATCATCCTCAACACCTTCGGGGTGCAGACCACCTCGATCATCGCCGCCATCGGTGCCGCCGGGCTGGCGGTGGGCCTCGCTCTGCAGGGCACCCTCTCGAACGTGGCGGGGGGCGTGATGATCATCGTGTTCCGGCCGTTCAAGATGGGCGATTTCGTGGAGATCGACGGGCAGATGGGCACGGTGAAGGACATCACGCTGAACACCACCGAGCTGGCCGATCTGAGCAACGTGCAGGTGATCGTGCCCAACAGCGACGTCTGGGGGAACACGATCAAGAACTACTCCACCAACAAGACCCGGCGGGCGGAATGGACCTTCGGCGTGGGTTACGGGGTGAACCTTGCCAAGGCGGAGCAGGTGATCCGCGACACGATCATGGCAGACGAGCGCAGCAAGGCCGATCCGGAGCCGTTCTTCCAGGTGACGAACCTGGGGGATTCGTCGGTGGATTTCCTCGTGCGGGTCTGGGTCGATGCGGGCGAGTACTTTGCCTACAAGGCGGACATGACGCGGAAGGTGAAGGAGGCGCTGGACGCGGCGGATATCGAGATCCCGTTTCCGACGCGGACGGTCTACAGGGTGGCGGCGGAGTAGGCTGCGTCGGGGCCGGGCTGAAGCCCGGCCTACGTGAGGGGAAGGGGTGCGCCCGGGGTGATGGCCTCGGGCGTTATGCTGCACGACAGCGCCATGGCCTCGACGCCGGCGGCGCGGGCGGCGGTGAAGGCGGCGGCGTAGGCGGGGTCGATGTCGGCGGCGACGGAGACGCGGGCGGCATCGGTGCGCTGGACGAGGAAGAGCACCACGGCGCGGTGGCCGGCCTGCGCCACGGCGGCGAGCTCGGCCATGTGCTTTGCGCCGCGGGCGGTGACGGTGTCGGGAAACTCGGCGAGGCCGGGCTGGCGCGAAAGGGTGACGGATTTGACCTCGACGTAGCAGTCGGGGCCGGTGCCGGTGAGCCGGAAATCGACGCGGCTGTTGGTGCCGTAGGGCACTTCGGCGCGGATCGCGTCGTAGCCATCGAGCCCCGGCACCGTGCCCGCGCGCAGGGCCTCGGCCAGGGCGCGGTTGGGGAGGGCGGTGTCGATGCCGGTGAAATGGCCGTGCTGTTCGACGAGGCGCCAGCCGTAGCGCAACTTCTTGCGCGGGTCGTCGTTGGGCTCGAGCCAGATGCGGGTGCCGGGCTCGGCCAGCCCGGTCATGGCGCCGGGGTTGGGGCAATGGGCCACCACCTCCTCGCCGCTTTCCAGCACCGCATCCGCGAGGAAGCGCTTGTAGCGGCGGATCAGGCGGGCGGGGACGAGGGGGGTGGCGAAGCGCATGGGGCGGGCCTATACCGGCGGGCGTTGAGGCTCAAGGAGACGCAGGATGGGCAACCCCACGGCGGCGATGCTGGTGATCGGTGACGAGATCCTTTCGGGGCGGACGCGGGACAGCAACATGCACCATCTCGCGGGCGAGCTGACCCGGCATGGCATCGACCTGAAGGAGGTGCGGGTGGTCAGCGACGAGCGCGCGGCGATCATCGACGCGGTGAAGCACCTCTCCGTCTACTTCGACCATGTGTTCACCTCGGGCGGGATCGGGCCGACCCATGACGACATCACCGCCGAGGCGGTGGCCGCGGCCTTCGGCACCAGCGCGCCGCAGCGGGCGGATGCGCTGAAGCTGCTGGGCGATCACTACGCCGCGCGGGGCATCGAGTTCACCGAGGCGCGCAAGCGGATGGCGCGGGTGCCCGAGGGGGCGACGCTGATCGAGAACCCGGTGAGCATCGCGCCCGGTTTCACCATCGAGAACGTACATGTGATGGCCGGTGTGCCGACGGTGTTCGAGGCGATGGTGGCGGGGGTGCTGGCGACGGTGGCAGGCGGCGCGCCGCTGCTCTCGCAGAGCCTGAGGGTGATGAAGGGCGAGGGCGTGGTGGCGGACCCGCTGGGCGCGCTGGCGGAGGAGTTCTCGGACCTCTCGTTCGGCTCCTACCCGTTCCAGCAGGATGGGATCTACGGCACCAACGTGGTTGTCCGCGGCCAGGACGGGGCGCGGGTGGATGCGGCGATGGTGCGGCTGGTGGAGCTGTTCGGCTCGTGACGCCCTCGCTCGACGCCCTCTTCGCCACGATCGACGCGACATGGCCCGCCGTGAGGACGGTGGAGGCCGGGGCGTGGCGGGTGCGCGAGGGCGGCGGGGGCGGCAGCCGGGTGTCCTCGGCCACGACCGGCGACGAGGAGGCCGAGCTGGCCCCGATGGAGGCCGCGCAGGCGGCGCTGGGCCAGCCGGCGCTGGTGCGGCTGCGGGGCGACCAGGCGCGGCTCGATGCAAGGCTCGCCGAAGCAGGCTACGTGGTGAAGGATCCGACCAATATCCGCCTCGCCCCGGTGGAGCGGGTGGCGGCGGGAGAGCTGCCGCGGGTGCGGGTGTTCGCGGTGGAGTTTCCGCCGCTGGTGATCCAGCGCGAGATGTGGGCCGAGGGGGGCATCGGGCCGGAGCGGGTGGCGATCATGGAGCGGGCCCCTGGGCCCAAGACGGCGCTGCTCGGACGGTCGAACGACACGCCGGCGGGCACCGGATTTGTCGCGGTTCACGGTGATATCGCCATGCTGCACGCGCTGGAGGTGCGGGGCACCATGCGTCGGCAAGGTGCGGCTCTCAACATGATGCGTGGCGCGGCGCGCTGGGCACAAGATCATGGCGCACGCTGGATCACAGTTCTCGTGACGCAACAGAATGCCGCAGCAAATGCGTTATATGAGCGGTTAGAAATGGATTTGGTGGGCCACTACCTGTATCGTCAGCGGCAGGCCCGCGAAGAGGCCGGATGAGAGGCAGAGATTTGGCAGAGACAGAGAGCGTGACGGCGCTCGACCTCCCCATGGTCGATCCGCTCCCCGAAGCGACGGCAAAATACTTTGCGATCTGCGAGGAAAAGCTCGGGCTCGTGCCGAACGTGCTGAAGGCCTACGCCTTCGACATCGACAAGCTGAATGCCTTCACCGCCCTCTACAACGACCTGATGCTGGCCGACAGCGGGCTGACCAAGCTGGAGCGCGAGATGATCGCGGTGGTCGTCAGCTCGATCAACCATTGCTTCTACTGCCTCGTGGCTCACGGCCAGGCGGTGCGGGCGCTGAGCGGCGACCCGGTGCTGGGCGAGCAGATGGTGATGAACTACCGGGTGGCCAAGCTGCCCGAGAAGCAGCGCAAGATGCTCGATTTCGCTGCAAAATTGACAGAATCGTGCGCCAAGGTGGATGATGAAGACCGCGCCACGCTGCGCGCCGTCGGTTGGAGCGACCGGGATATCTGGGACATCGCCTCGGTGGCCGGGTTCTTCAACATGACCAACCGCGTGGCCACGGCAACGGAAATGCAACCGAACGCGGAGTATCACGGCCAAGACCGATGAGCCTTCGAACGGCCCTCCTGGCCGCGGCGCTCCTGGCCCCGAGCACATTTGCGGGGGCGAGCGCGGCAGATGCCCTGAAGCTGGAGTTTCCGGCCGGCGCCCGCCAGACGGCGGAGCGGGTGGAGACCTTCGGCAGCTACCGGCTTGCGATCAGCCCCTTCCGGAACGGCGATATC
This sequence comes from uncultured Oceanicola sp., assembly GCA_964454145.1. Taxonomy (GTDB): domain Bacteria; phylum Pseudomonadota; class Alphaproteobacteria; order Rhodobacterales; family Rhodobacteraceae; genus Vannielia. The sequence continues at coordinate 9,803 of CAYVQK010000079.1, read as the reverse complement.
CAGAGCGTCTGGGCCGAGGGGCAGGTGCGGCAGCAGGCCTGGCAGGTGCAGGCGCGGGGGATGACGACGCTGCAACTGCTCGCGCCGCTGCGCAAGCAGGTGGAGGCGGCGGGCTTCGAGGTGATCTTCGAGTGCGAGGCGCGGGAGTGCGGCGGCTTCGACTTCCGCTATTCCACCGACAACCTGCCCGAACCCGACATGCATGTGGACCTGGGCGATTACCGCTTCATGGCGGCGCACAAGATGGGCGAGGAGAAGCCGGAATACGTGGCCTTCCTCGTCAGCCGCTCGGCGGGCCGGGGCTTCGTGCAGATCACCCGGGTCGGACCGGAGGAAGCGGCGGCCGATGTGCTGGTGTCGTCGACCAAGAACCCGGATCTGGGCGCGGAGCTGACCGATCCGGGCGAGGCGGATACCCTGGCGGGCGGCGGGCTGGCGTTCAGCACCCCGAGCACCACGGTGATGCCGCTGACCCAGCAGCTCGAGATCCACGGGCGGGCGGTGCTGGAAGACCTCGAGTTTCCGACCGGCTCGTCGCGGCTTGAGGAGGGCGACTACACCTCGCTCGACCTGCTCGCGGGCTACCTGAAGACGCACCCGGATCGCTCCGTGGTCCTGGTGGGCCATACCGATGCCGAGGGCTCGCTGGCGGGCAACATCGCCCTGTCGAAGAAGCGCGCCGGCGCGGTGGAGGCAAGGCTGACGGCGCTGGGCGTTCCGGCGAGCCAGATCAAGGCGGAGGGCGTGGGCTTTCTGTCGCCGATCACCTCGAACCTGACCGAGGAGGGCCGGGAGGCCAACCGGCGGGTGGAGGCCATTCTCTCTTCGATCGAGTAGCCTGCGGCGCTCTGGAGGCGGGCGGCGTGGAGTCGGGACAAGTCCCGACCTACGGGGCCAGGGCTTCGAGCAGGTATCGCAGGGCGGCGCGGTAGGGGGCCGGGTCGGCGCCCTCGGCGATGGCCAATGCGGCACGGTCGAACATGGCGGAGAGGAGCCGGGCGGTTTCGGGGATCGGGGCGGTGATGTGCAGCGCGGCGAGGGCTTCGCGCAGGGTTGCGCCGCCGGTTTCCTCGTCGAGCGCGGCGATCTCGGAGGGGCCGAGGACGGCGGGGCCCTCGACCAGCAGCAGACGGGCGCGGCCCGGGGTTTCCATCGCGGAGAAGTAGGCGTCGGCGCCGGAGAGCAGCGCCTCGACGACGGTGCCGCCGGGCGGGGTCGAGGCCCGAATCGCCGCGGCGACGGCCTCGGCTTCGGCGCGGATCACGGCGCGGAAGAGGTCTGTCTTGTCGGCGAAGTGGTGGTAGAGCGCGCCCCGGGTCATGCCGGCGGCGGAGACCAGTTCTGGCGTGCCGGTGCCTGCGAACCCCTTGGAAACGAAGCATTCCCTGGCCGCCGAGAGCAGCGCCGCGCGGGTTTCGCGGCGGCGGTCGGCGTTGGAGCGGCGGGCGGTTTCCTGTTGCATACATACAGCCTGTATGTTTATGGGTGAATTTGCATACAGAGTGTATGTGAGTTGCAGAGGGGAGAGAACCCATGAAGTGCGTGCAGTATTATCCGGTGCTGATGTGCGAGGCGGTGGCGCCACGCGCAGAGTTCTACACCCGGCATTTCGGCTTCCGGCCGCTGTTCGAGGCCGACTGGTACGTGCACCTGCAGGCCGAGGCCGACGAAGCCGTCAACCTGGCGCTCCTGCAGCGCGACCATGCGACGATTCCGGAGGCCGGGCGGGGGCAGGCGGCGGGCGGGATGCTGCTAAACTTCGAGGTGGAGGACGTGGACGCGGTTCATGCGCGGCTGAAGGCAGCGGGGCTGCCGATGCTGCTCGATTTGCGGTCGGAGGATTTCGGCCAGCGGCACTTCATCACCGCCGATCCGGGCGGGGTGATGATCGACGTGATCACCCCGATCCCGCCCTCGGCGGAGTTCGCGGCGCAATACGCGGGCGATGCCCTGCCGGTGTGAGGCAAAAGAAAGGCCGGGCAAGTCGGCCCGGCCAGTGGGTCTTCTGGGGAAACAAAGATAAGCCGAGGGCTTACCAGGTATCCGGGCCCTTCGTTGCGAAACTCTGGACCAGGAAATCGATGAACGCGCGGACCTTGGGCTGGGTGAAGCGGCCCGGCGGGTAGACGGCGTAGATGCCCAGCATCTCGACGGGAAGGTCGGGGATCGCCTCCTGCACCAGACCGGCCTTTTCGGCCTCGCAGTAGAGGAAGTTGGGCAGGTAGGCGATGCCGAGGCCGGAGATGGCGGCGTTGAGCAGCGACTGGCCGTCGTTGACGGTGAGCCAGCCGGCGGTGCGGACCTGGCGCTTCTCGCCCGAGGGGGCGGTCAGCTTCCAGACGTTGCCGGAGGACTGGTTGGAATAGTGCAGGAGCTTGTGCTCGTTCAGGTCGTCGATCTTCTCGGGGCGACCGTACTTTTCGAAGTAGGCGGGCGAGGCGATCATGCGCTTGGTGGTGTCGGTCAGCTTGCGGGCGCGCAGGGTGCTGTCCTCGAGCTCGCCGATGCGGATGGCCATGTCGAAGCCCTCGGAGATCAGCTCGACGTAGCGGTTGTTCAGCACCATGTTGACGGTGATGTCCGGAAATTCCTGCAGGAACTCGCCCAGAACCGGGCTCAGATGATTGACCCCGAAGTCGGTGGCGACGGAGATGCGCAGCAGGCCGGAGGGCGCCGATTGCATGGAGGTCACGAGTGCGTCGGCCTCGCCGGCGTCGTTCAGGACGCGGCGGGCACGGTCGTAATAGGCCAGGCCGATCTCGGTGGGGGAGACGCGGCGGGTGGTGCGGTTGAGCAGGCGGGCGCCGAGGCGGGCCTCGAGCGAGGACACGTGTTTGGAGACGGCGGATTTGGAGATCCCCATCTTCTTGGCCGCGTCCGTGAAGCCGCCCTGGTCCACGACCGTGGCGAAGGCTTCCATTTCGGTCAGACGATCCATGCCGCGTTACCTCTGCTCGTATTCATTCCGGGTTTCGGTATGGCCGTCAATTCGGGCGCAAATGGGACTCAAGCCCGACAATACCGGGGAATTCCGGGATATCGTCGGGTCAGCGGAAACGCCCGGACGCCGGGTCAACCCCTGTCTGCCTGCGGGCAAACCATTGATGCACAAGAGATGCACAATCCCTGCACGACCCATCCACATCGCAATCGGGACACAAAAAGCGCGGCATGGCGTTAACCATGCCGCGCTTTTTTCCCCTTGGAGAGGGGGATGGGAGGCCCCGATCAGGCCGCCTGGCGGTTGTGCGTGCCCTCTTCGATTTCCTCGACGATCTTGGCGACGAAGGCCTTCAGGTCGTCAGGCTTGCGGGAGGTGACGATGCCGTTGTCGGCCACCACTTCGCGGTCGACATAGTGAGCGCCGGCGTTCTTCAGGTCGGTCTTGATCGAGTTGTAGCAGGTCATCTCGCGGCCCTCGACGAGGCCGGCCTCGATCAGCACCCAGGGGGCATGACAGACGGCGGCGATGGTCTTGCCGGTGTCGTGGAAATCGCGCACCAGCTTCAGCGCATCGAAATCGACGCGCAGCAGGTCGGGGTTGATCTGGCCGCCGGGAATGACGAGGGCATCATAGTCGGCGGAGGCGACGCGGGAGATCTTCACGTCGGCTTCGGCCTCGCGGCCCCAGTCGGAGCCCTCCCAGCCCTTGATGGCCTCGCCGTCGAGCGTGGCGACATGGACGGTGGCGCCCTTGGCGCGGAGCTGGTCGCGGGGGAACTCGAGCTCGGATTGCTCGAAGCCGTGGGTGGCGATGATCAGGATCTTTGCCTCTTCGATACGGGGCATCTGGATGCTCCTCCTTTGTGTGATGGAACGACCGACTCAACGGCTGGCCAACCGGGATGTTCCGGCCGGGAATGCGCTGATTGGCGCTCAACCGAGGCGGGAGCTCTTGCTGGGCGGAACTCGGCTCGGGGGAGGCCTGCCGGTGCGCGGCAAAAGGATCAGGCGCAGGGTGCAGGCGGGAAGGCGCAGCCCGTGCAGGCGGCTTCAGGCGGCGCGGCGCCGGGATGCGGCGGCGCGGCATGGAGAGGCTGGCGGGGCCGGGCCGGCGGGTGTTGGGTGGCGTCGCAGGCCGGGCGGATGTGCCGCCGGGCCGCTTACCTAGTAATGAGGATTGAAAATGACCAAGATCATGATGACGGCAGTCGCTCTCGCCAGTTTGGCCGCGGCCCCGCTTCTGGCGCAGGATGCGCCGATGGTGGAGGACGCCGATGGCAACGGCACCTTCTCGATGGAGGAGATCCAGGCGGCCTACCCCGACCTCACCGAGGAGACCTTCCTTCAGATCGACACCTCCGCCGACGGCGAGGTGGACACCACGGAATGGGAGGCCGCCGTGGGGGCGGGCCTTCTGACCGCCGGCTGACGCCGGGGGCGGCGGCGGGGCAGACCCAACCCATTCCCAGGCGCCCCGCCGCCCTTTTTTCCAAGTGGCAGACTTGCGTGAGGCCGCCAGCCGGGTGTTCCCGGCTGGCGGTTTTGTATTGCGGCTGGGGGCGGGCTGGGCTGAAGCCCGCCCTACGGGGTGGGCGGGTCAGAGCGTGGCGGCGAGGCGGGTGCCCTGGTTGATGGCGCGCTTGGCGTCGAGTTCGGCGGCCACGTCGGCGCCGCCGATGAGGTGGGTGGGTTTGCCGGTGGCGGTGAGCGCCTCGGCGAGCTGCCGGTTGCTGACCTGGCCCGCGCAGAGGACGATGGTGTCGGCCTCGATGAGCTTCGGTTCGCCGTTCTGGGTGACGTGGAGGCCTTCGGGGGTGATCCGCTCGTAGCTGATGCCACCCAGCATCTTCACGTTGGCCATCTTGAGCGCGGCGCGGTGGATCCAGCCGGTGGTCTTGCCGAGGCGCTTGCCGGGGCGCTCGTCCTTGCGTTGCAGCAGGGTGATCTGGCGCGCCGGGGCGGGGGGCCGGGGGCCCTCGGGGGCGAGGCCGCCGCGATGCTGCGCGGGGTCGGCGACGCCCCACATCTCCATCCATTCCGGCAGGTGCTCGGTGGGGCTGTCGCCCTCGTGGGCGAGGAATTCAGCCACGTCGAAGCCGATGCCGCCGGCGCCGATGATGGCGACGCGCTTGCCCACGGGGGCGCCGTGGCGGAGCACGTCGATGTAGGAGAGCACATTCGGGCCGTCCTGCCCCGGTATGGCCGGATCGCGCGGCGAGACGCCGGTGGCGAGGATCACCTCATCGAAGGGGGCGAGGGCCTCCGGTGTGGCCTCGGTGGAGAGCTTGAGGCTGATGTTGGAGCGGGCGACCATGGTGGCGTACCAGTCGACCAGGCCGTGGAACTCCTCCTTGCCGGGGATAGCCTTGGCCATGTTGAGCTGGCCGCCGATCTGGCCGGCGCTGTCGAAGAGGGTGACCTGGTGGCCGCGCTCGGAGGCGGTGATGGCGGCGGAGAGGCCGGCGGGGCCGGCGCCGACGACGGCGATGGACTTGGGCGCCTTGGTCGGCGTGATGATGAGCTCGGTCTCGGAGCAGGCGCGGGGGTTCACCAGGCAGGAGGTGAGCTTGCCGGAGAAGGTGTGATCGAGGCAGGCCTGGTTGCAGGCGATGCAGGGGGCGATGGTGGCGGCCTCGCCGCGTGCCGCCTTGGTGACGAACTCGGCGTCGGCGAGGAAGGGCCGGGCCATGGAGACCATGTCGGCGCAGCCCTCGGCAAGGACGGATTCCGCCACTTCCGGCGTGTTGATGCGGTTGGAGGTGATGACGGGGATGGAGACGTGGCCCATCAGCTTTTGCGTCACCCAGGCGAAGGCGCGGCGGGGGACGGAGGTGGCGATGGTGGGGACGCGAGCCTCATGCCAGCCGATGCCGGTGTTGAGGATGGAGGCGCCTGCGGCCTCGATCTCCCTGGCGAGCTGGATGACCTCCTCGGTGGTGGAGCCTTCGGGCACGAGGTCGATCATGGAGAGGCGGTAGATGAGGATGAAGTCGGGGCCGACGGCCTCGCGGACGCGTCTGACCACTTCGATGGGCAGGCGAATGCGGTTTTCGTAGCTGCCGCCCCAGCGGTCCTCGCGCTTGTTGGTGTGGCGGACGATGAACTGATTGAGGAAGTAGCCCTCGGAGCCCATGACCTCGACCCCATCGTATCCGGCTTCGCGGGCGCGGGCGGCGGCGGTGGCGATGTCGGCGATCTGCTTTTCGATGCCCTTCTCGTCGAGCTCCTTCGGCGGGAAGGGGGAGATGGGGGACTTGAGGGGCGAGGCGGAGACGCAATCGGGGCCGTAGGCGTAGCGCCCCGCATGCAGGATCTGCATGGCGATGCGCCCGCCCTCCGCGTGGACGGCATCGGTGACGGAGCGGTGGTTGGCGATGTCTTGCGGGGTGTAGAGCCCGGCGGCACCGGGGAAGACGCCGCCCTCGCGGTTGGGGGCCATGCCGCCGGTGACGATGAGGCCTGCCGAGGCGCGGGCGGCGTAGAAGGCGGCGACGCGGGCCCAGTCGCCGGTTTCCTCGAGCCCGGTGTGCATGGAGCCCATGAGCACGCGGTTGGGCAGGGTCACGTGGCCGAGGTCGAGCGGGGCGAGCAGGTGGGGGTAGCTGGTCATCGGTGGCGTCCTCCTTGCCGGGAGAGTGCCGGGGCGGGCGCGGGATGTCACGCTCAGACGCGGCGTCATGTCCGTTGGCGGAGGGTGGCGGGGAGCGGTAGGGCCGGGGGGCCTGGAATGGAGGATGCGATGACGGACGAGGATTACGTGTACGACGAGGCCAGCGGCGAGTGGCTGCCCGCCTCCGAGGTGGCGGCGCGGGCGGCGGAGGCGCGCGCGGTGCATGACGCGGCAGGCAATGTGCTGGCCGATGGCGACGCGGTGGTGCTGGTGAAGGATCTGAAGGTGAAGGGCGCGGGGCAAACGCTGAAGCAGGGGACGGTGATCCGTTCGATCCGGCTGACGGGCAACCCAGAAGAGATCGACTGCCGGCACGAGACGATCAAGGGCCTCGTGCTGCGGACGGAGTTCGTGAAGAAGCGGTGAGGGTCAGCCACCGGTGGCGGTGAGGGGCGCGGGCGAGAAGAGGACACCGAACTGCTCGCACCAGACCACGACCGAGCTGTAGGCGCCGAGATCGACGCTGGGGGGCACGGCATAGCTCTGGTCGCCGATGTTGCCCTTCAGCAGGCCGAGGGAGACCCATTGGCCGGAGGTCACGTCGGACGAGCTTTGCGGATCGGGCTGGTCGGAGAGCCAGAGCTCGAGATCGGGGCCGTTGGTGACCTCGAACTCGGTGAGCTGGATCTCGATACGGCCGCCGGGGAGCGAGACGAGGCGGGCGGTGCCGGTGCCGCGGTGGGCGGCGTCGGCGTCGCGGAAGCGGCCCTCGGCCAGCACGGTCACATCGGGGCCAGTGACGAGGGCCTCGCTCACCACACGGTCGATCCAGAGGGGCGAGGCGAGATACCAGAAGGCGGCACCGAAGACTGCGCCCAGGAGGAAGCTGGGCAGCGCGATGAGGAGCAAGCGTTTCATCGCGGGCTCTAGCGGCCGAGAACTTCGAGGCAGTGGCGGCGGAAGGCCTTTTTCAGCATGTCGAGTTCGGCGCGCAGCAGGTCGACCTCGGCGCGGATGTCATCCTCGAGCGGCTGGCCGGTGACGATGGTGAAATGCTCCAGCGTCGCGCCGCTGCGGGCGTCGCGGATGGCGAAGGTCTGCACCCCGTCGAAGAGCAGCTCGGCGGGGATCGGGACGCGGAGCTGCCAGAGGTTGGACATTTCGCCATCGGCCTTCAGCTCGACGCCGGGCAGGGCCTTGCCGAGGTGGATCACCTCGATCTGCGGCTGGAGGGGGCCCGTGGCATCGGCGATCAGCAGCCCCTCCCAGACGCCCGCCTGGATGCGGGTCTTCGTCAGGGTCAGCTGGCTTGTGGTGGCGGTATCGGGCATGGCCTTCGTCCTCGTCAGATTTCGGCACGGGGTCGGCGGGTGAGGGTGACGTCGCGCAGGACGATCTGGTTCATTTGCGGGCCCTCGAAGATGAGGTCGATCCAGGCTTTCTCGACCCGCTTTTCGTTGAGGCCGGAATAGGCGAGGTCGAACTCGGTGACCTGGGGGCCATCGCCCTCCATCGGGAGTTCGCGCACGACCTGCTCAGTGTTGGGGCCGTGCTTGATGTTGAGGCGGGCGAAGATCTCGAGCGGTTTCTCGGTTTCGACCTGCACTTCGAGGGCGACGACGTGCTTGCGCTTGAGGCCCTCGACGGCATCGGGCGGCAGATCGACCACGAGGCTCAGGAAGGAGCCGTCGAAGCGGAACACGTCCATCCGGAGGCCGAAGGGGGCGAGGTCTTCCTTCGAGGTGTTGCGGATCTGGCGGAGGGTGAGCTCGCTGACGGCGCAGTCGTGGAACAGCGTCGTCTCCTGCCCCAGCGTGGTGCGGGTTTCGGCCGCCGCGACGCCGGGCGGCGAGATCGGGCCGCGCCAGAGCTCGGGGCGCCAGGCCCATTCGGTGCCGATGGGCTTGCGGATGGCGTTGGTGCCGATCAGCGGCAGGGACAGGCGCCCCTCGGCGACATGCAGCGCCCGGTCGAGCTGGCGGCGAAGCTGGCGGGCGCGGCTGCGCAGGCTGCGCAGATCGGGCAGATCGAGGGCGGCGGCGGCATCGGCCACGCGGCTCCAGCGCCGCAGGGCGCGGCGGTGCGTGACACGTTCGATCAGGCTGTCCATCGGTCTTGCCATGCTCTCGGGCGTCTTGCTCGTTTCTGGGGCCGCGGGGCGGCGCGTCCGGGGCGTTATGTCACTTTATGCCGGTATGATGCTGAGGGGAAAGTGTTTCAATCCCGCAAATAGGGGCCGGACCGGGGGTGCGGCAGAAGGTGCACAGCGGAGCGGCGTTCAGCCTGCCGTTGCGGCGCGGATACGCGCGATAAAGTCTGACAGGAGGCCGAGGCCGGCCTGGCGGCCGATGGGATCTTCCTTCAGCGAGTGCAGCACGACCGAGACGAGGCGGCCGTTGACGGTGAAGAAGCCGCGCCAGCGGGCGGGGCCCAGCTCGGGCTGGGGCGGGGCGGCCCTGTCGGTGAGGGCCATGACGAAGGCACCGCCGCGGCCGGCGGTCTCGGTGATGGTCACGCTGGAGGCCTGGCCCGCGTAGGAGAGCGCGGCGCGGCCCTCGGCGGAGCGGAAGTAGGCGGCGAGCTGCTCGGGATCGACCGGCGTGCTGCCGGAGCCGCGCTCGCCGATGGTGGCGGTCAGCAGGCCCATCCGGCCGGGCGCGGGATGATCGGGTGACTGGCTGATGGCGGAGCAGGCGGCGAGCAGGACGAAGTTGCCGCGCCGCGCGCGGGTGTCGACGCAGTAGCCCTCGGGCGCGGCGACCGTCACCCCGGAGACCGCGAGCCGGGTCGGCGGCTTGGGCGGCATCGAGCGGGCGGGGGCGGCGCCATCCGCGCCGCCGGAAAGGGCCGCGGGCAGCCCGGTACCGTCGCATCCGGCCAGGGTGGCCAGGGCGAGGAGTGCCGCAAGGAGCCGCCCGCGCGCCATGTTACTGGTCCATGTAGACGTGGGTTTCGACCTTCGCGCCCGGGTGGGTCACGGCGCCGTAACGCGCGGAACCGACGAGCTGGGCATATTTCCAGAGCGCGCCGGAGGCGTAATCGGTCTTGCGGGGGCCGGGCCAGGCCTCGCGGCGGGTGGCCAGCTCGGCGTCGGAGAGATCGACCGAGAGCTCGCCGTTCACGGCGTCGATGGTGATCATGTCGCCGTCCTTCAGCAGGCCGATGGGGCCGCCGTGGGCCGATTCCGGGCCGACGTGGCCGACGCAGAAGCCGCGCGTGGCGCCGGAGAAGCGGCCGTCGGTGATGAGCG
>CAYVQK010000078.1:0-15725 GCA_964454145.1 uncultured Oceanicola sp. | reverse complement strand
TCGCCATCGGCATCTTCAACATCCCCGTCTTCGCCCGCGTCGCCCGCGGCGCGGCGCTCGGCGTATGGCAACGCGAGTTCATCCTCGCCGCCCGGGTCGCCGGCAAATCCCGCGCCCGCATCTCCGCCGAACACATCCTGCCCAACATCGCGAGCCTCCTCATCGTCCAGGCCACCATCCAGTTCTCGCTCGGCATCCTCGCCGAGGCGGGCCTCTCCTACGTCGGCCTTGGCGCCCAGCCGCCGACGCCATCCTGGGGCCGGATGCTGGCCGACGCGCAAACCTTCTTCTACGGCACCCCGCGCCTCGCCATGGCGCCCGCCTTCTGCATCGTCGCCATGGTGCTCGGCCTCAACCTGATGGGCGACGGCCTGCGCGACATGCTCGATCCCCGCCTGAGGCGCGCTGTGCAATGATCGAGCTCCGCAACCTCTCCCTCGCCATCCACGGCAAGCCCATCCTGCACGACGTCTCGCTTTCCCTCGCGCCCGGCCGCATCCTCGGGCTGGTGGGCGAAAGCGGCTCCGGCAAGTCGCTCACCGCCCTCTCGCTCATCGGCCTGCTCCCCCACGGCTCCGCCACCACCGGCGCCGCCTGCCTTGACACCGAAGACCTGACGCAAGCCCCCGAACGCCGCCTCTGCGAGATCCGCGGAAACGAGATCGGCATGATCTTCCAGGAGCCGATGACCGCGCTGAACCCGATGCAGACCATCGGCGCACAGGTGGCCGAAACCCTGCGCATCCACCACGCCGCCTCCCGCGCGCAAGCCGCCACCATCGCCCGCGAGAAACTCGACCGTGTCGGCCTCTCCGACATCCCTGCAAGCCGCTACCCGCACGAACTCTCCGGCGGCCAGCGCCAGCGGGTCTGCATCGCCATGGCCATCGCGCTCCGCCCGCGCCTGCTCATTGCCGACGAGCCCACCACCGCGCTCGACGTCACCACCCAGGCCCGCATCCTCGACCTCCTCCGCGAACTGGTCCGCGAGGAGGGCATGGCGCTCCTGCTCATCACTCACGACCTCGCCGTGGTGGCCGACATGGCCGACGAGATCGCGGTGATGAAGGAGGGCGAGGTGGTCGAGCATGGCGAGACGCAAGACATCCTGCGCACCCGCCGCCACCCCTACACCCAGGCCCTCTTCGAGGCCTCCGGCCACCAGCCCGACCGCGCGCAGACCCGCATCGAGGAGGTGCCGCTGCTCAGGGTCGAAAACGCCGTCCGGGAGTACCCCACCCGCAAGGGCCCCTTCCGCGCCGTGAACGGCGTCAGCTTCACCCTCCGCCAGGGCGAGTCCCTCGGCCTCGTCGGAGAATCCGGCTGCGGCAAGTCCACGCTCACCCGCGCCATCCTCGGCCTCGACCCGCTGCAGGGCGGCTCGATCCAGATCGACGGCCACCCCGTCTCGACCCGGATGGGCTTCGACCTCCGCCGTCGCCTCCAGGTGGTATTCCAGGATCCCTACGGCTCCTTCAACCCCCGCCACCGCGTCGCCCGCCTCATCGCCGAGCCCTTCCACCTCACCGGCACCCCGCCCGACCTCCGCGCCCGCATCTCCGAGGCCCTGCTCGCCGTCGGCCTGCACCCCGACGACGCCAACAAGTACCCCCACGAGTTCTCCGGCGGCCAGCGCCAGCGCATCGCCATCGCCCGCGCGCTGATCACCCACCCCGAGCTGATCGTGCTCGACGAGGCGGTCTCGGCGCTCGACGTCCAGGTCCGCGCCCGCATCCTCGACCTGCTCGCCCGCCTCCAGGCCGAGCGCGGCCTGTCGTACCTCTTCATCAGCCACGACCTCACGGTGGTCCGCAACGTGACCGACCGCGTGCTGGTGATGAAGGAGGGCCAGATCGTCGAGCAGGGCCCGACCGAACAGGTCTTCACCGCGCCCGCGCACCCCTACACCCGCCAGCTCATCGACGCCGCCCCTGTCCTCGCCGCGTAGGTCGGGACTTGTCCCGACTCCCAACGCGCCCCCCGCGTAGGGTGGGCAATCTGCCCACCGCCACCTCCCGCATGCAGCAAGGCCACCAAACCCCCTTCCCCCTCCCGCGCCGCCGCCCTAACCTCCCCGCCACGGGAGGCCCCATCATGACAGACATCACCGCAGGCTGGTTCGACCCCGCCGAATACCTGATCGGCGGCCACTGGCACGACGCCCCCGCAACCCTGCCCATCGAGGATCCCTCCACCGGGCAGGAAATCGGCTCCATCGCCCGCTGCGGCGCCCGCCAGGTCTCCGATGCCGTCGCCGCCGCGCAGACCGCGCTGGATGGCACCTGGGGCGGCCTCACTGCCGCCGAACGCGGCCGCATCCTGCTGCGCCTCTCCCGCCTCGTCGAGGAGCGCACCGAGGCCCTCGCCGTGCTCGAATCCCGCGATGTCGGCAAGCCGCTCTCCCAGGCCCGCAACGATGCCAGGGCCCTTGCCCGCTACATGGAGTTCTACGGCGGCGCGGCCGACAAGATCACCGGCCAGACCATCCCCTATCTCGATGGCTACACCGTCTACACCCTGCGCGAGCCCCACGGCGTCACCGGCCACATCATCCCGTGGAACTACCCGATGCAGATCATCGGCCGCTCGGTCGGCGCCGCGCTCGCCATGGGCAACGCCTGCGTGCTGAAACCTGCCGAGGAGGCCTGCCTCACCGCGCTCGCCTTCGCGCGCCTCGCGCAGGAGGCGGGCCTGCCCGCCGGCGCGCTCAATGTCGTGCCCGGCCTCGGCGAGGAGGCCGGTGCCGCGCTCTCCCGCAACCCGGGCGTCCGCCACCTCAGCTTCACCGGCTCGGCCGGCGTCGGCACCCTGATCCAGCAGGCCGCGGCCACCAACATCACCCCCGTCACCCTCGAGCTCGGCGGCAAGTCGCCCCAGCTCGTCTTCGCGGATGCCGACCTCGACGCCGCGCTGCCCTTCCTGCTCTCCGCCGGACTCCAGAACGCCGGGCAGACCTGCTCCGCCTCCTCCCGCATCCTCGTCGAACGCCCCGTCTGGGAAGAGACGATGGCCCGCATGGCCGAGGCCTACGGCAAGCTCCGCGCCGCCGCCGCGCTGGAAGACGCCGACCTCGGCCCGCTCATCTCCGCTCGGCAGAAGCAGATCGTCCAGGGCTACCTCTCCCGGGACGCCGGGCTGCAGCTGCTGGCCGAGGGCCGCGTCTCCAGCGGCGCGCCCAAGGGCGGCCACTTCATCGCCCCCCGGCTCTACGCCACCACGGATCCCACCCACATCCTCGCGCAGGAAGAGATCTTCGGCCCGGTCCAGGTGATGATCCCCTTCGACACCGAAGAGGAGGCCATCGCCATCGCCAACGGCACCGGTTACGGCCTCGTCGCCTCGGTCTGGTCCGCCAACGGCGCCCGCCAGATGCGGCTGGCCAGGCGCCTCCGCGCGGGGCAGGTCTTTCTCAACAACTACGGGGCAGGGGGCGGCGTCGAGTTGCCCTTCGGCGGCGTCGGCCGCTCCGGCCACGGCCGCGAGAAGGGCTTCGAGGCGCTCTACGGCTTCTCCACCCTCAAGACGGTGGCCGCGAAGCATGACTGAGATCTTCCCCGGCCGCTTCTCGGGCCGCAAGGCCATCGTCACCGGCGGCGCCTCCGGCATCGGCCTCGCTGCCGCGCTCAGGATGCAGGCCGAGGGCGCCACGGTGACAGTCTGGGACATCAACGAAGCCGCCCTCGCCGCCGCCGAAGCCGAGGGCCTGACGCCCGCCCTCGTCGACGTCACCAGTGCCGAAGGCACCGAGGCCGCCATGCACGCCGCCGCCAGGGCGATGGGCGGGCTCGACATCCTCGTCTGCTCCGCCGGCATCACCGGCCCGAACGTGCCCACATGGGACTATCCGCTCGACGCCTGGCACGCGGTCACCAACCTCAACTTCCACGGCGTCTTCCACTGCTGCCGCATCGCCGCGCCGATGATGAAGGCCGCAGGCTACGGCCGCATCATCAACATGGCCTCCGTCGCGGGCAAGGAGGGCAACCCCAACGCCCCCGCCTACAGCGCCACCAAGGCCGCCGTCATCGGCCTCACCAAGTCGCTCGGCAAGGAACTGGCCGACACGGCGGTGACCGTCAACTGCATCGCCCCGGCCGCCGTCGAGTCGCCCATCTTCGACCAGATGACCCCCGAGTTCATCGCCTTCATGAAGTCCAAGATCCCGATGGGCCGCTTCGGCACCGTGGACGAGATCGCCGCCATGATCTGCTGGCTCGCCAGCCCGGAGGCCAGCTTCACCACCGGCGCCTGCTTCGACCAGTCGGGCGGCCGGGCGACGTTCTGAGGCGGTCGCCAGGGCCGTCGCAACGACCACCTCTTCGCGCTCTCGTTAACTCCATATCAAGGTTAACGCGCCCCCAGCCCCCATTTTCTTGCTCCAAATACTCACGGGGGCGTGGGGGCAGCGCCCCCACGCTGCCAGCCCCCACTCCCCCTTGCACCCGTCCCCGCCATGGCCTTTCATCGCCCCGACAACGGGAGGACACCACCATGAGACTTCACGGCAAACGCGCCATCGTCACAGGCGGCGGCTCGGGCTTCGGCGCGGGGATCGCGCGCAAGTTCGCCGCCGAGGGCGCGAAGGTGCTCGTCACCGACATCAACGGCGAGGCCGCCGCCTCCGTCGCCGACGAGATCGGCGGCCGCTCCCTCAAGATGGACGTCACCCGCCTCGACGGCTGGGAGGCCTGCATGGCCGAGGCCGGCCCCGCCGACATCCTCGTCAACAACGCCGGCGTCACCCACCTGCCCGCGCCGATGGAGGAGGTCTCGGAGGCGGATTTCGACCGCGTCGCCGCCGTCAACATGAAGTCGATCTACTTCTCCGCCCGCACCGTCATCGCCGCGATGAAGGGCAGGGGGGCCGGGGCCGTACTCAACATCGCCTCCACCGCCGGCCTCTCGCCGCGCCCCCGGCTCAACTGGTACAACGCCTCCAAGGGCTGGGTCATCACCGCCACCAAGGCCATGGCGGTCGAACTCGCGCCCGAGGGCGTCCGGGTCAACGCGCTCTGCCCGGTGGCGGGCGAAACGCCCCTGCTGGCGAGCTTCATGGGCGAGGACACCCCCGAGATGCGGGCGAAGTTCCTCTCCACCATCCCCCTCGGCCGCTTCTCCACCGCCGAGGATCTCGGCAACGCCGCCTGCTTCCTCTGCTCCGACGAGGCCAGCATGATCACCGGCGCCGCGCTCGAGGTCGACGGCGGCCGCTGCATATGACCCTCCCGCCCGCGTGGTGGGCCGTGGTCCACGCCATCGCGCTGTTCCTCGTGGCCCTTCTCGTGACCCTTCCGCTGGCGCCGCCGCCGGGCACCTGGATGGGCCACGGGCTCAGGAGCATCAGCGCCTTCCCCGGAACTCTGCTGGTTGCCCTGCTCCTGCTCGGGGCCCTGCTGGGGCTGCACGGGCGGCCCCACAGGGCCACCTGGGTCTGCCTCTCCGGCCTCGCGCTCCTCGGCGCGGGTTCCGGCCTGCTGGGCTACCTCCTGCCCTGGGGCCAGGTGAGCTTCTTCCTCGCAGCCCACATCGGCGCGGCGCCCATGGGCCCTTACCTCTCGAGCCTCGCCCCGCTGGCCCTGCCGCTGGCGCTGCTCGCGGTGCTGCTCCGGCACATCGGCCAATACTGGCGCCTCCGCCCCCTCCCTGCGGTCTGGCTCGGCCCCGTCCTGCTGCTGGCCCTCTTCGCCCTCGCCCTCGAACCTCCGGCCCCGCAGGCCCCGGCGCCCGGCCCCTTCGCCGACACGGGCGAGATCATGGCCGATGTCGCCACAAGCCCCCCGGCCAACCCGCTCGCCACCCCCGCCCATATCCTGCCGCCGCCCCAACTCCTGCCCTTCTACGCCATCCTCCGTGCGGTGCCGGGCAAGACGGCAGGGCTTGTCGCGCTCGTTGCCGTGCTCGGGGCCTGGGTCGCGCTGCCCTGGCTCGACAGGCACCACACCCGCCCGCTCTGGGTGCGTCCGACCAGTGCCGCCATCCTCGGGGCGGCCGCGCTCTGCCTGCTCGCCCTGGCCCCGCTCGGCGCCATGCCCCTCACCCCCGCACCCCGCGCCGCCACGCTAGCCCTCGCCGTGGCCCATCTCGCCCTGCTCCTCGTGGCGCTCCCGCTGGCCGCGCGCCGCTTGCCGCAACCACCCCTTCGCGCCTAACCTCGGCCATGCTCCGCCTCCTCCTCCGCCTCCTCGGCCTCGCCGATGCGCCCGAACCCCACAGCGCCCCGCCGCCGCTGCCGGGCACCCGGCGGCTGCACCTCTTCTCAGGCACCTTCGGCAGCGAGATGGAGGCCATGGCCTACGTGATGCCGCCGATGGAGGGCCCGGTGGCCGACGCGCCCGCCCAGCTCACCATCGACCTGCCCGACGCCATGATCGACCCGGCCTTCGTCGAGATGGGCCACGGCCCCGGGCTGGAGCCGCTGCTTCAGCGCCGCTTCACCGGAGAAACCCTGCTCGACGTGAACCACATGACCGCCGGCGCCGACACCGTGGTGCTGATCGACGAGCGCGCCATGGGCGGGCTGCCCTACACCCTCGAAAGCACCCCGCGCCTGCACTACCACGGCCCCTTCGAGCTTCCGGCCTGACGCGCGGCCCTTGCGCCGGCACGGCAACTCCGCTTGAACGGTGACGAGGCAGATGAGAGACGCGCCATGCAGCCGGGACCACGCAACCTGATCACCGATGTCGCCGGGCTCAAGGTCGGCCATGCCGCCAACGCCCGGATCAAGACCGGCGTCACCGTGCTCCTCGGCGAGGCGCCCTTCGTCGCCGCCGTCCACGTCATGGGCGGCGCGCCCGGCACCCGCGAGACAGACCTGCTCGCCCCCGACAAGCTGGTGCGCGAGGTCGATGCGCTGGTGCTCTCCGGCGGATCCGCCTTCGGCCTCGATGCCGCCTCGGGCGTGGCCGATGGTCTGCGCGCGCAGGGCAGGGGCTTCCAGGTGGGGCCCGTCCGCGTCCCCATCGTCCCCGGCGCCATCCTCTTCGACCTGCTGAACGGCGGTGACAAGGACTGGGCCGAAAACCCCTACAAGGCGCTGGGCCGCATGGCGCTGGAGGCCGCCGGAACGGGCTTCGGCCTGGGCACCGTCGGCTGCGGCACCGGGGCCACCACCTCGGGGCTGAAGGGCGGGCTCGGTTCCGCCTCGCTGGTGCTGGAGAGCGGCATCACGGTGGGGGCGCTGGTCGGTGTCAACGCCCTCGGCTCCGCGGTGGAGCGGGGCGGCCCGCGCTTCTGGGCCGGGGCCTGGGAGATGGAGGGCGAGTTCGGTGGTCTCGGCGGGCCCGAGCGCACCGATCCGGGCTTCGAGCCCTCGCCCGACAAGCAGGCCGGCGAGGCCACCACCATCGCCATCGTCGCCACCGATGCCGCGCTCGACCCGGCCCAATGCCAGCGCATGGCCGTCGCCGCCCATGACGGCATGGCCCGCGCGCTTGTGCCCTCCCACACCCCCTTCGACGGCGATCTCGTCTTCGCCGCCGCCACCGGGGCGAAACCGCTCTCCGACCCGCTGCTCGACCCCTTCCGCATCGGTCACGCCGCCGCCACCTGCCTCGCCCGCGCCATCGCCCGCGGCGTCCACGCAGCCACCCCCGCCCCCGACGACACGCTCCCCACCTGGCACCAGAAGTTCGCGTAGGGCGGGACTTGTCCCGCCGGTGCAAGGCAACCTACCTCTGCCCCGCCCGCTCGAGCCGCTGCCGGGCCACGGCCTCGTGCCCCTCGGCCTTCACCTGCTCGGCCAGCGCGGTCTCCACGAAGTCCATATGCGCCTCCACCGCCGCCCGCGCCGCGCGCGGGTCGCGCGCGAGGATCGCCGCCGCGATCGCCCGGTGCTGCTCCAGCAGCATCTCCCGCGTCGGCTGGTGCCGGAACATGATCTGCCGGTTGTAGAAGACCCCCTCGCGCAGCAATTCGAACATCGCCCGCATCATGTGCAGCAGCACCACGTTGTGCGCCGCCTCCAGGATCGCCATGTGAAAGCCCGCATCCAGCTCCGCCTCCTCGGCGGCCGAAACCTTCCGCCCATGCGCCGCCTCCATGGCCTGAAGCGCGCGGGCGATCCCCTCGTGGTCGCCCTCGGTGCCATGCACGGCGGCGCGCTCGGCGGCCTGGCCCTCCAGGTCGCGGCGGAACCCTATGTAATCCACCACCGCCTCCCGGTGCCCGGCAAAGAGCCGCACCAGCGCCGGCGGAAAGACCGAGCGCAGCCCCTCGGCCACGAACACCCCCGCGCCCGCCCGCGCCTCCAGCAGCCCCTTGCCCTGCAACGCCGCCAGCGCCTCGCGCAGCGAGGGGCGCGAAACCCCCATCCGCTCCGCCAGCACCCGCTCGGCCGGCAGCCGCTCTCCCGGCCGCAGGATGCCCCGCAGGATCAGAAGCTCGATCTGCTCCACAACCGCCTCGCTGAGGCGGGCGGCATCGACAGGCTGGAACGGCATGAAAAAAGCCCCCCGGAATTGGTCAACAGATTTGACCACGTTCCGGGGGGAGGGGGCAAGGTGCCCCCGCCACAGGCAGGGCGGGGGCAAAGACGGAACGGGGCAGGGACGAGCCCCGATCCGAACTGGTCAAACCGTCATCCGATCAGGTGTTCGGAATGATGATGATCTCGACGCGCCGGTTCGCGGCCTTGCCCGCGGCGGTCTGGTTGGTCGCCACCGGCTGGCTCTCGCCGCGCCCGATCGCCTGGATCCGGCCCGAGGAGACGCCGCCGTTCACCAGCACGCTCCGCACGGCGAGCGCACGGCGCTCGGAGAGGTCCTGGTTGTAGGAGGCCGCGCCGTCGCTGTCGGTGTGCCCGACGACCTGCACGGTGGTGTTCGGGTAGTCGTTCAGGCTGCGGGCCAAGGTGTAGAGGTCATCCTGCAGCACGGCCGAAAGCGCGGTGCTGTCGGTGGCAAAGAGGATGTCTTGCGGCATGGTCACGATCAGGCGGTCGCCGGTGTTCACCACCTTGATGCGGCCATCGAGGTTCTGGTCCAGCTCGCGGGCCTGCTTGTCGAGGTTGGCGCCGATGGCACCACCCACGCCGGCACCCACGGCGGCGCCGAGCACGGCACCGCGGCGGCGGCTTTCCTCGTCGTCGCCAAGCGCCACACCGGCCAGCGCGCCCACGGCGGCGCCGGTCAGCGCACCGGTCTGGGTCTTCGGGCCGACGCCCTCGCACCCTGCGAGGAACGTAGCGGCTGCGGCCGAAATGATGAGTGTGTTGCGGATCATCTTGCTAAAGTCCTTGTATTCTCGTGTTGGTCCCCATGGACGTTGGGGCCTTAACGCCCTCTTGGCCGCTTCGTTCCATTTAAAATGTGACATAGCCAACTCGAAACCGCGTGATCCGCCCGTGTTGAGCGAAAAACCGCCCCTTGCCGGGGCGGAATGTTTCAATGGCCCGTGAGGGCTGTCACAGGCCGTGAGGCACGGCGGCGATCAGCCCGCCGCCCGGCTCTCGCTGCGCGCCGCTTCCCAGGCCAGGATCGCGCGCTTCACCGGCATCCCCCAGTGATAGCCGCCCAGCCCGCCCGATTTCCGCATCGCCCGGTGGCAGGGGATGAGAAAGCTCACCGGGTTGCGCCCCACCGCCGTGCCCACCGCCCGCACCGCGCGCGGGTTGCCCACCGCCCTGGCGATCTCGGAGTAAGTCGTCACATGGCCCGAGGGCACCTGCATCAGCGCCTCCCACACCTTGATCTGGAACGGCGCCCCGATGAGGAACAGCGGCGTCTCCTCCACCCGGCCCTCCGCGCCGAAGGCACTCAGCACCCAGGGCCTGAGCGCCATCGGGTCTTCCACGAAGGCGGCGCGCGGCCAGCGGCGCGTCAGGTCGTCCATCGCCGCCTCGGGCCCCATCTCGGCCGCCAGCGCGATGCCGCAGATGCCCTTCTCTGTGCCCATCACCAGCGCCGGCCCGAAGGGGCTCTCGAACCAGCCCCAGCGGATCTCCAGCCCCTCGCCGCCCTTGGCATAGTCGCCCGGGCTCATCGCCTCCCACCGCAGGAAGAGGTCGTGCAACCGCCCCGAGCCGCTGAGGCCGACGCTGTCCGCCGCCTCCAGCGTGGTGAACCGCTCGCGCAGCAGCGCCTTGGCATGGCCCAGCGTCAGGTATTGCTGATACCGCTTCGGGCTCACCCCGACCCACTGGCTGAACAGCCGCTGGAAATGCGCCTGTGACATCCGCATCTCGGTGGCCAGCGCCTCCAGCGTCAGGTTGCCCTCCGCCCCGTCGATCACGTCGAGCGCGCGGCGCATCACCTGGTAATGATAGCTCTCTTCCATCTGTCTCACGGGGGCGTTCATGGCCTGTCTCCTTCGAGGATAGAGATAGTAGCCCCTCCCGCCCAGCACGACCCGAAACCTGCGCTTTGACCGTCCAGGCGCCGCACCTTGCACGGCGCCTTCGCCCCCCCAACCTGCTTGCCCAATCCCCGCCCGCAGGTCATACCTCCTCCGATGCCAGCCGCCGCCATGACATACCACCAGATCGCCGAGTGCTTCGCCCGCTTCCAGGCGCAAGAGCCCGAGCCGAAGGGCGAGCTTGAGCACGTCAACGCCTTCACCCTCGTGGTCGCCGTCGCCCTCTCGGCCCAGGCCACCGACGCGGGCGTGAACAAGGCCACCCGCGCGCTCTTCAAGATTGCCGACACGCCGCAGAAGATGCTCGACCTCGGCGAGGAGGGCCTGATCGAGCACATCAAGACCATCGGCCTCTTTCGCCAGAAGGCGAAGAACGTGATGAAGCTCTCGCGGATTCTCGTCGATGACTACCACGGCGTGGTGCCCAGCTCCCGTGCCGCCCTCACCTCGCTGCCCGGTGTCGGCCGGAAAACCGCGAACGTGGTGCTCAACATGTGGTTCCACCACCCGGCCCAGGCCGTCGACACCCACATCTTCCGCGTCGGCAACCGCACCGGCATCGCCCCCGGCAAGGACGTGGACGCCGTCGAACGCGCCATCGAAGACCGCGTGCCGGCCGAATACCAGCAGCACGCCCACCACTGGCTCATCCTGCACGGCCGCTACACCTGCAAGGCCCGCAAGCCGATGTGCGCCACCTGCCTCATCCGCGACATCTGCCTTTACGAGGAGAAGACCCTTTGACCACCCAGTATGATGTCGTCGGCATCGGCAACGCCATCGTCGACGTGATCTCCCACGGCGATGACAGCTTCCTCGAGAACATGGGCATCGAGAAGGGCATCATGCAGCTCGTCGAGCGCAAGCGCGCCGAGGTGCTCTACGCCGCGATGAAGGATCGGGTGCAAACCCCCGGCGGCTCGGTCGCCAACACGCTGGCGGGCCTCGGCACGCTGGGCCTCGCCACCGCCTTCGTCGGCCGGGTCAAGAACGACGCGCTCGGCCGCTTCTACGCCGAGAACATGGAGCTCGAAGGCACCACCTTCCCCAACCCGCCGGTCGATGACGCGAGCCAGCCGCCCACCTCCCGCTCGATGATCTTCGTCTCCCCCGACGGCGAGCGCTCGATGAACACCTACCTCGGCTGCGGCGCAGAGTTCGGCGAGGACGACGTGGACGTTTCGGTGATGGAGAACACCCGCTACCTCTTCCTCGAGGGCTACCTCTTCGACAAGGACAAGGGCAAACGCGCCTTCATGGCCGCCGCCAACGCCTGCCACCACGCCGGCGGCAAGGCCGGCATCACCCTGTCGGACCCGTTCTGCGTCGACCGCCACCGCGACAGCTTCCGCGAGCTGATCGAGAACGACATGGATTACACCATCGGCAACGAGGCCGAGTGGAAATCGCTCTACCAGACCGAGAGCCTCGAGACCGCGCTCGACGAGGCCGCCGCGATCTGCCCCATCGTGGTCTGCACCCGCTCCGGCAACTCCGTCATCCTGATCCGCGACGACGAGCGCGTCGAAGTGCCGGTGGAGCGCGTCACCCCCGTCGATGCCACCGGCGCCGGCGACCAGTTCGCAGCCGGCTTCCTCTACGGCCTCGCCACCGGCCAGTCGCTCGAGATGTGCGGCCGCATGGGCGTCTGCGCCGCGGCGGAAGTCATCCGCCACATCGGCCCCCGCCCCAAACGCCCCCTCCGCGAGGTCTTCCACAAGGCCGGCCTCCTCTAGGCCTCCCGTAGGCCGGGCTTCAGCCCGGCCCCCACCCCACCCGACCGCACGCCCCGTCAATTAACCCGGCGCCTGCAAATTCCGTATGCATGGGTTGTGCATCACTTGTGCATCGGCTGTGCATCACTTGTGCATCTGCACTTTTCGACGTTAACGCCGAAACTCGTCCAATCCTTGCACCACCGCACGCCGCCCGACGGCGAGGGTCACCTCCGACCAAACTCAATCAAGCCACTGACAGGTCGATGAAATATCCGCCGAACTGCCCTCTCACACCCTGCTAATCCCGGCCCTGTACCCTCCACCCTCGCCACCACGCACCTTCCCCGCAATGATCCGGTCCGCCATCGCAGGCCAAACCCGGTCGATCGCCGAGAGAACCCCCGTCGGCCCGACGAACACCCGCCGCCGTCCTGCCGCGAGCCCGTCGAGCATCTGCCGCGCGGCCTCTTCCGGCGCCATCTTGCGCTTCGCCGGGGCCGAAAGGCCCGTGTCCACAAGCGCCATGACCACTTCCGAGAGCTGCATCTCGCGGCCCTCGATCCGCATCAGGCTCCGCAGCCCCCGCGTGGCCGAGGCCATGCCCGCCTTGGTCGCGCAATAGGTCACCGCCTCGGGCAGAGGGGCGATCGCAAGGCCGGAGGTCACACTGGCCACCATCGCGCGTGGCTTTCGCAGAAGGAGCGGCAGCATATGGGCCGTCAGGGTCAGCGGCGCGGTCAGGTTCACCGCCACCTCGCGGGCGATCTCTGCCTGGCGCGGGTCTTCCCCGGGCGCGGCCCGATCTGCGGGGGCGGTCAGCCGGGTGTGGGTCATGATCGCCGCATTGTTGATGAGCCCGCAGCACGCGGGGTGCTCGGCGGCCACCCAGCGCGCCACCGCCAGCGCCATGCCCGGCGAGGCGAGGTCTGCCGCCAGCACGTGCACCCGCTCCGGGTCCAGCGCCTTCAGCTCAGCCAGCGCCGCCTCGCTGCGGGCCACCGTCAGCACCGTCGCGCCCCGCGCCAGCATCTGTTCCGCCGCCGCCCGCCCGATGCCCCGTGTCGCCCCGGTGATCAGCACCGTCGCCCCATCGAACTCGAAACCCTTGCCCATGAGACCACTCCTCTTGCAAATACGTGAACTGCCTCTAGGATGTGAGTAATAACTCACATTGCCAACTCGCATTGGAGCCGCGCGATGAACGCCCCTGCAATTCCACGCAAAAAACCGACGCAGGCCCGGTCCCTGGCCACCTGGAACGCCGTTCTCGAAGCCGCTGCTCACATTTTGCGGGCAGAGGGGCCGAAGGGCCTGACCACCAATCACGTGGCCGAAAGGGCAGGGGTCTCCATCGGCTCGCTCTACCAGTACTTTCCCTCGAAGGAGGCGATCCTCGCCGAGCTGGTGCGCGAGATGAAGGCCGGGATGATCGCGGATTTCTCGACGGTCCTCGACAACCCGGCCCTCTGCGCCGCCCCGATGCCCGAGCTGGTCTCGGCGATCATGAAAGCCGGGGTGAAGCACCACGCCCGCGACCCCGAACTCGCGCGGCGGCTGGAAACCCTCGAACAGGACATGACGCTCGACGCCGATCTTGCCACGCTGAAGGCCACCCTATCGGCCCGCTTCGTGCAGCTCCTGCAAACCCGCGGCGTCGCCCGTCCCCGACAGGCAGTGCGCGACCTCTCCGCCATGTCGATGGGCGTCTCCCATGCCGCGCTTCTGGATGGCGAGGACGATTTCGAAGATCTCGCCGCCCGCCTTACCCGCGCCGCGCTGGGCTACCTCGGGCAGTAACGTGCCGCGCTTGCCGCCGCTGTAGGGTGCGTGAAACCCACCACCCTAATCCCCCAGCTTCGCGTGAACTTCCTCGAGGTCGATCTCCCCGAGAGGCATCTTGTTCGCCGGGTTCTCGAAGTCATAGCGGAACAACTGGAAATCCCGCTTGTAGATCTCATAGACCAGATGCATTGACAGGTCGTCGAAGTAGTCCTCCACCGGATGTGCCCGCTTCGGCCCGTGCCCCTCGCTCTCGTTGAACCGCGGGATCTCGTCGAGCTTCACCGCCACCGGCACCTCGATCGCGTCCAGCACCGACTGCATCCCCTCGTTGAACTTCTCGGTCCAGAAGATGTTGTCATAGGTGCCGCCGTTCACGATGAAGGTGCTGATATGCCCCGACATCGCGCTCCAGTGAATGTCCGGGTCCATCGGGCGGCGCCACCGGATGGTGTCGCGGGCAAACAGCAGAAACCGGCGGAAGCTCTTGATCTGGTCGAACTCGAAGCCGCTCTCCGGGTCGCCCACCTCGATCCCGTAACGCTGGATCAGCATCGGCACCAGCTTGCCCCGGTAGCGTTTCCCGTTGCGCTGGATGCCGCAGATCTTGTCGAAGAAGCTCGACAGGATGCGGGTGTAGGGGTTGCGCACGCAGGTGAAGGCATAGCTCTGATGCGCCGTCACATTGGCCTCGATCAGCGGCTGGCTCTCCTCCTGCGCCCACTTGTGCAGGCCGGAGGTCGAGTCGTGGATGTCGCCGTCGTAGAACCTGCCGTGGTCGGAGTAGAACATGATCTGCCCGATGGTCGAACAGGCGCATTTTGGCACCACCCGATACACAACGCTTTCGCTCTCGGTCATCCAGGTGCCGGGAAAGCCCATAGTCTGCTGCCTCCAGAAATGCATTCGGTGCCAAGTTGCTCTTCCGGCACCAGTTTCGCGGAAACTTACAAGGAAACCCTGTCTTTTCAATGTTTGCTTACGCTACTAACCGTAAACAGTGACCGCTCTTATAGGTTGAAAGTTTCCACCTTGGCCAAGATCGCCTACATCCTCCTGTGTCACAAGGATCCTGATGCAATCATCGCCCAGGCCCGCAGCCTGACGGCGGTCGGCGACTGCATGGCGATTCACTTCGACGCCCGGGCGAAGCCCGAGCATTACGCCCGCATCCGCGAGGCGCTCGACGGCAATCCCAACGTCTCTTTCGCCCGCAGGCGCGTCAAGTGCGGCTGGGGCGAGTGGAGCCTGGTGCAGGCCACGCTGAACGCCGTCGAGTCGGCGGTGGAGGCCTTCCCCCGCGCCACCCATTTCTACATGCTCTCGGGCGATTGCCAGGCGATCAAGTCCGCCGAATATGCCCACGCCTTCCTCGACCGCGAGGATGCCGATTACATCGAGAGCTTCGATTACTTCAACTCCGACTGGATCAAGACCGGGATGAAGGAGGAGCGGCTGATCTACCGGCATTTCCTCAACGAACGGAACCACAAGTGGCTTTTCTACAAGAGCCTCGAGTTGCAGCGCGGTCTCGGCCTCACCCGCGCCGTGCCCGCCGACCTGCAGATGATGATCGGCTCGCAATGGTGGTGCCTGCGCCGCCGCACGGTGGAATGGGTGCTCGAATTCACCCGGACCCGCCGCGACGTGATGCGCTTCTTCCGCACCACCTGGATCCCCGACGAAACCTTCTTCCAGACCCTCGTGCGCCACCTCGTGCCCGAGAACGAGATCCGCTGCCGCACCCTCACCTTCCTGCTGTTCACCGACTACGGCATGCCGGTGACCTTCTACAACGATCACTACGACCTGCTCCTGAGCCAGGATTTCCTCTTCGCCCGCAAGATCAGCCCCGAGGCGACCGAGCTGAAAAAG
>CAYVQK010000077.1:0-15737 GCA_964454145.1 uncultured Oceanicola sp. | reverse complement strand
TGTGGTAGCCGTTGAAGGCATCCCAGAGGCCGTCGCGGATCATGGTGTCGATGTACTGCATGTCGCCCATCTTCTGGCCCTGGCGCAGGGTGGCGCAATGGGGCGACATCGACATGTTCTCCTGGCCGCCGGCGGCGACGATGGAGGCATCGCCGAGCTGGATGTGCTGGGCGCCGAGCGCCACCGCGCGCAGGCCCGAGCCGCAGACCTGGTTGATGCCCCAGGCGGCGGATTCGGTGGGCAGGCCGGCGTTGATGTGGGCCTGGCGGGCCGGGTTCTGGCCCTGGCCGGCGGTCAGCACCTGGCCGAGGATGGTTTCGGAGACTTCCGACTTGTCGATGCCGGCGCGGGCGACGATGGCCTCGAGCACGGCCTTGCCGAGGTCATGGGCGGGGGTGTTTGCGAAGGCGCCGAGGAAGGAGCCCACAGGGGTCCGCGCGGCGGAGGCGATAACGACGTTGGTCATGAGACATCCTTTCCCGATGGCGTGGGCGAGGTGTCTGAAATCGCGCCGTTCTTCGACCCGACTCCACCCCGCCCGGATCACAGCCATGGGTAGAGAGTTGGCGCGGGCGACGCAAGGGCAGGGTTGCTGCGGTGCGGCATTATGCTGCGATGCAGAGACCGTTGGCGGTGGGTGGGAGGTGCGCCATGAATGTGCACCCTATGGGTGGCAGGCAGGGGGGTGCGCAGCCTTCAACCCGTGCGGCGCATGCTCTGGGGAAACTCCTTCCAGCCCGGCGAGGTGGTAGGGGCGCCGAAGTGGTAGCCTTGCAGGCAGTCGACCCCGAGCTCGGTGAGCGTGGCGGCGTCCTCGGCGGTTTCGACGAACTCGGCCACGGTGAACATGTCGAAGTGCCGCGCGATGGAGACCATCGCCTCCACGATCACCCGGTTGTCGGGGTCACGGGCGATGCCCTTCACGAACTGCCCGTCGATCTTGAGGATGTCGAAGAAGAAATCCTTGAAGTGGCGAAAGGCGGTGTAGCCGGCGCCGAAATCGTCGAGCGCGAAGGCGATGCCGCGGGTTTGCAGGTCGAGCATGAAGACCGATGTGATGTCGGGCATGATCATGGCGGAGGCCTCTGTGATCTCGATGATCAGCCGCTCGGCGAGGGTGGGGGCCATGGCAAGGCCGCGCTCCAGCGTCTGCATCCAGCGGGGATAGCCGATGGAGCGGGCCGACATGTTGATGGCGAGCCGCAGCGCAGGGGCCCGGTGCAGGGCGGTGAGCCCCATCTCGAGGGCGAGACAGTCGATGATGCGGCCGATCTCGTTGGTTTCGCAGGCGCCGATGAACTCGGCTGCGGGAATCACCCGGCCGGTATCGTCGAGCACGCGGATGAGGCCTTCGTAGAAGGCGGTGCGGCGCGTGTCGCGGGCGCTGACGACGGGCTGGTAGGCGAGCAGAACATCGCGGCGGTCGAGCGCGGCGCGGACCATGGCGACGATATCCGCATCGCGCTCGCGCACCGCGGCGCCGAGCGGCGAGCTGTCATTGGCCTGGAAGATGTGCCGCCGTGGTTCTGCACCGGCCATTGCATGCTCCGTTCTGTCAGGTGGCGGCAGAATGCAGCTTGTTTCGCTAAGAAATGCTGAATATTCTCATTTTGTTCTAATTTTACCGAGAGGGCACGATGGGTGAGCGATGCGGTTGGGCGGGGCCCGAGCAGATCTACCTCGACTACCACGACGAGGAATGGGGCGTGCCGGAATACGACGGGCGGGCGCTCTACGAGAAGCTCATGCTCGACGGCTTCCAGGCCGGGCTGAGCTGGATCACCATCCTGAAGAAGCGCGACAATTTCCGCGCGGCCTTCGAGGGTTTCGTGCCCGAGCGCATCGCCGGGTGGGGCGAGGCGGAGGTGGCGCGCTGCCTTGCCGATCCGGGCATCGTGCGGCACCGGGGCAAGATCGAGGCGGCCATCGGCAACGCGCGGGGCTGGATGGAGATCGAGGCGCGGGAGGGGTTCTCGGACTACCTCTGGGGTTATGTCGACGGCAGGCCGGTGCAGACGCGCCGGGCCTCGATGAAGGAGGTGCCGGCCTCGACCGCGGTGTCGGAGGCGATCTCGAAGGATCTGAAGAAGCAGGGGTTCCGCTTTGTCGGGCCGACGATCGTCTATGCCTTCATGCAGGCTGTGGGGATGGTGAACGACCATGTGGTGAGCTGCCCGCGCCATGACGCCTGTGCCGCCCTCGGGTGAGGGCGGGATCGAGTATTTGCAGCAAGAAAATGGACAGCGTGCGTGTCAGTCGGCGAGGGCAGCGATGATGGCGCGGGCGCTGTCGCTGTTCCATTCGGCCTCGCCGGTGAGGCGGGCGACCTCGCGGCCGTCGGCGTCGAGGATCACGGTGACGGGCAGACCGAGCACGCCCATGTTGCGGGCGAGTTTCTGGCGCGGGTCGCGGTAGACCGGCATGTCGGGCTGGCCGATCTCGGTGAGGAAGCGGGTGACGGCGCCCTCGGGGTTCGAGCCGGTGGCCACGGCAAGCACGCGGGCGCCCTTGCCTTCGAAGGCCGCGCCGAGCTCAGCCAGCGCGGGCATCTCCTTGCGGCAGGGGGCACACCAGGTGGCCCAGAAGTTGAGCACCACGACCTCGCCCTTGAAGTCGGCCAGGGTGACGGGGCCATCGGGGCCGTCGAAGGCCTCGGCGGGCACCTCGCGGGGTTCGGCGTGGATGGCGAGCTTCTTCATCGAGCCGTCGCGCAGGGCTTCGAGCGCGGCGACGTCGCCTGCGAAGGCGGCGCCCGTGTTTGCAGTGACAGCCAGCGCCGTGTACAGAACCGCGGCAATCAGACTTCTCATTTCCAACTCCTTCAGGCCCCAAGATGACAGAGACCACGAACAAAGCCGCCAATGCCATGTGGGGCGGGCGTTTCTCCGCCGGTGTGGACGCGATCATGGAGGCGATCAATGCCTCGATCGGGTTCGACCAGCGGATGGCTGCGCAGGATATCGCGGGCAGCCGCGCCCATGCCGCCATGCTGGCCGAGGCCGGCATCATCTCCAGTAGCGATGCCGAGGCGATCCGGGAAGGGCTGCTCACGGTGTTGTCAGAGATCGAAGGCGGCACGTTTCAGTTTTCGACCGCGCTGGAAGACATTCACATGAACGTCGAGGCGCGGCTGGTGGAGCTGATCGGGGAGCCGGGGAAGCGGCTGCACACCGGGCGGAGCCGGAACGACCAGGTGGCGACGGACTTCCGCCTCTGGGTGCGCGACCAGTGCGATGCGGCGGTGCCGGCGATCCGCGCGGTGCAGGCGGCCCTTCTGAGCCAGGCGGAGCGGGGCGCGGACTGGGTGATGCCGGGGTACACGCATTTGCAGGTGGCGCAGCCGGTGACCTGGGGCCACCACATGCTCGCCTACGTCGAGATGCTGGGACGCGACGTGTCGCGGTTCGAGGATGCACGGGCGCGGATGAACGAGTCGCCGCT
Source organism: uncultured Oceanicola sp. (assembly GCA_964454145.1). GTDB lineage: Bacteria > Pseudomonadota > Alphaproteobacteria > Rhodobacterales > Rhodobacteraceae > Vannielia. Next base: position 12,296 of record CAYVQK010000077.1, on the reverse strand, counting down.
GGGGGCGGCGGCGCTGGCGGGGACGAGCTTTCCGATCGACCGGGAGGCGACGGCGGCGGCGCTGGGCTTTGATCGACCGATGGCGAACAGCCTCGACGCGGTGGCCGACCGGGATTTTGCGTTGGAGTTTCTCGGCGCCGCGAGCATCTGCGCGATGCACCTGTCGCGGCTCGCGGAAGAGCTGGTGATCTGGTCTTCGGCACAGTTCCGGTTTGTGACGATGAGCGACACGTGGAGCACGGGCAGCTCGATCATGCCGCAGAAGAAGAACCCCGATGCGGCCGAGCTGATCCGCGGCAAGATCGGGCGCATCCTTGGTGCCAACCTCGGGCTGCTGACGGTGATGAAGGGGCTGCCGCTGACCTATTCGAAGGACATGCAGGAGGACAAGGAGGGGGTGTTCGACGCGGCCGACACGCTCATGCTGTCGCTCGCGGCCATGGCCGGAATGGTCGAGACGATGCAGCCCAACCGCGAGAAGCTGGCCGCCGCGGCGGGCACCGGCTTCTCGACCGCGACGGACCTCGCCGACTGGTGCGTGCGGGTGCTTGGCCTGCCATTCCGCGATGCGCATCATGTGACGGGCAGCCTCGTGGCGCTGGCGGAGAAGACCGGGCGCGACCTGCAAGAGCTGACACTGGAGGAGATGCAGCAGGTGAAGCCGGAGATCACCGCAGACGTCTTCACCGTATTGTCGGTGGACAACTCGGTGGCATCGCGCACATCCTACGGCGGAACAGCGCCCGCGAATGTGCGTGCGCAGATCGCCCGCTGGAAGGACCGTCTCGGATGAAACCGCTTGCCGCCCTCGCCCTCCTGCTCACGCTCGCCGCCTGCGGCGTGGACGGCGAGCCCGAGCCGCCCGTCGGGCCGGGGGTGACGGTGAGCGGCAAGGTGCAGGTGGGCATCACCGGGGGCAACGGGTGAGCCGCGCGCTGCCCATCCTGGCGCTTCTGGCGCTGGCCGGCTGCGGCGGCGGTGGGCTCAAGGTGGGCGTGGAACTGCCCACCAAGGTGCAGGCCGGGGTTGCCGGGTCGAGCGACGGGGAGACCCAGCTCATTCAGCGGGCGACGGACAAGCAGCCCTACATTCTGATCGGAGCCGATGAAGATGACCGCACGCTTGCGTTCTGAGCTGGTGCTTCTGGGTGCGGCGCTGGCCCTGCTGGCCGGCTGCGCGGCCAGCACCAACGAGCCGCCCTATCCGCCGGGCATCCATTTCCACGGCAAGGTGCAGATGGGCGTGGCGAAGGACGAGGATGGCAACATCCGCACGGTGACGCGGATCACCGACTGAGCCTGTCGTGTCGCCGCGCAGGCGGTTAGGCTTGCCGCATGCGGGTGGCCGGATTTCTCAAGCAGCATTGGTGCGGGGCGCTGCCGGTCTGGCTGGCGCTGGCGGGGCCCGTGGCGGTGACGGCGCTGCTGCTCTGGGCGGTGAACCGGGCGCTGGCGGACTTGCCGGTGATCTGGCTGGCGCTGCTCGATGCGCCCCTGGCGGTCTGGGCGGTGGTGGGCGCGTTCCGCACCGCCGACCGGGCATTGCGCGAGGGCGGGGGCTTCGTGGCGGGCTTCGCCTGCTATGCCGGGGCCGGGGCGGTGCTGCTGGCGGTGGGCACGACGCTGGTGGCGCGGCAGACGCCGGTGCGCACGATCACCTCGGACATGGTGCCGGAGGCCCGCGCGGTGGCAGCCCTGCCCGAGGCGGCGGGGCGGGTGCGGATCGAGGGAGAGATCACGCTGGCGCAGTTTCAGGCTCTGGAGGCGCGGCTCGCGGAGGGCGGCGTGGTGGCGGTGGACCTCCACAGCGCGGGCGGCAACATCTTCGCCGCGCGGGGGCTGGCGCGGCTGGTGGAGGAGGCGGGGCTGGCGACCCATGCGGAAGCGCGGTGCTTTTCGGCCTGCACGCTGGTGTATGCGGCCGGGGCGGAGCGGACGATGGGACGGGAGGGCGCGCTGGGCTTTCATCGCTACGTGCTGGGCGAGAGCTCGAGCTATGGCGCGGTGCGGCACGTGGATGCGGCGGAGGAGGAGGCGAAGGACAGGGCCTTCCTGGCGCGGCGCGGGATTGACGCGGATTTCATCGAGAAGGCCTATGCGACCCCGCCGGAGCGCCTTTGGCATCCGTCGCGCGAAGAGCTTCGGGCGGCGGGCCTGCTGACCGATTGATCTGCGTCGCCGAGGGCAGTAGGAACGCGCGGAACGCAAGCGAGGGCCTGATGGACCATTTTCTCTACCGTGGCGGCGTGCTGCATGCCGAGGATGTTCCGATCCCGACGATCGCGGCGGAGGTGGGCACGCCTTTCTACGTCTATTCCACGGCCACGCTGACGCGGCATTACAGGCTTTTCGAGGAGGCGCTCGAGGGCGTACCACATTGCATCTGCTTTGCCATGAAGTCGCTCGCCAACCAGGCGGTGCTGACGCTGCTGGGCAAGCTCGGCGCGGGGATGGACGTGGTGTCGGGCGGTGAATATGCGCGGGCGATCGCGGCGGGCATCCCGGGCGAACGGATCGTGTTCTCCGGCGTGGGCAAGACTCGGGCCGAGATGGCGACGGCGCTGGAGAGCGGAATCCGGCAGTTCAACATCGAGAGCGAGCCGGAGATGGAGGCTCTGAGCGAGGTGGCCTGCGCGATGGGGGCGGAGGCGCCGGTGACGATCCGGGTGAACCCGGATGTGGACGCGAAGACGCACGAGAAGATCTCGACCGGCAAGAAGGGCGACAAGTTCGGCATTCCGATCAGCCGGGCGAAGGAAGCATATGCCCGCGCCGCCGCGCTGCCGGGCATCCGGGTGGTAGGGATCGACGTGCACATCGGCTCGCAGCTCACCGACCTGGCGCCTTTCGAGGCGGCCTTCCTGAAGGTGGTGGACCTGACCCATGCGCTGCGCGCGGAAGGCCATCTCATCGAGCGGCTCGATTTTGGCGGCGGGCTCGGCATCCCCTATGAGCGGAGCAATTCCGCGCCGCCACTGCCGATCGAATACGGCGCGATGATCAAGCGCGTCACCGAGGGGCTCGGCGTGGAGGTGGAGATCGAGCCGGGGCGGCTGATTTCGGGCAATGCGGGCATGCTGGTGTCGAGCGTGATCTACGAGAAGGACGGCGACGGCACCGACTTCCTGATCCTCGACGCGGCGATGAACGACCTGGCCCGACCGGCGATGTATGGCTCCCACCACGATATCGTGCCGGTCATCGAGCCGGTGCCGGGCGTCGAGCAGCGGCCCTTCGACGTGGTCGGCCCGGTCTGCGAGTCGGGCGATACCTTTGCCCGCAAGCGGATGCTGCCGCCTCTGAAGGCGGGCGACCTCGTCGGGTTCCGCTCCGCCGGTGCATATGGTGCCGTCATGTCGAGCGAATACAACTCGCGGCCGCTCATTCCTGAGGTTCTGGTGAGCGAAGATAACTTTGCCGTCATTCGGGAGAGACCGACCTTTGACGAAATGATTGCGCGCGATAAGGTTCCGTCATGGGTGTAGGCCATGCTGGCCACACCATGTGAATCATCCTGACCGCATTGGAGGGTCATGGACCCGAATGCCGCCCGCTCCCGCGCCCTGAAGCGCCTGATGCGACCCCTCCAGCTTACGCGGGCGGGGATGATCGCCGAGCGGCTGACGCGGAGCTTCTGGCCGGTCTGGACCCTCGTGTTCGCCCTGGGCGCCGCGCTGGCCTTCGGCGCGCATGACCTGCTGCCGCCTGAAGGCGTGTGGATCGTCGGCGGGCTCTGGATCATCGCCGTCATCGTAGCCATCGGCCTCGGCTTCCGTGCCTACCACCGGCCCTCGGGCAAGGAAGTGGTGGCGCGGCTCGACGCCACGCTGCCCGGCCGCCCGATCCGGGCGCTGTCCGACAAGCAGGCGATCGGCGCAGGCGATTTCGGCTCGGAAGCGGTGTGGAACGCCCATGTCGAGCGCATGGCCGCGCGGATCGAGAGCGCCAAGGCGGTGCGGCCCGATCTGCGGCTTGCCGACCGTGACCCCTATGCCCTGCGCTACGCCGCGCTGGGCGCGCTGGTGACGGCGCTGCTCTTCGGCTCGCTCTGGCGGATCACCTCGCTCGACGATGCGGCGGGCGCCGGCCCCGGCGCCGCGCTGGCGGCCGGGCCGAGCTGGGAGGGTTGGATCGAGCCGCCGGCTTATACCGGCAAGCCCTCGCTCTATCTCAACGACATCGCGCAGGCGGAGTTCACCGTGCCCGAGGGCTCGGAGGTCACGATCCGGCTCTATGGCGAGGTGGGCGCGCTTTCGGTGCGCGAAACCGTATCCGGCACACAGCCCGAGGCGCCGGTGGACGAGGCCGCAGCGCCCGTGGTCGACGAGACCGCGCCGGAGCCGGCGGTGGACGATGGTGTGCGCAGCTTTGCCGTGAACGGCTCGGGGCAGATCGAGATCGACGGCTCGGGCGGTCGGGCCTGGACGGTGCTGATTTCTCCCGACACCGCGCCGAGGGTCGAGGTGTTGGGCGAGATCGAGAAATCGGCGATGGGCGAGCTGCAGCAGCGGTTCCGTGCCGAAGATGACTACGGCGTGGTGGCGGGCTCGGCCCGGATCACGCTGGACGAGGGCGCGCTGGACCGCCGCTATGGCCTCGCCACCGAGCCAGAGCCGCGCGAGCCGGTTACGCTCGACCTCCCGATGACGATTTCCGGCGACCGGGCCTCCTTCGAGGAGACCCTGATCGACGACATGAGCAAGCACCCCTGGGCCAACCTGCCGGTGGTGATGCAGATGACCGTCGAGGACGCGAACGGCCAGCAGGGCCGGAGCGAGGCAAAGGCAATGGTGTTGCCCGGGCGGCGCTTCTTCGACCCGGCGGCGGCGGCGCTGATCGAGATGCGGCGCGACCTGCTCTGGACCCGCGAGAACGGCAAGCGCACCGCGCAGATCCTGCGGACGATCACCTGGAAGCCCAGTTCGGCGCTGGACCAGCCGCGCAACTACCTGCAGGTGCGCACGGTTCTGCGGCGTCTCGAGGCCGAGGGCGAGAGCCTCAGCGAGGCCACCCGCGACGAGCTGGCCGAGGCGCTGTGGGAAATCGCGGTGCGGATCGAGGAAGGCACCCTGTCGAACGCGCTGGAGCGGCTGCGGCAGGCGCAGGAGCGGCTGAACGAGGCGATCCGCAACGGCGCCTCGGACGAGGAGATCGCCCAGCTGATGGACGAGCTTCGGCAGGCGATGCAGGAATACATGCGCCAGCTCGCCCAGCAGCAGGATCCGAACCAGCAGCAGCAGCAGGGCCAGCAGGGCGAGATGATGGAGCTGAGCCAGCAGGACCTGCAGGACATGCTCGACAAGCTGCAGGAGCTGATGGAGCAGGGCCGCACCGCCGAGGCGCAGGAACTGCTGAACCAGCTCATGGAGATGATGCAGAACATGCAGGTCACCCAGGGCCAGGGCGGGCAGGGGCAGCAGAGCCCCGGCGAGCAGGCCATGGAAGGTCTGGCGGAAACGCTGCGCGACCAGCAGGGCCTGAGCGACGAGGCCTTCCGCGACCTGCAGGAGCAGTTCAACCCGAACGGCCAGCAGGGTCAGCAAGGGCAACAGGGGCAGCAAGGTCAGCAGGGCCAGCAGCAGGGGCAGGGCCAGGGCCAGCAGGGGCAGCAGCCCGGGCAGGGCGAGCCAGACGCCCGCAGCCTGGCGCAGCGTCAGAACGAGCTGCGCCGCGAGCTGGAGCGCCAGCGCGGCCAGCTTCCGGGCGCGGGCACCGAGCAGGGCGACGCCGCCCGCCGCTCGCTCGACGAGGCGGGCCGGGCGATGGACCGGGCCGAGGAAAGCCTGCGCCAGGGTGACCTTGCGGATGCGATCGACAACCAGTCACAGGCCATCGAGCGGCTCCGCGAGGGCATGCGCTCGCTGGGCGAGGCGATGGCCGAGGAGCGCCGCCAGCAGCAGGGCGGGCAGGGCGAGAACGTGGGGCAGGCCGATCCGAACGGCCGCCGCGATCCGCTGGGCCGCGACCGGGGCTCGACAGGCCCGCTGGGCACCGAGGAGCACATGCTGCAGGGCGATGACGTCTATCGCCGCGCCCGCGACCTGCTCGACGAGATCCGCCGCCGCTCTTCCGAGCAGGGCCGGCCTGATGTGGAACTGGAGTACCTCAAGCGGCTGCTCGAACGGTTCTGAAGCGTCTCACCATGTGACGGAATCCGGCGGAGCGGCCCTATTCAGCCGATCTTCGGCGCAAGAGCTCTTACCGAGAAAACGAGGCGGGAGTCACTCTCCGCCGACACCACGCAGGGTGTTGTCGAGCCAGCGGCGGCCGTCGTTCACGGCGGCGACGTAGCTGGTGATCGGGCCCGCGAGGCCGGGCACCGCCTCGGCGATGCGCGGCCCCTGGGTGTAGAGCAGCGTCGCGGAGAGCGCGATGACGGCGACAAGTCCGAAGCCGGTGCGGAACCCGCGCTTCTGCCGTTCCTTTTCGGCCACCTCGGCAGCGCCTGCCTCTTCCGCGGCGCGGCTCGGGTCGGCGCTGGCGCGGAGGGTGGAGTTGATCTGCTCGATGTCGGGCAGCATCTCGCTGCGATGCGCCGCGCGGCCGGAGAGGGCGGCGACGGCCACGGCGGGATGCTCGCCGCGCATCCGGGCCTGGTGGGTCGCGGCGGCCACCTCGCGTTCATCCGGCGCGGGGGCGGGGGCGGGCTCCGGTTCGGCCACGGGCTGCTCGGCGATCCGGGTCGTCTCGGCGGGAGCGGGCTCGGGCTTTGGCGGGGCCTCGGCGGCGCGGGCGGCCTTCTCGCGTTCGGCCTCCTCGCGGAGCACGTCCATCACCGCGGCATCCAGCGCCTTGCGGGCCGGCCGCTCGGGCGCGGGGGCCGCGCCGTCATCGCTCTCGGCCGGTGCCAGGCCTTCGGTGGAGATCTTCGTGGTTTCGCGCTGCGGGCCGGGCTGGGCTGCCATGCGGGCCGCCGCGCTGTGCCGCTCGCGGGCGCCATCGGGCTGCTGGAACCATCCGTGGCCGCAGTTGGAACATTGCACATCGCGGCCGGCCTCGGGGATGACAGCATCATCCACGTCGTATTGCGCACCGCAATTCGGGCATACCAGCCGCATAGACGCCCCCTCGATTCAACCTGTTTCGGTTGTGTGCCCCTGTTATTTGACATGCAAGCTAACACTCAAACCCCCGGAAGCAAAGAAATTGCGCCCGTGTCCCGGGCGCGGCAATTGCATGTGTCCCCCCGCTGCGGCAAAAGGAGCCGCAGGACGAGCGGGGGTGGAGAGTGATCGAACTCGAGAATGTGGCCTACAGCTACGGCGGGGGCGAATTGCTGAGTGACATCTCGCTTCGGCTGGCGCCGGGATCGTTCCATTTTCTGACCGGGCCTTCGGGCGCGGGCAAGACCACATTCCTCAAGCTGTGCTACCTCGAACTGGCGCCGACCTCGGGCCGGGTGCAGCTGTTCGAGAAGCCCGCGACGGGCTTCAGCCGGGACGAGGTGGCGCGCGCCCGGCGGCGGATCGGAGTGGTGCACCAGGATTGCCAGTTTCTCGACCACCTGCCGCTGGCCGAGAACATCGCCCTGCCGCTCACGGTGGCGGGCCGCAACGTGGAGGCGGAGCGCGAGAACATCGGCGAGCTGTTGCGCTGGGTCGGGCTCGAGGGCCATGCCGAGGCCCTGCCGCCCTCGCTCTCGGGCGGCGAGCGGCAGCGGGCGGCGCTGGCGCGGGCGGTGGTGATGTCGCCCGACATCATCCTCGCCGACGAGCCCACCGGAAACGTCGACTGGGATATGGGGCAGCGTCTGCTGCAGCTCCTCGTCGAGTTGAACAAGATGGGAAAGACCATCGTGATCGCCACCCATGACCTCAACCTGATCCGCGTGGCCAAGAGCAAGGTGGCGGCGCGGGTGCTGCGGATCTCGAAGCGGCGGCTCCAGCTCGCGGGGGCGGACCTGTGAGCGGCGCGCGCGACATGCTGGGCCGGGTGAAGAGCGCGGCGGGGCGGGCCCTTGCGCTGCTCCAGGGCGACGGGCAGGCCGACCGGGTGGTGCCGCCCACTGGTTTCACCGCCAATCTCACGCTCTTCACCGCCGGCGCGATGGCCTTTCTCGCCGTCTTTGCCCTGGCCCTTTCGCTCGCCACCGGTCGGGTGGCCGACCGCTGGAGCGACGAACTGGCCCGCTCGGCCACGCTGCGCATCTCGGCCCCGGCCGACCAGCGCGCCGCCCAGGCCGCGAAGGCGCTGGAGGTGCTGGAGAGCACGCCCGGCATCACCTCGGCGCGCCAGCTCGGCGACGACGAGCAGCAGGCGCTGCTGGCGCCCTGGCTGGGCGCGGACCTGCCGCTGGAGAGCCTGCCGATCCCGGTTCTGATCGAGGTGGTCGAGGGCGAGGGGCTCGACGTGGAGGGGCTGAAGGCCCGGCTGGCGGGCGAGGTGCCCGGCGCCGTCTACGATGACCACACGCGCTGGCGTGAGCCGCTGATCCGCGCTGCCTCGCGGCTGCGGCTGCTGGGCTGGGTGGCGCTTGGGCTCATCGCCGCCTCGATGGCCGCGATGATCACCCTGGCTGCCGGCTCGGCGCTGGCCGCGAATGCCCGCGTCATCGCCACCCTGCGGCTGGTGGGCGCGCGCGATGTCTACATCGCCCGCGCCTTCGTGCGGAGGTTCACCCAGCGGGCGCTCCTGGGCGCGGCGGTGGGCACTTCGCTGGCGATGCTGGCGATCGCGCTGCTGCCGCGGGCCGAAACCGCCGGGGGCTTTCTCACCGGCCTCGGCTTCAGCGGAGCGGGCTGGGCGCTGCCGCTTCTGGTGCCGCTCCTCGCCGCCGCAACGGCCTTCCTGGCGACACGCGCCGCCGCCTTCCGCAGCCTGAGGCAGATCACATGAGCCATGCGATACACTGGGTCCGCTCGCTGCTCTTCGTCGGGCAGATGTACCTGGCGATGGCGGTGCTGGCGGCGGTCTTCACCCCCTGGATGCTGTTCGACCGGCGCGGGGCCTTCGCCGGGGTGCACACCTACTGCCGCTGGGTCCGTTTTTCGGCCCGCTGGATGGTGGGGCTGAAGTCGGAGGTGCGCGGCGAGGTACCCACCGGCGAGGTGCTGGTGGCCTCCAAGCACCAGTCTTTCCTCGACATCATCCTGCTCTGCTCGGTGCTGCCGCGCCCGAAATTCATCATGAAGCGCGAGCTGATGTTCACCCCGATCCTCGGGCAATACGCGCTGCGCATCGGCTGCGTGCCGGTGGACCGCGGCAAGCGGGCGCAGGCGATCCAGAAGATGATGGCCGATGTGGCGAGCGGGGCGCAGCGGCCGGGGCAGCTGATCATATATCCGCAGGGCACCCGCGTCGCGCCGGGCGCGGACATGCCCTACAAGGTGGGCAGCGCGGTGCTCTACCGCGAGCTGGGGCAGACCTGCGTGCCGGCGGCGACCAACGTGGGCGTGTTCTGGCCGCGCAGGGGCATCTATCGCAAGCCGGGCCTGGCGGTGCTGGAGTTTCTGGAGCCGATCCCGCCGGGGCTGACGCCGCAGGAGTTTGCCGCGAGGTTGCAGAGCGAGGTCGAGACGCACTCCGACAGGCTGATGCTGGAAGCAGGCTTCGACGCGCCGGCCGCGCGGGCGGCGGGGAGGAAGGGATGAAGCTGATCGAGGATATCGCAGCGCTCGAGGCGATCTACGGCGCGCCGGTGAAGGCTTCGCTGGACAAGGTGGCGACCCGGATCACCCCGGTCTATCGTCGCTGGATCGAGGCGGCGCGGTTCTGCGTGCTGAGCACCGTGGGCCCGGAGGGCACCGACGGCTCGCCGCGGGGCGACGATGGCCCGGTGGTGGCGGTGCAGGACGAGGCGACGCTGCTGCTGCCGGACTGGCGCGGCAACAACCGGGTGGACTCGTTGCGGAATATCCTCCGGGACGGGCGGGTGAGCCTGATGTTCATGGTACCCGGCTCGGGCAACGTGGTGCGGGTGAACGGCACTGCGGTGCTTGCGGTCGAGCCGGCGTTGCTGGCCCGTTTCGAGCGGGACGGAAAGCAGCCGCGCTCGGTGGTCGTGGTGACTGCGGGCGAGGTCTACTTCCAGTGCGCGAAGGCAATCATGCGCTCGGGGCTCTGGCGCGGCGAGGACGAGAGCGCCGGGCTGCCGACGGCGGGCGAGATGATCCGTGCGGGTGATCCGGCGTTCGACGCGGAGAGCTACGACGACGGTTATGCGGAGTATGCCAAGCCGCGGATGTGGTGAGAGAGGTGGATTGGCACCCACCCTACCTGCTGTCTGCAGGGCGGGTGAAACCCACCATCAGGCAGCCAGCCCCTTGCTCCCCATCTTCAGGAACTTCTCGCGGCGGTCCTTGCGGAGCTGCTTGCCGGACTTGCCCTCGAGATCCTTCAGCAGGGTCTGCACCGCGGATCCCACGCGCTTGATCGTCTCAACGCGGTGGCGCTGGGCGCCGCCGAGGGGTTCCTTGATGATGTGGTCGCAGATGCCGAGCTGCTGGAGATCCTGGGCGGTGAGGCGCAGGGCCTCGGCGGCCTCGCGCATCTTCTCGGCGTCCTTCCAGAGGATCGAGGCGCAGCCCTCGGGGGAGATCACCGAGTAGATCGAATGTTCCAGCATCGCCAGGCGGTTGGCGGAGGCGAAGGCCACGGCGCCGCCGGAGCCGCCCTCGCCGATCACCACGGAGATCATCGGAACGCTCAGGTTGAGGCATTTCTCGGTCGAGCGGGCGATGGCCTCGGACTGGCCGCGCTCTTCGGCGCCCTTGCCGGGGTAGGCGCCGGGGGTGTCGACCAGCGTCACCACGGGCAGGTCGAAGCGGTCTGCGAGGTCCATCAGGCGGATCGCCTTGCGGTAGCCCTCGGGCCGCGCCATGCCGAAGTTGCGCTCGATCCGGGTCTTGGTGTCGTGGCCCTTCTCGTGGCCGATCACCACCACCGGGCGGCCCTCGAGCCGGGCCATGCCACCCATCACGGCGTGGTCGTCGGCGAAGTTCCTGTCACCGGCGAGCGGCGTGTACTCGGTGAAGAGCGCCTCGATGTAATCCTTGCAGTGCGGCCTGTCGGGGTGGCGCGCGACCTGGCACTTGCGCCAGGCGGAGAGGTCTCCGTAGAGGTCGGAGAGGAGCGTGGCGGCCTTGGCATCGAGCCCGCGCGCCTCGTCTTCCACCTTCATTTCCGGGTTCGACCGCGCCAGGGCGCGGAGCTCCTCCGCCTTGCCCTCGATCTCGGCAAGCGGCTTCTCGAATTCCAGGTAGTTGGTCATCTATCCTCGCAGAGTGGCTGCCCCCTTCATATGGCGCAGCGGCGCGGGGCTTGCAACAAAGCAAGATTTGTCAGGCCGGGGCATGTTAGGGCTCAGGGCGAAAAGGCGAGGCGGGTGAATGGATTACCAGAAGCGGATCGACAGGGTTGTCAGCCACATCCAGACCAACCTGGAGGGCGACCTGAGCCTCGATGCGCTCGCAGATGTGGCGGCCCTGTCGCGGTTTCACTTTCATCGCATCTATGCGCGGATGGCCGGCGAGACGGTGGCGGGCACGGTGCGGCGGATGCGGCTGAACCGGGCGGCGGTGGCGCTGGCGCATACGCCGCTGCCGCTGGCGGAGGTGGCCGGGCAATGCGGCTACCCCAACGGCCAGAGCTTTGCCCGCGCCTACCGGGCCGCCTTTGGCGAGGCGCCATCTGTCACCCGCAGGCGGCGGTCGGCGCCTGCGTTGTTGATGCCTGAACAGGAAGGAGACTATCCGATGTACGAGGTCGAGATACGTGAGGAGCCCGGGTTTCGCGGCGTGGCGCTGGCGCATGAGGGGGCCTACCAGCAGATCGGCAAGGCCTTCGATGCGTTGATCGGGCGCTGCCTCGCGGCCGGGCTGAAGGGGCGGCTCGGGCATCTGGTGGCCTGGTACTGGGACGACCCCTCGGCGGTGCCGGTGGAGAAGCTGCGCTCGCACGCCGGGGTGATCTTGCCCGAGGGAGTGGAGGGGCCGGAGGGGCTGGACCCGGTGGAGGTGCCGCCCTGCACGGTGGCGGTGGTGCTGCACAAGGGGCCCTACAGCGGGTTGCCCGAGGCCTGGGGCTACATCTATGGCGAGGGGCTGGCGAAGGTCGGGCGGGCGCCGGCGGACGAGCCGCCCTTCGAGCGGTATCTGAACTCGCCGCTCGACACCGCGCCGGGCGAGTTGCTCACCGAGGTGGTGGTGCCGCTCGCCTGACGTAGTTCAGTTTTGTGAAGTAATATCAGTATCTTAGCCAGATATCAGCTCGCTCTGCTTCACGATCACCTCGGCCTGCTTGATCGATGCGATATCCACCAGGCGGCCCTTGTAGACGGTCGCGCCGGCGCCGTCCTTC
>CAYVQK010000076.1:0-15745 GCA_964454145.1 uncultured Oceanicola sp. | reverse complement strand
CCAGCCAGGGCGGTGACATGCGTTCGAAATCGGTGAAGATCGCGCTGCCCGCCGGCAGCCGCCACGCCCGCGCCGCCTGCTCGTAGCCCACCAGCTTCAGCCTGAACCCGGCCTTCACGGCCTTCGCCCTGATCTCCCGAAACGTGTTCAGCCGCCGCTGGGTGGCGTAGAGGACGAGGCGGGGCAGGCGTTTCATTCGGGCAGCAGAACCGGCTTCTTGACAGGGCATTGGCCCTGAAGGTTAATCGGGCCACGACGGTTTCGAAAGGACGTTTCATGACGATCAAGCTTGACGAGAAGAAGATGCTGGGCTTCCGGCTCGAGGGCGAAGCCTCGGGCGGCCTGAAGATGGGCGACAAGGGTGGCGGCGCTGTCGGCCTGAAGATGGGCGGCAAGGTGACCGGCCCGATGAGCCTGAAGATGGGCAGCAAGGTACCGCCGCCCTCCGCCGGGGCCTGAACCCGATCCCATGATCCCACAAGACCTGCTGGCCTTCCCGCCCGACACCGCTCGGGCGGGGTATGTCGATGCGCGGATGCACCGCGAACTCGCCGCAAGCCTCGCCCACATCGCCACGGCCTGCGCCGAAGCCGGCCACCCTGCTGCCGCCACCCTCACTGAAGCCAGCCGCCTGCTCGGCACTGCCCGCGTCGGCCCCGAGGCCTTCGCCCGCTACTTCCTCATCGGCACCGCCCTGCTCCGGGGCACCGAGGAGGGGCTCGCCGCCGAGGCCGAGGCCCTGCTCGCCGATGTCCGCGCCGGCCGCGCCCCATTGCGCATCTCGCCGCGCGGCGGGGCAGGGGAGATCGACGACCTGATGGACCGGCAGATGGGCGAGGAGGCCGCCAACTTCGCCCCCGTCTCCGCCGAGACCGCCGAGGCCTTCTCCACCCGCCTCGCCGCCGGGCTCGACCTGCTGCGCGCGGGCCTTCCCGCGCTCCACGCCGAGATCACCTCCATCGTCCACCACGTCGTCTGCGCCGTGGCGCCCGAAGGCGCGAAGATGCAGTTCGACGGCGCCTCCCACTACCAGTTCTGGGGCCTCCTGCTGCTCAACCCCACCTTCCACACCACCCGCCTCGCCGTCGCCGAGGTGCTGGCCCATGAAAGCGCCCATTCCCTGCTCTTCGGCCTCACCATCGACGAGCCGCTGACCCTCAATCCGGGCGAGGAAACCTACACCTCGCCGCTCCGGGTCGACCCGCGCCCGATGGACGGCATCTACCACGCCACCTTCGTCTCCGCCCGCATGGCCTGGGCGATGGAGGGGCTCGCCGCCTCGGGCCTGCTGACCCCCGAAGAGGTCGAGGCCGCCCGCGAGGCCGCCGCCGCCGACCGTCGCAACTTCGCCGCCGGCCTCTCCACCGTCGAGGCCCACGGCAGGCTCTCCGCCACCGGCCGCACCATCATGGAGAACGCCCGCGCCTGGGTCGCGGCCTGAGGTGGCCGATCCGCCCGCCGTCCCAAGGGCAGGGATGGACGAGAGCCCCCCCTTCCCCTAAAGCTCACCCATGAACAAAGGCGACAAACCGGCGGAGTCGCGCGAGGAGCGGCTGAAGCAGGCGCTCAAGGCCAACATGGCCCGCCGCAAGGCGCAGGCCAGGGCCCGATCCGAGGCGCGCGCCGGAACAACGACAAAAGACACGAGCGGCAAAGAGGGCGACAATGGATAGAATCGTGGTGCGGGGCAACGGCGCCCTTTCCGGGGAAATTCCGATTTCCGGCGCGAAGAACGCCTGTCTCACCCTGATGCCGGCCACGCTGCTCTCCGAGGAGCCGCTGACGCTGACCAACGCGCCGCGCCTCTCCGACATCCGCACCATGACCGAGCTGCTCCGCTCGCTCGGCTGCGAGGTCACCTCGCTGCAGGATGGCCAGGTGCTGGCCATGTCCTCGCACGACCTGAACAACCACAAGGCCGATTACGACATCGTCCGCAAGATGCGCGCCTCGATCCTCGTGCTGGGCCCCATGCTCGCCCGCGACGGTCACGCCATCGTCTCGCTGCCCGGCGGCTGCGCCATCGGCGCCCGTCCCGTCGATCTGCACCTGAAGGCGCTGGAGGCCATGGGCGCCGAGCTCGAGCTGAAGGACGGCTACGTTCACGCCAGGGCCCCCGGAGGCCGCCTCAAGGGCGCCGAGTTCGAGTTTCCCATCGTCTCCGTCGGCGCCACCGAAAACGCCCTCCTGGCCGCCGTGCTCGCCAAGGGCACGACCGTGCTGAAGAACGCCGCCCGCGAGCCCGAGATCGTCGACCTCGCCAAGTGCCTCAACAAGATGGGCGCGCAGGTCGAGGGGGCCGAAACCGGCACCATCACCGTGCAGGGGGTCGACCGCCTCAACGGCGCCACCCACCCCGTCGTCACCGACCGCATCGAGCTCGGCACCTACATGCTGGCCCCCGCCATCGCCGGCGGCGAGGTGGAGCTTCTGGGCGGCAACCGCGAGCTGGTCGGCGCCTTCGCCGACAAGCTCGAGGAGGCCGAGATCGAGGTCACGCAAACCAACCGGGGCCTGAAGGTGAAGCGCAAGAACGGCCGCGTCCGCGCCGTCGATGTCGTCACCGAGCCCTTCCCCGGCTTCCCCACAGACCTCCAGGCCCAGATGATGGCCCTGATGTGCACCGCCGAGGGCACCTCGGTGCTCGAGGAGAAGATCTTCGAGAACCGCTTCATGCACGCCCCCGAGCTGATGCGCATGGGCGCACGGATCGACGTCCACGGCGGCCACGCCACCGTCACCGGCGTCGACAAGCTCAAGGGCGCCCCGGTGATGGCAACCGACCTCCGCGCCTCCGTTTCCCTCATCCTCGCCGGTCTGGCGGCGGAGGGCGAAACCGTGGTCAGCCGCGTCTACCACCTCGACCGCGGCTACGAGCACGTCGTCCGCAAGCTCTCCTCCGTCGGCGCCGACATCGAACGCCTGCACGAGGGCGACTGACCGCCACATCCCGGCCCCGCGCCCGCCACCCGACCGCCCCACTGGCCTGCTAGGGCAGGGGCGGGCTAGGTGCGAGGGCACATGACATATCTGCGCGAACTGGACGGGCTGAGGGCACTCGCCGCCATCGCCGTACTCGCCTTCCACGCCGAGTTACCGGGATTCGGCGGCGGCTTCCTCGGGGTCGACCTCTTCTTCGTCCTCTCGGGCTACCTCACCACCTCTCTGATCCTGCGTCAGCTCGAGGGCTTCTCTCCCGGCGGTTTCCGCCTCTTCCTCTCCCGCAGGCTCTGGCGCCTCTGGCCGCTGCTCATCACCGTCTCCGGCGCCATCGCCCTCGCGATGTGGCTTGCCGGAAACCCCCGCGCCGTCGCCGCCCTGCACGGGGCTCTGTTTCTCGGCAACACCGACAAAGCCTGGCTCGGCTACCAGAGCTTCTCGGTGCACACCTGGTCACTGGCAGCCGAGATGCAGTTCTACGTCCTGCTCGGGCTTCTGGCGCTGGCGCTGCGCTCCGTCCGGCGGCTTCAGGTCGCGCTGCTCGCGGGCTTTCTCGCCGTCACCGCCTACCGTCTCCAGCTCGCCGGGGCGGCCTCCTGGCACGAAGGCTTCTACAGCCCCTTCGCCCACAGCTCCGGCCTCTTCCTCGGCGGTCTGCTCGCCACCCTGCAGCAGATCACCCTGCGCCGTCCGCGTCTGGCGCTTGCCGTGGCGCTGCTCACCCTCGTCGCGCTGCTCGGGGCGGCGGAGTTCCGCAGCTACGGCGCGCTCGCCCTCTGGATCGGGGTGACAGAGCTCGCCACCGTCCTGCTCCTGCTCTCCCTCCGCGCCGGCCAGACGGGGCCGCTCGGCCGCCTGCTCGGGGCGGAGCCGATGGTCTGGCTCGGCCAGCGCAGCTACGGGCTCTACCTCTGGCACTACCCCATCGCCGTCCTCCTGCGCGATGCCCTGCCACCGCTGGCCGCGTTCACCGCCACCTTCGCCCTCTCGCTGGCCCTCGCCACCCTCAGCTACCGCTGGCTCGAAGAGCCCATGCGCCGCCGTGGAAAGGGCACCCCTGACCAGCCCCCACGCCCTGCGGAAGTGCACAGAACGATGGCTTAACCTCCAAGTTCTGCGCGTTATTCGCGTATGCATGGGTTGTGCATCAGTTGTGCATCAACTGTGCATGGGGTGTGGCTCGTTAACCTGTCCTGCCAAACCCCCGCCCGTTAACCCGCCGGGACGGTGGGGCAGGCGCCGCTTGTGAGCCATGGCCGAAACCCCTATGTCTTTCGGGTGATGCGAAAAATACCTGTGCAGCAGGCCCGGGAGGCTCATCGTGGCTGAAGACGCCAAGTTCGAAGACGGGGCAGACCGCCCGATCTACCTCGCCGCGATGGAAGGCGGCTCCGTCCCCATCGTCTCGGCCCTGGTGCAGGACGCCGTCTTCCCCATCACCGAGATGAAGTACGACAAGGCCAGCCGCGAATTTGCCTTGTTGCTCAACCGCTTCCGCTGGGAAGACAAGGCCCGCGCCGAGGCCCGCGGGCGTCCCTACGAGCGGGTGCAATCGGTCCTGCGCATCGGCGACGTGATGAAGGTCTCGACCCTCGGCATCGACCGAACCGACCTCGAAACCATCCTCTCCCTCCTCTCCCTCGCCTGGGAAGAGGCCGAGGACGGCACCGGCACGCTCACCCTCACGCTCGCGGGCGACGGCGCGATCCGTCTCTCCGTCGAATGCCTCGACCTGGTGCTGAAAGACGTGACCCGCCCCTACATCGCCCCCTCCCGCCACGCCCCGGAGCACCCGGAGGAGTGAGCATCACCGTGCGCAGGCTGGTGCCCGACGAGGCCGAGGCCTACCGCGCGCTGCGGCTGGAGGCGCTGGAGAGCTGCCCCGAGGCCTTCGGCACCTCCCGCGAGGAGGCCGCCGCCGTGCCGATGCTGGAGCAGGCCAACCGGCTGCAATACAACGTGAATTTCGGCGCCTTTGCCGGGGATGAGCTCATCGGAATCCTCACCTACGTGCCCGAAGAGGGCGAGAAGGTCGGGCACCGCGGCTGGCTCATGAGCGTCTACGTCACCCCCGCCCATCGCGGAACCGGCGCCGCCAAAGCGCTGCTCGCCGCCGCGCTCGAGGCCGCGCAGGCCGACGGCCTCGCCCAGCTCGAGCTGCACGTCTCCGAAGCCGCCCCCCGCGCCCGCGCCTTCTACCTCCGCGAGGGCTTCGAGGAAGTGGGCCGCAGCCCCCGCGCGCTGTGGGTTAACGGGTGTTACCTCGACGAACTCCACATGCTGCGCCGTCTCGACGCGCTTGAGAGCGCCGCCCCCGCCGGGTAAGAGGCGCCAAAGGAGAGCCCATGCCCGTCTTTCTGAGCACCACCGAGCCCGATTTCGAAGCCCGCTTCCAGGCGCTGCTGAGTGCCAAGCGCGAGGATGCGCCCGATGTCGACGAGGCCGTGGCGAGCATCATCTCCGACGTCCGCGCGCGCGGTGACGCCGCCGTCATCGAACTCACCGAGCGGTTCGACCGGCTTACGCTAACCCCTGAAACCATTGCCTTTTCCGAGGCCGAGATCGACGCCTACTGCGCCCGGGTGCCCCCCGAAGAGGCCTCCGCGCTGGAGCTTGCCGCCGACCGCATCCGCGCCTACCACGTCCGCCAGATGCCCGAGGATGCCCTCTGGACCGACCCCGACGGCGCCACCCTCGGCTGGCGCTGGGGCCCTGTCTCCGCGGCCGGCCTCTACGTCCCCGGCGGCCTCGCCAGCTATCCCAGCTCCGTCCTGATGAACGCCATCCCCGCCCAGGTCGCCGGCGTCCCCCGCCTCGTCATCGCCTGCCCCACCCCCGGCGGCGAAGCCAACCCCCTCGTCCTCTACGCCGCCCGCCTCGCCGGGGTGAAGACCGTCTACCGCATCGGCGGGGCGCAGGCCGTGGCGGCCCTGGCCTACGGCACCCAAACCATTGATCCGGTGGACAAGATCACCGGCCCCGGCAACGCCTTCGTCGCCGCCGCCAAGCGCCGCGTCTTCGGCAAGGTCGGCATCGACATGATCGCCGGCCCCTCCGAGATCCTCGTCATCGCCGACGCCGAGAACGACCCCGACTTCCTTGCCCTCGACCTGCTCTCCCAGGCCGAGCACGACGCTTCCGCCCAGTCCATCCTCATCACCACCGATGCGGCCTTCGGGCAGGCGGTGGCGAAGGCCATCGACACCCGGCTCGAAACCCTCGAACGCCGCGAGATCGCCGGCGCCAGCTGGCGCGACAACGGCGCTGTCATCACCGTGCGCTCGCTTGACGAGGCCGCAACGCTCTCCAATCGCATCGCCCCCGAGCACCTCGAGCTCTGCGTCGCCGACCCCGAGGCCCTTGCAGAGAAGACCCACCACGCCGGCGCCATCTTCCTTGGCCAGTGGACGCCCGAGGCCATCGGCGACTACATCGGGGGCCCCAACCACGTGCTGCCCACCGCCCGTTCCGCCCGCTTCTCCTCCGGCCTGTCGGTCATGGATTTCCTCAAGCGCACCACCGTCGCCAAGATGACCCCCGAAGCTCTCCGCGCGATCGGCCCCGCCGCCGAGACCCTGGCAAAGTCTGAGTCGCTCGAAGCCCACGGCCTCTCCGTCCGCGCCCGGCTCGACAGGCTGAACCGCTAGGATCTTCGCTGCATTGCAGTAACCGCTTCTGCACGCTAGCTTTCGGCAGCCACGGAGACGAGCGCATGAGCCGCATCTGCCATATCGAGATCGACGACGCCAACCTGCCGCCCCCCACGCCGGAGATCGAGCAGGAGCGCAAGGTGGCGATCTTCGACCTGCTGGAACGCAACAGCTTCGAGCCCGCCGGCCGCGACGGCTACGAAATGCCCCCGGGCCCCTACCGGCTGCACCTCTGTATCCGCGAGCGGCGGCTGGTGTTCGACATCTCCGACGAGAACTGCAATGAGATCGGCGCCTTCCACCTCTCCCTCTCGCCCTTCCGCCAGGTGGTGAAGGACTACTGGCAGATCTGCGAAAGCTACTACGACGCGGTCAAGAAGCTCCCGCCGCACCAGATCGAGGCCATCGACATGGCCCGCCGCGGCATCCACAACGAGGGCGCCCGGGTGCTCCAGGAGCGGCTCGAGGGCAAGGCCGAGGTCGATACAGACACCGCCCGCCGCCTCTTCACGCTCATCTGCGTACTGCATTTCGGGGGCTAGCGACTTGGGAAAACAGAGCTTTCCCTCCTCGGTGCTGTTCTGCTGCGACCATAACGCCGTGCGCTCGCCGATGGCCGAAGGGCTTATGAAAAAGCTCTACGGCCACGATGCCTACGTGCAGTCGGCCGGCGTCTACAACGACCTCGACATCGACGGTTTCGCCATCGCCGTCTGCGAGGAGATCGGGGTTGAGCTGCACCGCCACCGCTCCCGCAGCTTCGAGGAGATGCAGCAATGGGGCGATGACCTGTCGGGCTTCGACCTCATCGTCGCTCTCTCCCCCGCCTCCCAGCGGCAGGCCTTGGAAATGACCCGGGTGTTCCATCTCCAGGTCGAATACTGGCCGATCATGGACCCGTCGGGCCTCGGCGAAACCCGCGAAGCCAAGATGGGTGTCTACCGCCAGGTGCGCGATCAGCTCCTCACCCGGATGAAACAGCGCTTCGGCCCGCCCACCCAGGCCTGAACCCCGCCTCACGCGAAAGCGACCATCAAAAAGGTCACAACCCCATGGCGGAACCGTATTTCTGCTTGATTTGTTGCGGATGTGAGCGCATCTAGTGCCGCGTCTGCCACAGTGCGGCAGGCGTGCAACAACGGAGTGACCATGGCCAAGGAAGAACTGCTCGAATTTCCCGGTGTCGTGAAGGAGCTCCTGCCTAACGCGACGTTCAGGGTCGAGCTGGAAAACGGCCATGAAATCATCGCGCACACGGCAGGAAAACTTCGCAAGAACCGGATCCGCGTCCTCACCGGCGACAAGGTGCAGGTGGAGATGACGCCCTACGACCTGACCAAGGGCCGCATCAACTACCGCTTCCGGTAAGATGCGACTCATCCTCGGGTCCGGCAGCCCGCGACGGCGCGAGCTGCTCGGCCAGTTGGGCATTTCGCCCGACGAAATCCGCGCCGCCGATATCGACGAGACGCCGGCAAAGGGGGAGCTTCCGCGCCCCTACTGCACCCGCATGGCCGTCGAGAAGGCCGAGGCGCTGCCGCCCGGCGAAGGCGAGCTGGTGCTCACCGCAGATACCACCGTCGCCCTCGGCCGCCGCATCCTCGGCAAGCCCGAAAGCCGTGCCGAGGCGGGCGAGTTCCTCCGCGCGCTCTCCGGCCGCCGCCACCGTGTCATCACTGCGCTCGCGGTGCGCACCGGGGCAGGGCTCTGGCAGCGCGATGTGGTGACCTCGGTGAAGATGAAGCGCCTCTCCGAGACCGAGCTCTTCGCCTACCTTGAAACTGGCGACTGGGAGGGCAAGGCCGGCGCCTATGCCATCCAGGGCCCGGCGGGCGCCTTCATCCCCTGGATCTCCGGCAGCTACTCCGCCGTCATGGGCCTGCCTGTCGCCGAAACCGCGCAGCTCCTCGTGGCCGCGGGCTATCCCCTCTACGGAGCCAGCCGATGAAAGGCCGCCAGATCATCCTCGATCACGTCGCCGGCCGCGAGGCCGCTGCCCTCATGGTCGACGGCCGCCTCGAAGACCTGCTGATCGACGCGCCCGGCACCGTTCGCCCCGGCGCGATCTGGCGCGCGAAGGCGGAGCGACAGGCAAAGGGGCAGGGGGGCATCTTTCT
The DNA here is from genome assembly GCA_964454145.1 of uncultured Oceanicola sp. GTDB lineage: Bacteria > Pseudomonadota > Alphaproteobacteria > Rhodobacterales > Rhodobacteraceae > Vannielia. The sequence continues at coordinate 7,038 of CAYVQK010000076.1, read as the reverse complement.
CGCCGCCGACGGCCAGCGCTTCTGGTTCCGCCAGGCCAAGGGCATCGCCCCCGGCGAGGCACTGGTGGTGCAGGTCACCGGCTACGCCGAGGTCGAAAAGGCCCCGCCCGTCACCCGCAGCCTCACCTTCAAGTCCCGCTACGTGATCGTCACCCCCGATGCGCCGGGGGTGAACGTCGCCCGCTCGATCCACGACGAAGACGAGCGCGACAGGCTGAAGCTCGCCGCGCTCGAGGCGCTGGAAGACCGCGACTGGGGCCTCATCCTCCGCTCCTCCTGCCTCGGTGCCGAGGAGGCCGAGATCACCGAGGACATCACCGCCATGATCGCCACCGCAGAGGCCGCACTCTCCGAGGGCACGCCGGGCGAGATCCACCCCGGCGATGGCCCGCACCTCACTGCCTGGCGCGAGTGGACGGAGCCCGCCGAGGTGGTCACCGAGCCCGGCGGATTCGAGAGCCACGGCGTGCTCGATGCCATCGCCGCCCTCCAGGGCCCGCGCGAGCGAGCAGGCGACGCCACGCTCTACGTCGAGCCCACGCGCGCCCTGGTGGCCGTGGACGTGAACACCGGCGGCGACATGTCTCCCGCCGCCGCGCTCAAGGCCAACATCTCCGCCGCCAAGGCGCTGCCCCGCGCCCTGCGCCTGCGCGGCCTCGGCGGGCGCATCGTGGTTGATTTCGCCCCCATGCCCAAGGGCCAGCGCAAGCAGCTCGAGCAGAGCCTCAAGGCCGCCTTCCGCGCCGACCCGATCGAGACCGTCCTCGCCGGCTGGACGCCGCTGGGCCAGTATGAGATGCAGAGAAAGCGCGAGCGCCTGCCGCTCTCCCTGACCCTGCCCGAGGAGGCCCTGTGACCTGCCCGATCTGCAGCAAGGCACCCGACGCCAAGTATCGCCCCTTCTGCTCCCGCCGCTGCGCCGACCTCGATCTCGGCAAGTGGCTCACCGGGGCCTACGCGGTGCCGTCCGAAGACCCCGAGGATATCGAGGAGGCCCTGCGCCTCGCCGAAGATGAGGCCCCCCCGAAGCCGCATTGAGCGGCCCGGGCCCTGCCGCGGCCCCAGCGGCCAGCGCGGTCGCGTTGGCAGTCCCGACCGGCTCCGCGCCGTCCCTTCACCCCACGACGAAACCGTGAATGCCGCTCGCGCTGGTGCCGGTGGCCTCCACCCGACGCACGCCCACCGGCAGGATCGACCGGTCACCCAGCGTGATGCTGCGGCTCTCGCCCGCCTGCGTCACCACCGCCAGCGTGCCGCCGGTCTCGATGTAGAGCGCCACGCAGACCGTGGGCAGGTCCGTGCCGTCGGCAGGCGTGATCGGAATGATGTCGGTCGCCGGACCGGACAGGTTGGGCGAGCGGTTCTTGAAGGGATCGTTCATCGTGTCGGGGTCTTTCCTGTTGCAGATGTCTCGGGCCGTGGCGGCCCTCGCCCCGGCGGGGCGCGCACCCGGCGACCTTAGGCACGCCCGGCTAAGACTTTCCAACAGCACCGCACGGTCTGAAATCCCGCAGGTTTCCCTTGATCCATGTCATTTCGATGCGGCGAGAAGCCGCGCTACACGTGCATTCGTTGTATCAGGAAACCTGTTGTCATGCGTCTCACCACCCGAACCAACCTTGCCATGCGCGTGCTGATGTTCTGCGCCGCCCATCCGGGGCGACAGCACCGCTCTGCCGATATCGCAGAGGCCTGCAATGTTTCGGTCAACCACCTGATGCAGGTGGTCCCTGTGCTGCACCGGCAGGGCTACATCCGCGCCACCCGCGGCCGGGCGGGTGGCGTTGAGCTCGCCGCGCTGCCCGAGCAGGTCCGGGTCGGCGAGGTTTTTCGCCACTTCGAGGCCGCGCTGCCCTTCGCCGAATGCTTCAGCAAGGCCGACAACACCTGTCCGCTCACCCCGTCCTGCCGCCTCCGTCCGGCGCTCGAAGCGGCCCTCGCCGCCTTCTACGCGGCGCTCGACGAGATCACGCTCGATGCCCTCGTGGCCGGAAACAGCGGCCTCGAGGCATTGTTTTCCGCCCAACCGACAGCCATGGCACCAGCCTGCCCGGTCTCCGCCTCCGGCGATTGACGGCGCTCCGTCACAGGGTCGCGGAGGCCGAAATCCCTGTCCCGATCACCCGATAATCATGGTGTGGAAACACAACCGATGATAGAAAAATGCGAGAAGAGCCGCCCGACCGTGGATCAAGGGTGCCTTGGATGAGATGAACGTGATGTCGACAGAAGAGTTGCCCATCGTCATGGGCATCGCCGCCTCGGCCGGCGGGTTGGAAGCCATGTCGCTCTTCCTTCAGAACCTGCCAAAAGGGCTCGGTTGCGCCTTCGTCCTCGCCCAGCACATGTCGCCCAGCCACGAGAGCATGCTGGTCAAGCTGCTCTCGCGCGAGACCAGCCTGGAGGTGAAGGAAATCACCGGGCAGGTGCAACCCAGGGCTGATACGATCTACATTCCGCCGCCCGGCAGCGACGTGGGTTTCGAGGACGGCAGGCTGGTGGTGCTGGCCCCCAGCGGCCACCCCGCCACGCCCAAACCCTCGGCCGACCGGCTGTTCAAGGCTCTCGCCGAGGCACTCGGCGCGCGCTGCATGGCCCTCGTGCTCTCCGGCACCGGAAGCGACGGCAGCTATGGCGTGCAGGCGATCCGCGAGGCCGGCGGCATCACCATCGCGCAGGAACCCTCTTCGGCCAAATATGACTCCATGCCGGTCTACGCCGCCCGCACCGGCTGCATCGACCTGGTGCTCACGCCCCAGCAGATCGGCAAGCACCTCGAACAGATCCTCAGCCAGCCGCGCGACCTCGACGAACTGCGCCGCATGGGCGAGGAGGCCACCAAGAACGCCGACCTCTTCCAGATCCTCCTGGCCCACACCATGGTCGACTTCCGCCAGTACAAGGAAAGCACCATCAACCGCCGGGTCCACCGCCGCATGGTGGCCAAGGGCATCGCCAGCCAGGCCGAATACGTCGACTTCTGCCGCCGCAGCCAGGAGGAGGTGGAGGCGCTCTACAAGGATCTCCTGATCTCCGTCACCCGCTTCTTCCGCGACCGCGAGCAGTTCTCGATGCTGGGCGAGGTGATCCGCCAGCGCGTGGCAGCAAAGCCCGGCGCCAAGATGCGCATCTGGGTCGCCGGCTGCGCCACCGGTGAAGAGGCGTACTCCATCGCCACGCTCTGCGCCGACGCGATGGGCGGGCTGGAGGCGCTGGGCAAGGAGCGCCTGCAGATCTTCGCCACCGACATCGACGAGCACGCGCTGGCCGTCGGCCGCCGCGGCGCCTACCCGCGCAGCGCCGCCGACGATATCCCCTCCGATCTCCTGGCGACGTATTTCGACATCTCCGGGGACCGCCTGCTGGTGAAGCAGAGCCTGCGCAACTGCGTCATGTTCACCCGCCACAACATCTTCCAGGATGCCCCCTTCATGTCGATCGACCTGGTCAGCATCCGCAACGTGCTGATCTACTTCGACACCAATCTCCAGGATCGCGTGCTGTCGCGCGTTCAGTATGCGCTCTCCGCCGACGGCCTGCTGTTTCTCGGCACCTCCGAGACAGCCGGCGCGATGGAAAGTCACTTCGTCCAGCTCGAGCCCTCCGCCAAAATCTACACCAAGCGCAGCACGCCCCCGTTCGACATCGCCGGCTTCGGCTCCACCCATTCCATGCGCGCCAGCCGCCGTATGCTCGAGCGGCACAAGCCCGCCGGCTCCGACAACATGGAGGATTGGGGCCACTTCCACGCTCTGGTGGCCTCCTTCGCCGAGAATGCGCTTCTGGTGAACGGCGAGGGCTCGGTGCTCAAGGTCTACGGCGATCTCGCCCCCTTCAGCCAGATCACCGACGCCATGTTCAAGGGCTTCACCCTGCGCCTGCTGAAGGCCCCCCTGGCGAACGAAAGCACCACCCTCGTGCTGGTCGCCCTGAAGAACATGAAGGCCCGCACCGGCCAATGGCACCAGATCGAGGGCCGCGAGTTCAACCACGCCCGCCTGGTGGCCTACCCGCTGAAGCCGCCCGGCCACGATGTCCCCTACGTGCTGCTCGCGATCGAAACCGAGATGCGCACCACGCCCGAGGCCTCCGAGGAGGAACGCAGCGACTATCTCACCTACATCGAGACCGAGCTGAGCCGCACCCGCGAGGCGCTCAACGTGACGATGGAACAGCTTCAGACCTCCAACGAGGAGCTGCAATCGCTGAACGAGGAGCTGCAAAGCTCCAACGAGGAACTCCAGAGCACCAACGAGGAGCTGGAAACCTCGAACGAGGAACTCCAGAGCACCAACGAAGAGCTGATCACCGTCAACGAGGAGCTCATCGTCAACTCCACCGAGCTCCAGCGCACGACGGCCGAGCTGAACGGCATCGTCGACGGGCTGCCCACCACCATGCTGATGCTCGACCAGGGCCTGCTGATCCGCCACGCCTCGCGCCGGGCGATCGAGCAGTTCCAGCTCAAGACCCGCGGCCAGTCGATGGGCCACATCTCCCAGTGCCACCTGCCCGAGGGCTTCCCGCCGGTGGTCGACCTCTGCTCGCAGGCGCTGCTGAACCGCAGGTTCCTCTCGCGCCAGTTCGGCACCGGCGCCCGCCGCAACCTCCTGACCATCTCCCCGCTCCTCAGTTCCGGCGACGAACTGATCGGGCTGGTGGTGATGGTCACGAAGCTGGAGAACCCCATCGAGACCGCGCTCATCCTCACCCTCCGCAGCTTCAGCCAGATCGGCACCTGGCGGCTGCAACTGCCGGAGAACGAGGTGGAATGGTCCGAGGAGGTCTTTGCCATGCACGGGCTCGCGCCCGAGCCTGGCCCGCTCTCGCTCGACACTGCCATGGGCTACGTCCACCCCGATGACCGTGCCGAGGTGCGCGCCCATGTCGAGCGCGCGGTCGACGAACGGTCGGGCTTCCACTTCACCGCCCGCCTCCTCCGCGCCGACGGCCGGGTCTCGGTGATCGAAAGCTCCGGCACCGTCGTGACCGACCGGCTGAACAATGCCGTCGCGCTCGTCGGCGTGCTGCGGGAGGCTTCGCGCCTCCAGACCGAAGGGATGCTCCTCCGGCACTACGACGAGCTGACCGCCGAGATGGGCCTTGGCGTCTTCGCCTCCGACGTCCGGACCGGGGTGAACTACTGGAACGCCACGCTCTGCGACATGCTCGGCCTCCCCGGCACCACGAACCCCGAGCCCGACAAGGCCTTGGAGCGACTGGATCCCGAGAGCGCCGCAAAGATGCGAGGCCTCATGGAGGCCGCGGCCGAGGGGGGCACGTCCTGCGAGATCGAAGGCACCATCCTGAAGGACGAGGGCCCGCCCGTTCCCTGCCGCTGCAGCGCCCGCGCCCTGCGCAACGAGGCGGGCGAGGTGACCCACGTTCTCGGCATCCTGAAGCGACTGGAATGACTTCGCAAACCCTGCCGGGTCCGCCCAGCTGTTAACCTTCGGCTAACCATTCGCGTCGGATGATGGCGCGCTCAGACAGTGACCGTGGTGAGGTGTAGAGATGTGGGTAGGCGACGGGCCCGAAGACAATGAAATTTCTAATCAAATTGCGATTGCCCTGTTCCGGGATACCGGCACGAATCAATGGTTCGTGGAGCGGGTGGAATTCAACCTGCCGGGCAGCCGCACCAAGACCAGTTTCAACGTGCCCCAGCCTCTGCGGCAGGCCTTCACCCCGGGCTTCGTCGAGGAGCTGACGCCGCTCCTGCCCACCTCGCATGAGCGAGGGATGCTGGCCGACAGCCATGTGAACGTCGCCATCTCCCATCTCTCTCTCGTGGGCGTGCGGGTCGCGGCACAGGCCGTCTTCAATGGCATCCAGAAGGTCTGGGTCCGGTTCCAGCGTGCCTTCGGCGCGGTGCAGGCCCTGCTGCAACCCCAGCACCGCACCGAGCGGGCGGCGGAGACGGCGCTGCACTACGTGGCCGCCAGCACCCTGCTCGACCTTCTGCTGCCCTGCCTCGACATGCTCCGTCTCGACGGCGTCAAGCCCGACAGCGAAGAAGCCGCCGAGCGCGTGGCGGCCCGGATCGACGCCCTCCACGCCAAGAAGCACGACCTCGAGTTCTACGCGAGCCTGCTCACCCGCTACCTCGCCCAGCCGCAGGAAGAGGAGCGACCCAAGCATCGCGGCATCACCAGGGATGCGCCCGCGGCCCTCCAGGGCTTTCGCATGCCGGGGCCGATGATCGTGCGCTAGCCAGGCCCGGCAGCGCGGGGCCATCTGCCGCCAGGGCGCCACCCCCCGTCGTTTCGGGGGGTGACATCCGCCTGCGCCTGTGGAAGCTGGACGGCAACAGAGCACGAAAGGCCCCGCAATGAACAAGCACAGCCCCAATTCGCCCGAAGCCCGCGACATCGCCTATCACCTGCACAGCTACACCAACGCCGAGCTGCACCAGGAGGTCGGCCCCACGGTGATCGAACGGGGCGAGGGCATCCATGTCTACGACAACCAGGGCAAGCGCTACGTCGAGGCGCTGGCGGGCCTCTGGTCGGTGGCCGTCGGCTTCGGCGAAGAGCGGCTGGTGAAGGCCGCCACCGCCCAGATGCAGAAGCTCCCCTACTACCAGACCTTCGCCCACCGCTCCCACGGCCCCGCCATCGACCTCGCCGAGAAGCTGGTGAGCATCGCACCGGTGCCGATGAGCAAGGCCTATTTCACCAACTCCGGCTCCGAGGCCAACGACACGGTGGTCAAGTTCCTCTGGTATCGCTCCAACGCGCTGGGCCAGCCCGAGAAGAAGAAGATCATCTCCCGCCTCCGCGGCTACCACGGCGTCACCGTCGCCTCCGCCTCGATGACGGGGCTGCCCTACAACCACAAGAGCTTCGACCTGCCGCTGCCGCAGATCCTCCACACCACCTGCCCGCACTACTGGAAGGAGGGCCAGGACGGCGAGACCGAGGAAGAGTTCGCCACCCGCTGCGCCGCCGATCTCGACGCCATGATCCAGGCCGAGGGCCCCGACACCATCGCCGCCTTCATCGGCGAGCCGGTGATGGGGGCAGGGGGCGTGGTCGT
>CAYVQK010000075.1:0-15782 GCA_964454145.1 uncultured Oceanicola sp. | reverse complement strand
TGGGCGTAATTGCCCGCCGGGAGGTCAATACGCGTGTCCACCTCGCGCCCGGTTTCAACCAATGACCGCAGCGCAGCAAATTGGCTGTCGGGCTGTCAATGGTCCTCTGGAGTGGTTTTCGGATCGAAAGGCGGGTTGGCTCCTGCACAGGCAAGCGCGCCAAAGTGGCAAGGGTTGCCGCAGGGTCAATTTTTTCGGGGCGGAAATCAGCCCTGGGTTGTGGTGGCCCAGATCTTCGGGCCGGCGGCGCCTGGCCGGGCGGCATACGACTCGATCAGACGGTCGATCGCGGCACGGGTGACGTGGCGGTGGTCGCCCGAGAAGCCGAGGGAGGCGACCATCTTCCAGTGCCCGTACATGAGGCAGACGAAGAGCCAGGAAAGCTCCTGCGCGCCCTGGGTGCCGAGCGCGGGATATTCCAGCTCGAGCTCGTGCGAGAGCACCTGGCCCAGGAGCGAATACTGGCTGCGCAGGTTGGTGCGGATGCGGGGGTGGCCGGCGGAGAGCGACATCAGCGCGTCATAGACCTGGTCGTCCCGCGGCTTCAGGTTGCCCTCGATCAGGTCGAAGTAGAAATCGAAGAAGCAGCGCAGGCGGGCGGCGCCCTCGAGTTTCATCACCTCGGAGATCAGGGCCTCGCGGTAGAGGCCGGCGAGATGATCGCAGAGGTCGATCATCAGACTTTCGGGATCCGGATAGTGGTAGCGGATGAGCTGGCGAGAGAGGTCGCCCTGGCGGGCGATGGCATCGTAGGAGAGCATCGGCAGGCCCTCCGCCATCAGGGCCTCGAAGGCGGCCGAGATGATTTCGCCCTTTCGGGTGGTCTGGCCTTTGCTCATCGCGTCTCCCTTCGCAACGGGTGGGAGGGGCAGGATAGCAACGGGCGGGGCCCGGCACAAAGATATAAGATGGGTCAGCGGCCGGCGCTGCCCTTGAAGATCCTGCGGCGCTTCTCCGGATCGATCCGGTCGCCCGAAAGCTCGGTGCCGAAGGCGGGGGTATGGGCGAGGTCGCCGAACTCGGCCTCGATGCCGGCGGCGATCTCGCCGGGCAGGCTTTGCCGGGTGTCGGGCGAAAGTTCGAGCGATTCCACGGGGATGCACTCGGCGTAGATCACCTCGTGGTGGTCGAAGACGAGTGTGAAGTAATCGACGAAGCCGCCCTTGCGGAGGAAGACGGCATCCTCGTCGACCAGCAGGCCCGCCTTCACCAGCATCTCGGCGGTTTCCGTTACCCGGTCGGCGCCGCGCTGGTAGACGAAGAGGCGCTGGTGCTGCGACAGGATGAGATCGGCCGCGTTGCCGAGGGTATCCTTGGTGATGACCACCGGGGCATAGGCGCCCACCGCGCGCACCGTCTGGGTGCCGATCCAGCGGACGGGCTGGCCGCCGTGGTCGCGGGTGAGCACGCGATCCCCCGGCTTCAGCTCTTCCACCGGGCGCTGCGCGCCGGAGGCGAGGGTGATGGCGGTGCCGCGGACGAAGGCGAAGGAGGTGAGATCGGAGAGCTGCACCTCGCCCGGGTCGTCCGATACGCCGATGAGGGTGTAATCCACCCGCGGCTCCATCGGCTGAAGCGGCAGCACGTGTCGTGAGCGACCGCCCTTGGCGGGGAGTTCGATGACCAGCAGATCCATCCCGCCGCCGTCGCCGCCCATGAAGGTGAGGCGGCCGGCAAGCGTGACGGCATCGCCGGGCTCACCCAGTTCGGAGCCGCTGGCGATGCGGTGACGCCCCGCCTCGGTGACGAGCGCGAGCTTGGAGACCACCGCCTCCTCTGCGAGCGCATAGACATCGCCCTCGCAGAGCTCGTCGAGCTCGCCCAGATCGTCGCCCACGTTGGCCCCGGAGGTGACCCGCAGATCGCCGCCGGAGAAGAGGTGGCAATCGTAGCTCGCGCGCCGCGCGCGCTTTTGCGGGGCGCCGGGAGTGGAGGACGGGTCTGATTGCGGTGTGGTCATCGGGCCTTGGAATCCATGCGCAACGCGGAAAACGGCTCCGCCAACTCTCATGCCACCACCAGGCAATCTCATACTGCCAGGGTGACGATCCGGTCAACCAATGCGCCGGTTTCTGCGCAGGATGTGGCAATTGTGCAGGGTCGCATTTAACAAGGACATAACGCCGGGGCCGAGAGGCACCTGGCCGGGGTGCGCTGGCGAATCGGCGTGCCGCGGGCGAGGGTGCGGCGGAGCAATTTCAGGGAGATGAACGATGGATCTGGGAATTTCGGGCAAGCGGGCGCTGGTTTCGGCCTCCTCGAAGGGCCTCGGGCTGGGCTGCGCGCGTGCGCTGGCCGAGGCGGGGTGCCGGCTGGTGATGAACGCGCGCGGCGAGGAGGCGCTGGAGGCCTCGGCGGCAGCGATCCGGGCCGACTTCGGCGTCGAGGTCGAGACGGTGGCCTGCGACGTGACCACCGAAGAGGGCCGGGCCAAGCTGCTGGAGGCCGCGGGCAAGGTGGAAATTCTCGTTACCAACGCCGGTGGCCCGCCCCCGGGCATGTGGAAGGACTGGAGCCGGGAGGACTTCATCAAGGCGCTCGACGCCAACATGCTGACCCCCATCGCGCTGATGCAGGCCGCCCTGCCGGGCATGATGGAGCGGCGCTGGGGCAAGGTGGTGAACATCACCAGCCAGTCGGTGAAGAGCCCGATTGCCGTGCTGGGCCTGTCGAACTCCGCGCGTGCGGGCCTCACCGGCTTTGTCGCCGGGACGGCGCGGCAGGTTGCGGAATATGGTGTCAATATCAACAACCTGCTGCCCGGCATTCATGCGACCGACCGGGCGGATTCGCTCGACAAGGGCGTCTGCGAGAAGGAGGGGATCACGATGGAGGAAGCGCGGGCCAAGCGCGCCTCGACGATCCCGGCCAACCGCTATGGCACCCCCGAGGAATTCGGCCAGACCTGCGCCTTCCTCTGCTCGCAATACGCCGGATACATCGTGGGGCAGAACATCCTGCTCGACGGCGGCTCGCTGAACTACACGCTGGCCTGACGCGGCCGACTTGCCGGGCGGCGGGGCGGCTGCTACCACCGCCCGAAACCCGATGCATTCGGTCGGGATAGGGAAGGCCGCGGTTTGAGCCAGAATTACCGCCTGGACGTGCAGAACCTCACGCGCCGCCTTGGCGGGCGCGAGGTCGTGCGCGACCTGTCGTTGCAGGTGGCGCCGGGGCAGGTGACCTGCCTGCTCGGGCCCTCGGGCTGCGGCAAGTCCACAACGCTGCGGATGATCGCAGGCGTTGACCGGCCCGACGAGGGGCGGGTGCTGGTGGAGGGCGAGGTGCTGTCGGACGTGGCGCTGTTCGTGCCACCGGAAGAGCGGCAGATCGGGCTGATGTTTCAGGATTTCGCGCTGTTTCCCCATCTAACGGTGGCGAAGAACGTGGCCTTCGGGCTGAAGCGCGAGGGCGCGAAGGCGCGGGTGGCGGAGATGCTGGAGCGGGTGGGCCTGAGCCGCCATGCCGAGGCCTATCCGCACGAGCTTTCGGGCGGGGAGCAGCAGAGGGTGGCGCTGGCGCGGGCGCTGGCGCCGCGGCCCCGGGTGATGCTGATGGACGAGCCATTCTCGGGGCTCGACATGCGGCTGCGCGACGGCATCCGCGACCAGACGCTGAGCGTGCTGAAGGAAGAGGGCACGGCGGTTCTGCTCGTCACCCACGAGCCCGACGAGGCGATGCGGATGGCCGACGAGATCCTGCTGATGCGCGATGGGGTGATCGTGCAGCGCGGGGCGCCATATACCGTCTACAACAACCCGGCGGATCGGAAGGCGGCAGCCTTCTTCAGCGATATCAACATTTTGCGCGGCAAGGTTCAGGGGGCGCTGACGGAGACGCCCTTCGGCTCCTTCCTGGCGCCCGGCGTGCCGGACGGGCAGGAGGTGGAGATCGTCTTCCGACCGCAGCACCTGACGATCGACTTCGACCGGGGCGGGCGCGGGCCGAACCCGACCGAGAGCCACGGGATGCCGGCGCGGGGCGTGGTGGAGCGGGCGCGCTTCATGGGGCGGGAGAGCCTGGTGGAGCTGAAGATGGATCATGACGGGGAAATTCTGAAGGCCACGATTCCTTCGGTTTTCCTGCCGAAACCGGGAACTGTGCTGTGGCTCACGATCCGGCGGGATCGGTGCTTTCTGTTTCCGCTGCGCACCGAAGAGGCCGCGGCTGCGGCCATCTGACAGGGCGAATTGCCCAATCGTGATGGAAAGGCCCCTTTCGCCCGGGGCCGAAACTCCATAAATAGGGGCGACTTCGGGGCGTGATCACGCGCCGCGACACGGGTTCAGGGACCAAAGGACGGGCCAATCATGCAAGCACTGTTCATCACCAACATTCCGCCGGTCGGCTGGCTGCTCATCGCCATCGTCGTGCTGGTGCTTTTCGGGCGCGGCAAGATCTCTTCGCTGATGGGCGAAGTGGGCAAGGGGATCACCTCCTTCAAGAAGGGCGTTTCGGAAGGCAACAAGGAGCTGGAAGACGCCGATGCCGCCGCCGCACGCGACGTGACGCCGGAAGAAAAAGACAAGGCCTGATAGGCATTTAGGGGCTTTCCTATGGGCTGGAGCGAGCTTCTGCTGATCGGCGTCGTGGCGCTGATCGTGGTAGGTCCGAAGGATCTGCCGGTGATGTTCCAGTCGCTCGGCAGGATGACGGCCAAGGTCAAGCGTATGGCGCGCGAGTTCTCGCGTGCCATGGAAGACGCCGCCGACAGCACCGGCATGAAGGACGTCGCCAAGGATCTCAACAAGACGATGAGCCCCAAGTCGATGGGCATCGACAAGCTGCGCGAGGCGGCGGACCGCTTCGACAAGTGGGAGCCGACCAAGGCGGCGGAGAAGAAGCCGGTGGGGCCGGCGACGCAGAAGCTCTCGGAAGAGCGGGCGGAGGCCAAGCGGAAAATCCAGGAGGCCAGCGCCAAGGCGGCCGAGGAGCGCAAGGCGCGGGAGGCGGCCGTTGCGGCCTCGGAGGCAGCGGAGCTTTCCGAGGAGCCGGAGGTGAACGGGGCGGAGACTGCGCCTGCGCCGAAGGCCGCGCCTGCGAAGAAGGCGGCGGCGAAGAAGGCGGCTCCCAAGGCTCCGGCGAAGAAGGCGGCCCCCAAGGCTGCAGCGAAGAAGCCGGCCGCGAAACCGGCTGCGGCGAAGAAAACCACCGCGAAATCAAAGACCAAGCCCGAGGCCTCGGGCGATGCAGGCGTGAGCTGACCCCATGACGCAGGCCGAAGACGACCTCGACGATACCTCTGCGCCGCTCATCGAGCACCTGGCGGAACTGCGGACACGCCTGATCCGCTCGGCGATTGCCTTCATCATCGCGGTCTTTGCCTGCTTCTATTTCGCAGGTCCGATTTTCGATTTCCTTAAACAGCCGGTCTGCGACGCGCTGGCGGAGCGGATGCAGGCCTGCAATCTCCAGATGATCAAGCTGCAGGAAGGCTTCTTCGTGCAGATCCGGATCGCGATGCTGGCGGGTTTTGCGTTGGCCTTTCCGGTGATCGGTTTCCAGCTGTGGCGCTTCGTGGCGCCGGGGCTCTACCGGTCGGAGAAGTCGGCCTTCCTGCCCTTCATGATCTCCTCGCCGCTGATGTTCCTGCTCGGGGCGAGCTTCTGCTACTATATCGTGATCCCGCTGGCCTATGACTTTTTCCTGGGTTTCCAGAGCGTTGGCGGCAGCGTGGTGACGACGGCGGATGACGGGCAGGTGGCGGCGGGCTCGGGGTCGGTGGTGTTTCAGGGCTCGATTGCCGAGTATCTTAGCCTGACGATCACCTTTGTCATGGCCTTCGGGCTGTGCTTCCAGCTGCCGGTGCTGCTGACGCTTCTGGGCAAGGCGGGGCTGGTGAGTGCTTCGGGCCTCAAGGCGGTGCGGAAGTATGCGATCGTGGCGATCCTGGTGCTGGCTGGCATCGTGACGCCGCCGGACGTGTTCACGCAAATCATTCTTTTCGTTGCGGTTTATGGCCTCTACGAGGTTTCGATCTTCCTCGTGGCGCGGGTCGAGCGGAAGCGGACGGAGCGGCTGCGGGCCGAGGGCATCCTCGACGAGGACGAAGAGTTGTGAGCGCGGGCGACCCGTTGGAGCGGATCGCCAGGGCGCTTGAGCGGATGGCGCCGCCGCCGCTGGAGAATCCTGATTTCACTGAGGCTTCGGCCTTTCTGTGGCATGCGGACCCGGATGCGCTGGAGCCGGTTCCCGACGTGAACCGCGTCGACATCGGGCTGCTGGTGGGGATCAACCGCTCGCGGGACACGCTGGTGGCCAACACCCGCCAGTTCGCCGCCGGACTGCCTGCAAACAACGCGCTGCTCTGGGGCTCCCGTGGCATGGGAAAATCGAGCCTGGTCAAGGCGGTACATGCGGCAGTTCAGGCGGATTTCCCAGGGCTCAAGCTGATCGAGGTGCAGCGCGAAGACCTGCCTTCCATCGGGCGGTTGCTGGGGCATCTGCGCAGGTCCGACGCGCGATTCCTGCTGTTCTGCGATGACCTGTCGTTCTCCCATGACGATGAACATTACAAATCGCTTAAAGCGGTGCTCGATGGCGGAATAGCCGGGCGGCCGGAGAACGTTGTGTTCTATGCCACCTCGAACCGCCGCCACCTGATGCCGCGGGACATGATCGAGAACGAGCGCTCCACCGCGATCAGCCCGAGCGAGGCGACGGAGGAGAAGGTCTCTCTCAGCGACCGTTTCGGGCTGTGGCTGGGCTTCCATCCGTGCAGCCAGGACGAATATCTCGCCATGATTTCAGGCTATTGCCAGGCGCATGGGCTCGAGATCGACGCCGAAACGCTGCGCGCGGAGGCCATCGAGTGGCAGGCGACGCGGGGCGGGCGCTCGGGCCGGGTGGCGTGGCAGTTCTTCACCGATCTGGCGGGGCGGCGGGGCGTGAAGCTGTAGAGGCGGGTAGGGTTCACCGGCCCTGCACCAGGCCTCAGCCGCGTCAACTTTTGCGCTGTTAACCTGCGAAAAGCGATGAGCAACATCTGATGCACAGCTGATGCACAGGTGATGCACAGCCCATGCATACGAAATTTCGCGCGGCATGGTTAACCTAACCGGGCGCGCGGTGCTCAGTGAAAGCGGAAGAGCTGGGGCAGGCGGGCCTTGAAATCGTCGATCGCCTGTTCGCGGGTGCCCGAGGCGGGCGGCACCGTTCGGCTGGCGATGGCGACGTTCTTGCCGTGGACGCCGTAATACTGGAGCTGGGCCATGCGCCGCTCGTTGAAGGTGAGGGTGGCCACGGTGAGCGCCGCCTCGTCATCTCCGAAGAGCGGCTCGCAGGGCAGGATCTCGGGGCGGTAATCCTGAAGCTGGCGCTTGGAGCGGAAGTGCTGGAAGTCGAGATACTTGGGCAGGGTGCGGGATTCGCTGATGTCGTCGTGGACCACCACGAAGACCTCGTTGAAGCCCCGGAAGAGCTCGCGGTAGATGCCGGTATCCTCGAGGATGTTCCAGCCCTCGGCTTCCTGTCGGACCGACCAGAGGGTGTTGCGAATCCGGCCACGGGGATAGGGGGCGGCGTCGGTGGGGCAGATGACCATGAAGCCGTAGGGGCCGGCGACGATCATGTCTCCGTTGGCCAGCCGGGCCTCCTTGTCGAGGCGGAAGCCGTTGAGCGTGACCGGCCCGTGGGGCAGCAGGGTGAGCCCCTCGGCGTCGTGGCGGATGGCGAAGTGCTGGGGCTCGAAGAGCGGGCTGTCGAGCGGGAGGGCGGAGCGGGTGTCGTCGCGCCCGAGGACGTAGAGCTCAGGCGCGGCGATGGAGAGGCGGGCGAAGGGCGTTCCGCCCGGCCCGTGGTGCACGAGCTGGAAGGGATCGGTTTCGCGCGCTTCCGGCATCAGAGCCCCAGGCGGTCGAAGAAGGCGGGGTTCAGGGCCTTGTAGTAGGGCTGGAGCGGCTTGTGCGCCAGGAGCTTCCAGAGCCGCGGGAACTCGGCGGCTGCGGCCTCCTCGGCGGGGGTGAGCTGCTTGTCGGGGAACTGTGCCAGCGGCAGCAGGGTGGTCAGCGCGGCGTAGAGCTCGGCCTCGGCGGCCTTGAAGGCGGCCATGTCGAGATCCTTGGGCAGCACGTGGCGCCCGAGCGGCCGGGTCAGGTCTACGTTCTCGTAGCGGCGGAGCTGAACGGCCTCGCCGGTACGCACGTCAATCCGGGCGACCCAGCCGGGCGCGGTGTATTGCGGCGGATCTGGCGGACGGCCCTGGCGGAGGAAGAAGATGTAGCCCAGCCAGAGCCCATCGGCATCGGCGAAGGGCACGGGATAGCCGCGCACCGCCTCGCGGGGCATGTCGGTGAAGCCGTTGCGCGCCGCCTGCATCTGCGCGCTGCGGCGGGCGACAATGGGGGGATCGGCACTGGCCGTCGGGGTATCGGACACAATCAAGGCTCCCAGCAGGGCCGCCGCCGCAGCGATGCGGAGGAAGGCGCTACCAAATCGGGTCATCGGTGACGGCGATGTTGCCGCCGTCCATTGAGTTAGCATAGTCGTCATGGTTGAGCACGCGGCCCGCCTGGTCGGTGCCGGTGTCGTTGATGGTGTATCCCAGGGTTTCGCCGCTCTCGTTCTGGATCGCGCCGGTGGTGTGCACGGCGTGACCCGAGCCAGCGTAGTTCGGGTCGTTCCAGAGCGCGCCGGCGTCATGGCCCGAGACCACGCCCTGACCGTTGGAGAGGGCATTGTCCACCGTGGTGGTGTTGCCGGGGCCCATGTGGGCCGGCACGCCGCCGTTCTCGAGGATCACCTCTTCGCCGCCGATGGGTGTGCCGCCGGTGCGAGTGTAGCCCGAGGGCGGAGGGCCGTTGGCGATGCCCTCCATGGTGGCCTCGTCGTTGTTGACGCCGGTGGCCTGGTTGATGATCTGCTGCGAGCTCTGCACGGCGCAGTTCTCGTAGCTCTGCTGGCCCGGGTGCAGCTCGCGGCCGCGGGCCGGGTCGCCAATGACGTTGACGACCTGGGGCGTGTCGCGGTTGGCCAGTTCCTCGAAGAAGGCGTCGCCGCCATCGCCCTCGCGCACGGCGTTGAGCTGGCGGATCGTCTCGGCCTGCTGTTCGGGCGTGCCGACGACGAAGACGTTGGGCGAATACTCGGTCGCCGGGCGGCCGTCGGGCAGGATGATGGGGCGGGGATATTCGGGCGCGATCATGGCGAGGACCATGGAGATCATCGCCGCGATGCCGCCGCCGCTCCCTCCTCCTCCGCCGCCGCCGCTGCTGGACGCGCCGCCGATCATCACGTTCATCTGGCCCTTCACGATCTTGTTCGGGGGGCCGAGGGCCTCGAGGATGGTATCGCCCATGCGGGCCGCGGGCAGGTTGTTGACCATCACCGTGGGCGAGCCGTCGATGACGACGCCGGGGCCGTGGGGCGCGACCGGCAGCGGCGTGGCGCAGACATGGATGTCGGCGCCGCCGGAGGCCGAGGCGATGGCGGAGCTCATGGCCGAGAGGGCCGCGGCCTTGGTGGCCTCGGCGGCGGCCTTGGCGGCCGGGCCTGCCGGGGTGGCCGCGGCGGCATTGGCGGCGGCGTCGGCGGCCTGGACCACGGCATCGGAGGCCTGCTTGGCGGCCTGGAGAGCGGCGGCAGCGGCGGCGGGGATGGCGCGCCATTGCGGCAACATGCCGGTGTGAACGTTGAGAGAGCCGGGCCCGGGGCCGAGAACAGGGGGCAGCGGGTGTGCGACGTTGTCCAGAATGCGTGCGGCAGGAGGCATTTCGAAGGGGCCTTCCAAAGCGGTGGCCGAAAAGTCCCGGCCGGTGAATAGCAATTAAAAAAATGACGTAGGGTTAGTTTGGGGATTCTCGCGCCCCGTTTCAAGGGGCTTGATGCGGCGCGGCGGCGGGGCCGCGCCGACGAGGGGCGCATCGGCCCCGTTTTCAACGCCGATCAGGGCAGGTAGGGGGCCGGGTCGATGGCCTGGGTGCCCTTCAGGACGATGAAGTTGAGGAAGGCCGGGTTGCCGGGGCTGACCTTGGCGATGGTTTGGCCTTTCGACACCGTGTCGCCCTTCTTCACCACCACGCCGTCGACGTTGGCGTAGACCGAGGTGAGGCCCCCGTCGTGGCGGATGCCGACGTAGGTCACCTGGTCGTCGGTCTTGGTGACGACGAAGACGCTGCCCGCGTCGGCGGCCTTCACCGGGCTGCCGGCGGCGGCGCTGAAGTTGACCGACTTGTTCCGCGAGGAGAACACCCGGCTGATGCTGCCGTTGACCGGCGAGACGAAGCGGGCCGAACTGGCCGAGGCCGAGGTGGCCTGGCTGCCGAGGTCGGGGCTTGCCGGGGTGCCGGGGGCCGGCTTGGCGGTGGCGGTCGTGGTCTGGGCGGCGGGCTCGTCCTTGGGCAGCGGCGCTGCGGCGGAGGGCGGCGTGGGCGTGGGCGAGCCGGTGCCGGGCCTGGTCACCGTGGTGGGCGCGGGGCGTGTGGGGGCCTCGGGCGGGATCAGCAGGGTCTGCCCGGTGCGCAGGGTGAGCTTGTCGTCGAGGCCGTTCCACTCGTCGAGGGCCTGGACCGAGACGCCGTAGAGGCGGGAGACGGAATAGGCCGTCTCGCCCGCCTTCACCACGTGGCGGATGGGCTCCTGGCCGGTCTGCGGCGTGCGGGTGGGCTGGGCCGGGGTGATGGTGCCCTCGGCGCGGGAGATGGCGGTGTCGGCCAGCACGGCCACGTCGACCTGCTCGGCGGGGCGGATCGGGCCGGTGGCCACGGCGCCGGTGGCGGGCGAGGGCTCGGCCACGCGGCGGGGCAGCAGCAGCACCGCGCCGGCGTTCAGCGGCGCGCCGGGAGGCACGGCGTTGCGGGCGGCGAGCTCGCTCTCGGGCAGGCCGATGCGGGCGGCGACGGAGGTGACGGTATCGCCGCGCCGGGCCACGGCGACCTGGTAGCCGGGGTAGGAGAGGATGCCGCGATCATCGGGCGAGGGGCGGGGCTCGGTGGCCTTCTGGGCCGCCGAGGTCGTGTTGAAGCCGCCGCCGTAGCCACGGAAATCGCTGTCGAAATCATCACAGGCAGCAAGCGCGAAGAGGCTTGCGGATGCCACGAGAGTTGCGGTGAGACGCATGACGCTCGTTCCCTCAATCTGGCGGGGGCCCCTCTGACGGGTGGCCTCCCGATTATCGTTCACTTCTATTCCTTGCCCAACCCCTCGAGGAGCGGAACGAAACGCACGTCGCGCAGCTCGTCGTAGTGCAGGCCCTCTTCGGTGCGGCGCACCCGGATCAGGCTTTGCACTGCGTCCGACTGGCCGACGGGCAGCACCATGATACCCCCAATGCGAAGCTGGGCCAAGAGCGGGCCGGGCGGGTCTTCTGCCGCCGCCGTGACGATGATCTTGTCGAAAGGCGCGTGCTCCGGCAGGCCGTGGGAGCCGTCGGCGGTGAAGGTGGTGACATTGGTCAGGCCCAACTCCTGGAAAAGCGCCTCTGCGGTGCGGGTGAGGCGGCGGAAGCGGTCGACCGTGTAGACCCGGCGCGCCAGCAGGGCGAGGATCGCGGCCTGGTAGCCCGAGCCGGTGCCGACCTCGAGCACCTTGTCGCGGGGCGTCAGCTGGAGCGCCTGGGTCATCAGGCCGACGATGGAGGGCTGCGAGATGGTCTGGCCGCAGGCGATGGGCAGGGGCGTGTCATCGTAGGCGCGGCCCGCGAAGAGGCCCTGGACGAAGCGTCCGCGGTCGATCTTTTCCATCGCGGAGAGCACCGCCTTGTCGGTCACCCCGCGCGAGCGCAGGGCGAAGAGGAACTGCATCTTGCGTTCCGCTTCCGACAGGTCGGTCATCCCAGCTTCTCCCGCAGCCGTTCCACCGCGTCATGGGCCGTGAGATCGGCGCGCATGGGGGTGAGGGAGATGTGATTTTCGAGCGTGGCGTCGACGTCGGTGCCGGCCCCGGTGCGCTCGTGCTGGGGGCCGCCCTTGATCCAGAGGAACCGGCGGCCGGAGGGGGCGATGTGGGGCTCGACGGAGAAATTGGTATATTTCCTGCGGCCTTGCGAGGTGATCTTCAGCGCGCCTGTCTTGGCGGCGGAGCAGGGCGGGAAGTTGACGTTGTAGAAGGTGTTGTAGTGCTCGCCTTCCCATTCGCCGTGCTCGAGCAGCCAGCGGACGGCGGCGGTGCCGTGGATGGCGGCGGATTCGAAGGGGTTGTCGAGCCCGATGTTGTCGGGGCCGAGAAACTGCGAGAGCGCGATGGAGCGGACGCCCTGCAGCGCGCCTTCCATCGCCCCGCCGATGGTGCCGGAGTAGAGCGTGTTCTCGCCCGCGTTGTTGCCCCGGTTCACGCCGGAGAGCACGAGGTCGGGGCGCTGGCCCTCGAGCACGTCGTAGAGACCGGCGAGCACGCAATCGGCCGGGCTGCCCTCGGCGGCGAAGCGGCGCTCGCCCAATTTGGCGATCATCGTCGGGTGGGTGTAGCTGATGCAGTGGCCGACGCCGGATTGCTCGAAGGCGGGCGCCACGACCCAGACTTCGCCCGCGGGACCGGCCAGCTCGGTGGCGATGTGCTCGAGCACTTCGAGCCCCGGTGCATTGATCCCGTCGTCGTTGGTGATGAGAATGCGCATTCTGCCCCGTGGTCTGCCTCTTTCCCCTGAATAGGCGAGCCATGGGCGGCTCACAAGCGGAAGACCGCCGCCCGTGCCCTGGCCTGTGGCATTTTCCCTCGGCGCGCGCGCGGTGGCGCGCTGTGTCAGCCGGTGATCTCGGGCAGGAGGCGGGCGGCCTCGTCTTGCGGCGCGGTCAGGGGGCTGCGGTCTTCGCCGGGGTAGAAGCGGGCGCGGGTGGCGGTGGGCATGGGCCGGGGCGCCAGCACCAGCACGCGGGGGCCCGTCTTCACGGTCTCGGCCTGCCAGCTCTTCACCAGCGCCATCTGGGCGGCCTTGGTGGCGCCGTAGTGGCCGAAGAACTTGTCTCCGCCGTGGGGGTCGTCGAAGAAGACCGCGGTGCCGGAGCGGGCCAGCAGCAGGGGCTCGACCAGGCCGATCAGGCGGCGGGTTGCGGTGGCGTTGGTGTCGAGGCTCTTCTGCCAGTCCTTCTCGTCGAGATGGGCGGAGGGGCCGAGGGGGGCTGCGTGGATCGCGGCGTGGATCCAGAGGTCGATGCCACCCCAGCGCCCGGCGATGGAGCTGACGAGCTGCTGCATGGCGGGCTCGACGGCGATGTCCATCGGCGCGAGGGTGGCGGCGCCGCCCCTTGCACGGATGCGGTCATCGAGCTCTTCGAGCGCGCCTGTGGTGCGGGCCACGGCGATGATGTGGTGGGTGGGCGCGAGGGCTTCGGCGAGGGCGGCGCCGAGGCCGCGCGAGGCGCCGGTGACGAGGGCTGTCTTTTCCATGGGCCGGGTGTGGCGCGCGGTGCGGGGCGCGTCAAGGGGCGACGGGGGCCTCAGGCGGGCAGGCTCAGGTGGAGCGGCTTGCCGTCGAGCCGGAGGGTGACGCTGTCTGCCTCGATCTCGGTCACCGTGCCGCCGGCGGCCTGGCTGCCGAGCTTCACGGTTTCGGTGCGGCCATTGCGGTGGCGCAGGATGGCGCGGCGGTTGTCGGGGCTGCCCGCGACGGCGATGAGCGCCAGCGCCGAGAGATCGAGCGCATTGCGGGTGGTGGCGATGCGGCCGGCCTCCTGCTGGCCTTGGGTGAGTTGGGTCATCTGCGTGTCTCCAGAACTGCGACGCCCCGGGAGTGACCCGGGGCGCCCATGCGTATGCTGCGGTGCGGCGAGGTATCAGCGCCTTGCGGGCTTGGCCAGAGGGGCAGGTGGTCGCAGGGGGTGACGGTTGCGTGAGGCGGCGGAAGGGCGCCTAGCCGGCGGGTTCCGGGTCGGCATCCAAGTGGCCGCGCAGGTCGGTGCCGGTGGTGGCGTAGAGTGCGAGGATGGTGTCGAGGGTGAGGCCGGTCTGCTGCGCGTCGCGCAGCGGCCCGCCGTGGGGAAAGAGCGCGGGCCTGTCCTGCGGCTCGGCGGTGGTGAGCAGGCAGGGCACCGGCTCGCGCGGATTGGTGCCGGGCAGGGCGTTGGCCAGCACCGCCTCGCAGCCTTCGAAAGGGGGGAAGGGGGGCAGGGTGAACTCGGCATGGGCCTCGAAGTGCTCGCGCGCCACCATCGCCCAGGGTCCGAAGCAGAAGTAGCCGTCGTGCCCGAGGATCGGCACCGGCAGGATGCAGCGGATGAAGTAGGAGTCGCCGTAGCGGCAGAGGTCGGCGGTGAGCCTGTCGCGGCCGGCTTCCATCAGCACCTCGCCGCTCTCCTTCAGGCTGCCGTGGGGCCAGACATCGGGGTGATCGAAGCCGAGGTCGATCAGCCCGGGCGAGGCGATGCCGCAGCAGGGGCAGCGATAGCCGGGGTCGAGGAGGCGGGGCCAGCGCGGGTCATGGTCCAGCGCGGGGTCGGCGCAGGCGGTGGTGAGGGCGTCGGAGAACCATTGCGGAGCATTGAAGGCCATGGGGCAGATTTGGCCGCTGGGCGCGCGGGGGTCAAGCCGGCGGTGTCAGGCTGCCCCTGCGTTAATTGGGCGTGAAACAGCAGTGAAAGCGCAGGGCGCCCGGTGGCGGTGCGGCGGCGGATGGGGCAAGGCTTGTGGTGCGGGTCACGCAGCGGACCGGCGATTTTGCAAGGAAGCAAGGCATTTCAAGGCCGACATTTCAGACCACGGGTTCCGCTCCTCCCTGACATGGAACCCCCGATGACCCCGGGCCTCACTCGCCCGACCCCAGTGAAGACCCCGGCACTCCTCCCCAAGGCCGGGGTCTTCCACGTTTTGGGGGGCTGCTCGGGGCGTGAAGGCAGGGGGAAATCGGCGTGAGTTCGGTGGGGCGGGCATGGCGCGGGGCAGGGCGGCGTGGGAGACTCGGGGCATTCATTCATCACGTCATTCAAGGGAATTCTGCCATGACCCTGCCCAGACATTATGCATTTTCATTGCTGCTCGACCGGTCGATGCCGGTGCGCGGCTCCACCGTGATCGAGGTCACCCGTGACGGCGCAGGCTGGACGGCCTGGCTCGTCGACATGGATGTGCCGGAGAACACCCGGGCGCTCGGCCCGTTTCGCGGACGGCGCGAGGCAAGGCGGGCCGCGCGTGCGGCGCTCGATGGGGTGGAGGCCTGTCCGGCGCCGAAGCCGGTGCGGGCGCAGAAGCGCAGCTCGGGCTATGTGCGCGACCCGCGGATGCTGTTCGATGCGGTGGGGCTGGGGCGCAGCCAGGGGAGGTTGCGGGGCGTTTGACGGCGCGCCGGGGTGGTGGGCAGATTGCCCACCCTACGTGGGGGCCCATGAAAAAGGCCCCGCGATGGCGGGGCCTCTTCCGATCAATGACAGGTGAGGCTCAGGAGGCCTTGGCGAGGTTGCGGAGCACGTAGTGCAGCACGCCGCCGTTCTCGATGTAGTCGATCTCCACCGCGGTATCGATGCGGCACTTCAGGGTGATCTCCTTCACAGAGCCGTCGCCCATGGTGATCTCGCAGGGCACTTCCTGCAGCGGTTTCACGCCCTCGAGGCCCTTGATCGACACGGTTTCGTCGCCCTTCAGGCCCAGGGTCTTGCGGGTGTCGCCGCCGGTGAACTCGAAGGGGATGACGCCCATGCCGACGAGGTTGGAGCGGTGGATACGCTCGAAGCTCTCGGCGATCACGGCCTTCACGCCGAGGAGCGCGGTGCCCTTGGCGGCCCAGTCGCGGGAGGAGCCCGCGCCGTACTGCTCGCCGCCGAAGATCACCAGCGGGGTGCCCTGCTCCTGGTAGGCCATGGCCGCGTCGTAGATCGAGGTCTGCTTGCCGTCGGGGCCCTTGGTGTAGCCGCCCTCGA
>CAYVQK010000074.1:0-15815 GCA_964454145.1 uncultured Oceanicola sp. | reverse complement strand
CGCAAGCGGGTGTTCCTGGCACGGGCGTTGGCGCAAGAGGGGCAAGTGATCCTGCTCGACGAGCCTTTCACCGGGGTTGACGTAACCACCGAGGAAGAGATCATCCAGCTCCTACGGGAACTGCGCGACGAGGGCCGAGTGATGCTGGTCTCCACCCACAACCTCGGCAGCGTGCCGGAGTTCTGCGACCGCACCGTGCTGGTGAAGGGCACTGTTCTGGGCTTCGGCCCGACCTCACAGGTGTTCACCACCGAGAACCTCGAGCAGGCCTTCGGCGGCGTGCTCCGTCACTTCGTGCTCGGCGGCGCCGACCTTCACGACGACGAAGACAAGCGCCGCGTCACCGTCATCTCCGACGACGAGCGGCCCTTCGTCATGTACGAGGAGCACAAGGACGCGCCCACGAGCGAACATGAGCGGGACGACGAGGATTGGGAATGACCCTGCTCGAGCCCTTCACCTACGCTTACATGACCAACGCCATGTGGGTCTCGGCGCTGGTGGGCTGTGTCTGCGCCTTTCTCTCCGCCTTCCTGATGCTCAAGGGCTGGTCGCTGATCGGCGATGCGCTTTCCCACGCCATCGTGCCCGGCGTCGCTGGGGCCTACATGCTGGGCCTGCCCTTCGCGCTGGGCGCCTTTCTCTCGGGCGGGCTCGCCGCGGGCGCCATGCTCTTTCTCAATCAGCGCACCGGGCTGAAGGAAGACGCCATCATCGGCCTGATCTTCACCAGCTTCTTCGGCCTCGGCCTCTTCATGGTGTCGATCTCGCCGGTGCCGATCGACATCCAGACCATCACGCTCGGCAACATCCTCGCCATCACGCCGGAAGACACGCTGCAGCTCGCCATCATCGGCTTCGTCACGCTCGCCATCCTCACCGCCAAGTGGCGCGACCTGATGGTGACCTTCTTCGACGAGAACCACGCGCGCTCCATCGGGCTCAACACCACCGGCCTGCGCATCCTGTTCTTCACCCTGCTCGCCGCCTCCACGGTGGCCGCGCTGCAGACCGTGGGGGCCTTCCTTGTGATCTCCATGGTGGTCACCCCCGGCGCCACCGCCTACCTGCTGACAGACCGCTTCCACCGCCTGATCTGGCTCTCGGTGCTGATCGGCGCGGGCACGGGCTTCTTCGGGGCCTACATCAGCTACTTCCTCAACGGCGCGACGGGCGGGGTGATCGTGCTGCTGCAGGTCGGGCTCTTCCTTGCGGCCTTCTTCCTCGCCCCAACCCACGGGCTCCTGGCTGCCCGTCGCCGGGCACGGGAGGCGCTGGAATGATGGAAGAGCTGCTTCTCCCGTTCCAACTCCCCTTCATGCAGAACGCGCTGGCCGTGGCCGCGATGGTCTCTGTACCTGCCGCGCTGCTCTCGTGTTACCTCGTGCTGAAGGGCTGGTCGCTGATGGGAGATGCCGTCTCCCACGCGGTGCTGCCGGGCGTGGTGCTGGCCTATATCATCGGCATTCCCCTCGGCGTCGGCGCATTCATCGCCGGGATGGTCTGTGCGCTTGCCACAGGCTACCTGCAGGAGAATTCGCGCATCAAGCAGGACACGGTGATGGGCGTGGTCTTCTCCGGCATGTTCGCGCTGGGCCTCGTGATCTACACCGCCATCGCCTCCGACGTGCACCTCGACCATATCCTGTTCGGCGACATCCTCGGCATAGGTGGTCGCGACCTGCTGGAAGCCGGGATCATCGGGGGTGTCGTGACCCTCGCGCTGTTGGCGAAGTGGAAAGACCTCCTCCTTCATGCCTTCGACCCGACCCAGGCCAAGGCCTCGGGCCTCCCCGTGGGCTGGCTCCACTACGGACTGCTCGTCGCGCTCTCGCTCACCATCGTCGCGGCTCTAAAGGCGGTGGGCATCATCCTCGCCATCGCGCTGCTGATCGCGCCCGGCGCAACGGCCTTCCTGCTGACGCGCCGCTTCGGCGCGATGCTGGCAACCGCCGTCGGCATCGCGCTTTTGTGTGCGCTGGCCGGCACCTACGCCAGCTTCTGGATCGACAGCGCCCCGGCCCCCACCATCGTGCTGGCGATGACGCTCTGCTTCATCGCCGCCTTCATCCTGACCGTCGTGCGCAGCCGCCGCGCCAGCCCCCCCCTTGCCCCCGAGCAGGGCGCGCCGTAACCCGGGCGCACTTAGACCGGGAAACCCATGCTCGTCCTCACCATCTGGCCGCTCTTCGCGCTGATCTGCCTCGGCTACCTGCTGGCTCGGAAGGGCTGGCCCGAGGTGGGATTCTGGCCCGCGGCCGAACGGCTGAACTACTTCCTCCTGTTCCCAGCGCTGCTCGTCAGCAGCCTCGCGGACGCACCCCTGCGCGACCCGGCCATCTTGCGGATGGGTGGGGCAGGGCTGGTGACGATCACGCTCGCCGCACTGGCCATGTGGCTGGCGAGGCGCTTCGTGGTCTCCGCGCGGCCCGCGCGCTTCGGCCCGTCGCTCCAGGGCGTGATCCGATTCAACACCTATATCGGCCTCGCGGTGACGGCCGGGCTGACCGGTGCGGCAGGGCTGGGGCAGGCCGCCGTCTACCTCGCTATCGCCGTGCCCTACGTGAACGTGCTCTCGATCATGGCTCTGTCGACCTCCACCGGCATCCGCGCCGCCCCGGCCATGGCGCGCAGTATTCTGGGCAACCCGTTGATCCTGGCCTGCATTGCAGGGATCGCCCTGACGCTCACGGGCATCGGCCTGCCCTGGGGCGCCGACCGGTTCCTCGACCTGATGGGCCGCGCCAGCCTGCCGCTCGGCCTGCTCTGCGTCGGCGCCGCCCTGCGCCCCGAGGCGCTGCGACAGGATTTCGTGCCGCTCGCGGTGATCGGCGGCCTGCGCCTTGGCGCGATGCCGCTGCTGGCCTGGGCCGTAGGCCGCGCCTTCGGTCTCTCCGGCACCGAGGCCCTGGTGCTGGTCGTCTTCTCCGCAATCCCCGTCGCCCCCACCGCCTATGTGCTGACCCGGCAGTTGGGCGGCGACGGCACGCTGATGGCCGGCTTGGTCACCTCGCAGACGCTGGCCGCGGTGGCGACGATCCCGCTGGTGCTCTGGTTCCTCGGGCTGGCCTGACACACGGAGTCAGGCCTGTTGCTGAATGCGGGCCCCCACACCGCCAGAGGTGGCCTCCAGGTACCTCCGCCAGTCGCCGAACTCCGAAATGTCGGTCCCGGTGGCGAGGGCCATGGCTTCGCAGATGAACCCGGTCGTCTCCGTGCCGTCTTCCAGCATCACCTTTCCGAGGCCGAGCGGCGCCGGGATGCGCGCAAGGAACTTGCCTACCGCGGCGATCGGGACCGACCAGACCTCGCCGCCGATCCGCTGGCCTCCCTCGGCGCGGCGCACCAGGCCGGGTCGCATCGGGGGGCCGCCCGAGAGCGCCACAAGCCGGTAGTCCGGCGCCGTTCGACAGGCGCGCAGGAACCGCCCGCCAAGGGCGACCAGCTCCCCGTTCAATGCCATCCCGGCCATATGCGCACCGCAGACGAAGATCGGGAGTTCGTCGTCGCCGGCGGAAGCGGCGAGGCCGGGCGCCTCGGGGCGTTGCCACTCCGTCCCGCCCATTGGCCCGTCTTCCAACAGCATCGCCACGCCCGCAAGCACCCCATCCGCCCCGGCCCTGCCGAGGAGGGTCACGCTGGCCGGGCGACCGTCCGATCGCCGACCGCAGGGCACGGCGATCCCGCTCATGTCGAGGAGGTTGACGAAGTTGGTGTAGGTGCCGAGGAGAGAGTTGGGCCCGATCGGGTCTGCCTCGATATCGGTCAATGTGACGAAACGCGGAATGGTAGGTACGCAGAGCAGGTCCAGCGTGTCCATCAACCTGTCGCAGTGCTTCCGGAGCTCGGCGAGCCTGTATTGCCCGCGGAACGCATCCACCGCCGTCAGCTTGAGCCCGCCGGAGATGATTGCCCTCGTCACCTCGTGCAGCGTCTCGGGTCTCTCTGTCAGGCGGGTGCCGAGTGCGGCGGTTCGCTCGGCCACCCAGGCGCCCTCGTAGAGAAGACGCGCGACTGCGTAGAAAGGCTCGAAGTCGATTTCGGTGACTTCGGCGCCGCCTGCCCGCAGCCTGGCCAGAGCGGCGTGAAAGCTCTCTGTTTGGATCGCATCCCCGTCGGTGACAAGCGTATCGGCGGTGGGAACCCCGATCCTGAGTCCCGCGCGAACGGCGGCAGGCCCAAGCATGGCGAAGCTGCGCGAATAGGCGTCCTCCGCATCCTCGCCACGGGCCAGCGCGAATACCTCCCAGGCGTCCGCCGTGGTCAGCGCAAAGATGGAGATCGTGTCGAGCGTTCGGCAGGCCGGAATCATCCCGCGGCTCGAGAGCGCGCCGAGCGAGGGTTTCAGCCCGACGAGGCTGTTGAGCGCGGCGGGCACCCGGCCGGAGCCAGCCGTATCTGTGCCCAGCGAGAAGGCAGCAATCCCCCGCGCCACCGCCACCGCCGAGCCGGAGGATGAGCCACCGGGCACGATCTCGGGCTCGATGGCGTTGCGCGGAATGGCGTAGGGCGTGCGCACGCCCACCAGGCCGGTGGCGAACTGGTCGAGGTTCGCCTTGCCGAGGCAGATCGCCCCTGCCGCACGGAGTTTCTCGACTACGAAGGCGCTGCGTTTCGGCATGTATTCCGAATCCGGGCAGGCCGCCGTAGTGGGCATCCCGGCAACGTCGATGTTGTCCTTCACGACGAAGGGAACGCCCCAGAGCGGCTCGTTACCGCGCGGGCCGAGAGCCCGGGCCGCCTCCAGCGCCTGGGCGCGGGCGTCGTGAATAAGGATCCCCCGGTCATCCAGCGCGTCGAGGCGGTCGAAGGCCAGGGCAACCACGCGTTCGGGGCGGGTTCCGGCCTCGTAGGCAGCGCGGAGCGCCGGCAGGGTGAACGGCAGATCGTCAATCATCATTTGTCCTCTGTCTTCGAATGGTGTCCGGGGCAGCCACGATCAGCCCGCCGCGGAGTGGGCCAGCGGTTCGGCCCGCGCCCCCAGATCGGGCCGCCGGGCCGAGACGACTCCCGCGGCTTCCAGCGCAGCGGCCACGCGCAGGGCCAGGTCTTCCCGCCAGGGCGGAGCGATGACCTGCACGCCTATCGGCATGCCGACTTCGGGAAACACCGGCACCGTCACCACGGGCAGCCCGATGCAGGAGAACGGCTGCGAGAGCAGCCCGAGCATGGGCCGAAGGGCGCGGGTGTGTCCGTCGAGGGTGAGGTGCTTCTCGCCGATCAGGGGCGCAGAGACCGGGGTCGCAGGCGCCAACAGCACGTCGACCCTGTCGAAGGCATCCAGTGCCTTCTGCAGCCACCATGCCCGGACCCGCTGCGCCCGGGCCACCCATGTCGCCGGCAGCATCGCCCCGGCCAGAAACCGGTCACGCGTTTCGGGGTCGAACTCCGCGGCACGGCTGCGCAGGCGCTCCAGGTGAAAGGCGGCGCTCTCGGAGTTGGTGATGAGGTAGGCGGCCGCGCGCCCGGCCTCCACCCCCTCCAGCGCAACTGGCGCGACGGTCGCGCCCAAGCCACGAAGCCCATCTGCCACCACCTCGGCCGCGTCTGCACCATCGCCCGCGAACCGCGCCAACCAGCCTGCGGGGCGGCCGATGCGCAGCCCTCGCACCTCCCGGCCCAGGCCGGGCAAGACCGGCTGCACTGCCCGCGCGGCACAGGCATGATCCCCCGCATCGGCCCCTTGCATCGCGTCATGGGCAAGCGCCAGGTCTCGCGTCGTCCGGGCGAAGGGCCCCAAGTGATCGAGACTGTCCACAAAAGAGAACGTCCCGGTGCGCGGCAGCCGCCCATAGGTCGGCTTCAGGCTGAACACCCCGCAGAGCGACGCCGGAACGCGCAGTGATCCGTTGGTGTCCGACCCCAGCGAGATTGGAGACAGCCCCGCGGCGGTTGCAGCGCCGCAGCCGGACGACGACCCGCCGCTCATTCGCCGGGGGTCGTGTGGGTTCCGGCAGGCCCCGTCATGGGCGTTTTCGCCGGTGAAATCGTAGGCGTATTCTCCCATGTTCAGCGCGCCGACCAGCACCGCGCCCGCCGCGCGCATTCGTTGCAGCAGCACCGCGTCCGCTGCAGCAGGCGTGCGCTCCCGGTTGATCCGCGAGCCCGCCCGCGTCGGTAGGCCTTCTATGTCGAAAAGGTTCTTCGCCGCGAAGGGCACACCCGCGAGCGGCCCGGGGTCTCGCCCGTCCGCCACCGCCCGGTCCACCGCCTCGGCCTCGGCCAGCGCCCGGGCGGCGGTGACATCGGTGAAGGCGTTGATCTCGGGGTCGAGGCGCGCGATCCGCTCCAGCACCCGGAGCGTCACGTCGCGCGCCCCTACGGTTCCGGAGGAGACCGCGTGCGCGATCTCCTCCGCCGTTGCCCATGTCAGACTAATTTCTGCCATGGGGCACGTAGACCGGAGCCTGAACGATTTCGGCATCGTCGAGCACCACCTGCTCTAGGATCTCCGCCATCTCTGCTGCCAAGGCGAGGTACTGCGCCACGCCTGGCCGCCACTCCGGTTCAATTGCGAGGCCGACAAGGTCGGCCGCCGCATCCATGTAGGCCTCTGCCTTCACCCGTCTCACTCCGCCGGGGTCGGCTCTGCGGCGAGCACCGGCTCGTCCTCCTCCGTGTCGACCCAGCCGAGCCGGGTGCAGGCCAGGAGGAATCCGGCCATGATGGCATATGCAAGGGCGATTGAAGGTGTCACGTTCACGCCCACGGCGGGCCCGTGCATGAAGCCGAAGAATGTCAGCACTGCCGCGGCCCCGGCGAAGATCGCCGCCCATTCGAACTTCCGCTCGATCACGAAGACGCCGATGGCGGCCAGCACCAGCCCCGTCAGGATCGCGCCGTTGCCGAGAAGGCCGAGCCCCTGGTAGAGCACCCCGTTCTGCGCCATCCCGGCTATCAGCGCCTCGTCCACCTGCGCCCCGGCTGCGCCCAGCGCGCCGTCGATCAGTGTCTTGGCCCAGGCCGCGAGGTGGGGGACAAGCCCGAGGATCACCGCCGGTGCATGTTTCATCGGCGTGGTCTGGAAGGCCTGCGCGCCGATCAGCATGCCGATGTAGAGCAGGATCGGCGAGATCGCGACCACCGGCACGAGGTTGAGGAACACCGCGAGGATGCCGAACCAGGCCAGTGCCAGCACGAAGATGCCCGTGGCAGCGGAATAGCCGATCCGCCCGCCCATGCTCTTCCAGCCGGGGTGGCCGATGTAGACGGCGTTGGCGAAGGGCGAGCCGAAGAGCGTTCCCAGAAGCGAGATCGCCCCCTCGGCCGAGATTGCCTCGGTGGTGGAGTAGCTGTCGCCGCCCGCCTCGGCGCTTTCCACGTTGTCCATCGCTTCGACGAGGTCATAGACGCCGAAGGGGATGGCGGTGACGAGGATGAACCCGAGGAACTCGAAGCCCGAGAAGACGTGGTCGATGGCGGGCAGCGGGATCGAGAAGCCGAAGCTTGCGAAGCTTTCCGCCAGTGCCGAGGCCGACATGCCGCCGATTTCTGGCATTCCCAGCGCCGCCGCGCCCCAGGCGATGACCATGCCCACCACGATGGCCACGAGGCCTGCTGGAATGCCGCGCGGATAGCGCAGCCCGCCGAACCAGCTCACCAGGATGATTGCCATGCAGGTGAGGCCGATGATCGAGGTCATGAACACCTCGGTCGCCGGTCGCATCGCGATGAAGGCGATGGACACACCCGCAAGCGTGCCGAGTAGCGCCGCGCGCGGCGTGATCTTGCGGATCAGTGGCGCCACGAAGGAGCCGCCGATCAGGATGAACCCTTGCAGGAATACCCAGGCAAGCCCCGCCTCCCAGGCCTTCACCGGATCACCGGTCTGGCCGAGGATCGGCAGCATGATCACGAAGACCACGATGAACATGTGCGGCACTGAGGGCCCCGAGGGCAGGGCGCAGACGTCGCTCCGGCCCTCCTTCTTCGCCAGCCGGTATGCCATCCAGGCGTAGTAGACGTTGCCGAGAAAGAGCATGAGGCCTACTGCCGGCAGGATACGCCCGAAGGTCAGCTCGTCGGGCAGGCCGACGACGAACTTGAGCAGGCCGGTCATCACCAGCAGGTTGACCAGCACGTTGGTGCCCAGACCGAACAGCGCATTCCAGTCGCCGGGGGTCCAGAGGGGAGGTGTCTTCGACTGTTCCATTGTCCCGTTCTCCGTTGTCTCGTTCAGGCGGCTGCCATGGCCTTGTCGAGCGAGGCGGCGAAACTGCACGCGTCGCTGACCCAGCCGAAGATGCCGCCCTGTGCCTTGATCATCTCGAGGCCCACGCGGTGGAACTCGGGGAAGTAGGAGGCGCAGGCATCGCCCAGCGCCACGCAGCGGAAGCCGCGGTCATTGCCTTCGCGGATGGTGGTGTGCACGCAGACCTCGGTGGTGACACCTGCGACGAAGAGCGTGTCGATCCGGGCGTTGGTGAGTATCTGCATCAGGTCGGTCTGGTGGAAGGCGCCCTTGCCGGGCTTGTCGATCACCACCTCCCCCTCGACCGGATAGAGCGCCTCGACGATGTCGTGCCCCGGCTCGCCCCGGATCAGGATGCGCCCCATCGGTCCCGGATCGCCGATCCGCTTTGACGGCGCGCCACGCGCCACCTTGGCGGGCGGCGCGTCCGACATGTCGGGCCGGTGGCCCTCGCGGGTGTGGATCACCTTCATCCCGGCAGCACGGGCTGCCGAGATCGCCACTCGGCAGGGGCCGACCGCGGCTTGCAGCAGTGATACGTCGTTGCCCAGCGTCTCGCCGAAGCCGCCGGGCTCGAGGAAGTCGCGCTGCATGTCGATGACGATGAGCGCCGCGTGGGCGGGGTCGAAAGAGAGCCTGCCGGGTTCGGCGGGGAGTTGCACTTCCGTCATGCTTCGCGTTCCTTCTGGCAGAGTCTTCTGTGGAGGATCCGATGACCACTTTCGACGAGGCCGCCGTGGCGGCAGAGATCCGGGCGGAGTTCGAAGCCTACGAGGCCGCGCTCGGCGCCAACGACGTGGCGGCGCTGTCGGCCTTCTTCTGGGACAATCCCGGTGCGATCCGCCTCGGACCCGGCGGCGGCCTCTACGGCCACGCTCAGATCACCGGGTTCCGCAAGGCGCGTGACGTGTCCGACATCGCCCGCGACCTCTCGGAGGTGCGTGTGACGGTGCTCACGCCCGACATCGGCGTGGCCACCTGCGAGTACCGGCGCAGCGGCTCGGGACGCACCGGCGCGCAGAGCCAGGTCTGGGTCCGCAAGCCAGAGGGCTGGCGCATCGTCTCGGCCCACGTCAGCCTCGACGGCTAGGGCAAGCGCCCGTTCGCGCGCCGGGCCGCTCACGCGGCGCCTCCGGCATCGCAGCGGCTCTTCCTTCGATCCTGTCCTGGCATGCCTGCCCCCCATCAAGAGCGATGCCGGACCGGGGCTGACAAAGTCGCCGCGGCCGACCGGTTTATGCTGCGACTGCCAAGCGATGACTTCAACTGCTATGAATTCAGCATTATGCTGCAAAAAACGCAGCACTCCCGAGGTTGCCATGCGCCACACCCGAACCCTGATGATGATCCGAGACGTGGCCGCCGCCGGTTCGATCCGCCGCGCAGCGGAGGACATGAACATCACCAGTTCCGCGCTCAACCGGCAGATCCAGAAGTTCGAGGAGGAGTTCGGCGCGCCGATCTTCGAGAGGCTGCCCCGCGGGGTGCGCCTCAATCCGGCTGGTGAACTGCTGCTGCATCACATCCAGGCACAAATCTCCGACCTCGAGCGCGTGAAGAGCCAGATCGCCGACCTGTCGGGCGAGCGCCGTGGGCATGTCTCCATCGCCTGCTCCCAGGCCTTGAACCCGACGTTCCTGCCAGAACAGATTGCGCTCTATCGTGCCGAGCATCCGCGCGTGAAGTTCACCGTCCGGGTGCGGGATCGGGCGCAGGCCGAGCGCGAGCTCAGTTCATTCAAAACCGACCTCGCCATGGTCTTCGAACCTGTCTACCTGGTCGATTTCGAGGTGATCAAGGCGGCGGAGCAGCCTGTCTGCGCGGTGATGTCCCGCGATCATCCGTTGGCGGCAGAGCCGGTGCTGCGCCTGCGAGATTGCCTCGCCCGCCGCCACATCGCGCCTACCCGCGAGTATGGCGTGCGGCACCTGCTGGAAATGGCCACCCGTGGCCGGTCACTTGGCCTCGATCCGGTGATGGAGGCCGACAGTTTCGAGTTGATGCGGCAATACGTGCTGCGCGAGGCTGTCATCGGCTTCCAGATTCCGATCGGACTGGGCCCCGGCCTTGATGATCGACTCGTGGTGAGGCGGATCGACCCGCGCGACATCGCCCCCGGCCTGCTCCTCGTCGGGCAGATGCGGGGCAGAACCCTGCCCGTGCCGACCGCAAAGTTCGCACAGCAGGTCTCTTCCGCCTTGGACAGCCTCTCGGATCACCTCATCGACGCGTGACCGGGCCGCGGCGCCTCAGAAAAGGAATGTCAGAACGGCCAGCGCCCCGACCGAGACCATGCCGGCAACCAATGCCGTCGAGAGGAGGCTCAGCAGCAACCCGGCGGCGAGCCAGAGCCCGTCTCTCTCGCTCAGCCCGAGGGCCAACATGATGATAGAAAGCGCCGGAAGGCCGTTGGCGAAGGGGATGGGCAGAAAGAGAAACACTGCCATGATCAGCGTCGTCACCCCGATCATACGCTCCGCCAAGAGGTAGGAGCGGGGCCACCACCGCGGTCGCGCGAGGCGTTCCACCCGCTCGACCCAGGGCACGGAGGCGGCCACGATCCGGCCAAAAGCTGCCCGTCCGATCGACCGCCGCGTGACGAAGCCCGGTAGCCACAGTTCGGGCCGGCCCAGAATGAGCTGTCCCGCCAGAACGATCAGCGGAACGCCGGTGAACATCGACGAGCCGGGGATGAAGAGAAACACGTTCGGCGCAGCGAAGATTACCATCAACGGGGCGAAGCTGCGGTCTCGCAGACCGGCGAGAATGTCACCGATGGAGACTTGCTCATCGTCACCGGCGCTAAGGTCGCGCAGGACCTGCGAAAGCCGCCGTCCGGGGCGCTCGTTCAGCAGTGGCGCGGTTCGAGTTGCAAGTGTCATCGTCCGGGCCGGGCGTCATGGGGGAGGAGGCAGACGGTCAAGGCAGGTGTCCCGACAGGGCGTGGAAAGGGCATGCAGCGCCACCGCGCCGCGCCTCCGAAGAAAGTGGGCGTGGCGGGCGCCAATACAATCACCCCGCACAGGAATATTTCTCGCAAGACCGCTTGCGGCCTTTTTCGCCGGAGCAGATAATTTCGGCAGCCGTCGCAGATCGTCCGCGGGCTGCCCCGCGCAGCCGCATCTTGCCTCCTCCGACGGACCGTCGCCGCGCCAGCGACATCCCTGGCGCATTGGGTGCATCTTGAGCCTTGGTCGCTGTCGGCCTGATTTCTCCGGTCTCCGTGCTGTCACGGTCGACGCAGGCGCACCCGCATCCCCATCAGCGCCCTGTCTTTCCGAAAGTGTAAACCATGCTTCATACAGCTACCCTTGTCGCCAGTATCACCGCGCTCGTCTGCGCCATGGCGCTCTACAGCATCCAGCTTCGCCCCCGACAGGGCGGGGGCCATCTGAGTGAGTTCTGCGGCTCGCTCCTTCTGGCGCTGCTCACCGGGCTCATGCCGATGGCGATAGCCGGGTGCCTTGTCGGCCTCTGGAGCGTGTTCAGGGGAGGAGCATCGCTGAGCGCGCTGATGTCGGGTGGTTTGGACCTGGTATCGCTCGCCGGGGTGGTTGCCACCGGACTGGTGTTGCGCGCGCTCGTGAAGGCCACCTATCGCGGTGGCGCAACGCCGGGCAAGGTGACCCCTTTCACTCCACGGCCGGTGGCGCCGCAGCGCACCTCTCCCCGCATGAAACGCGCGGCCTGAGTGCGCAGGACGCCGCCACGCTCGCCAGATGCACGAACGGCCCGGGCCGGCACGGTTAACCGCGCACCGGTCGCCGCCGCACCTTGACCTGTGCGCCCGCTTTCCGCCACCTATCCGCACAACGCAATTCGGCCGAATGCGAGGACAGGAGGAACCGGATATGGGGTCAACCGTGTGCGAGACATGCACCGCAGACGCGCATGAGGCGTGTGAGCCGGGCTCCTCGTCACCCGACGAAGGCCGGGGCACATGAGCCTCGCATCGACCGCGCCGGGCCCGATTTCAAGAGCCGAGGGCTACCGGCGCTGCGCCGCAATCTTCGGTGAGGTCGGGACGGTCGATGCCTACCTGCGCTTCGAGCTGGAGTTGGCCGAGGCGCAGGCAGAAACCGGGGTGATCCCACCCGGGGCTCTGCCGGCGATCCGGCGGGCCTGCACAACCACCGTGATCGACCTCGAGGCCGTGGAGGCAAGCGCCGCCCGGGTCGGCTTCCCGATCGTGGCGGTCGTCTCGATGCTGGCCGAAGCAGCCGGCGACGCCGGGCAATGGTTGCACTACGGCGCCACCACGCAGGATGCGATCGACACTGGACAGGTCCTCCAGCTGCGCGATGCATTCGCAGGCGTTCAGGCCGACCTCGCAGCGCTTTGCACCACGCTCGCCGATCTCGCCGACAGACACCGCGCCACCCCCATGGCCGGCCGGTCCAAGCTGCAACACGGTGTCCCGCTGTCCTTCGGCTTCAAGGTGGCGGTCTGGCTCGACCAGATCGAGCGCTGTGCCGCCAGGCTGAGGCGCGCGACGCAGGAGGCGTCGGTGCTGCAATTCGGAGGTGCCGTCGGCACGCTCGCTTCGCTCGGCGCCCACGGTGCCGCGGTGCGTCGTGCGCTTGCCGCGCGGCTCGGCCTCGAGGATCCGGGCATCTCCTGGCACGTCAGCCGCGACCGGCTCGCCGCGCTCACCAGCGAAACGGCGGTTGTACTGGCTGCCCTTGCAAAGATGGCCGGCGACATTGCGCACCTCTCCTCGACCGAGGTCGGAGAGCTTCTCGAACCCGCCGCTGCCGGGCGCGGCACCTCCTCCACGATGCCGCAGAAGCGGAATCCGGTGCTCTGCGAGGCCATCATCGAGGCCGCCCGCCAGGTGCGCGGAGCACCATCGGAGGTGCTCGACGCCATGGTGCAGAGCCATGAGCGGGGCATCGGGCACAGCTACACCGAACGCATGGCGGTGTGCCAGTCGGTGCAGTATCTCGCGGGGGCGGTTTCTCTCGCCCGGGAACTGGCGGAGGGCCTTGTCGTCAACGAGGCCCGGATGGCGGAGAACCTCGCGCTCACCGGCGGACTGATCCACTCGGAAGCGCTCATGATGAGCCTCTCCGCTGAACTGGGCAGGCTTCGCGCACATGCGACGCTCCACGAGGTCGCGGAGTTGGTGTCAGGCCAGGGGATGTCGCTGGAAGACGCGCTGGGCCAGGTGCTCGGAGAGGATATGCCCGAGGAGATGCCGTCCGCCGCCCGGCAGGCAAGCGCCGCGCAGGACATGATCGACCAGGTGATCCGGCGCGTGCGGGTGAGGTCGGGCTGAAGGACCGGCGCTGACGCGCAATCGGTATGGGGTGCGGACACCCGGCCGCGAGGACGCGGCCGGGCAAGCCCCTCATGGCAAGCCCGCCTGCCCTGCATCCGCGATTCCGGTCCGCACATCCTCGGTGACTTCCGGCTGCGCCAGCAGCGCAGAAGCCATCACCTGGTCCTTCTGTCGGCGCGATCGGCCCTAAGCCGGTGTCGCAGCGGTCGCGCCGGTCTGGGCTTTCACCCTCTTCCGGTTGAACAGGCGCACCACGAGCACGAAGAACAGGGGCACGAAGAGCACGCCGAACACCGTGCCGGTGATCGTGCCACCGAGCACCGCGTAGCCCACCGCGGTGCGCCCGCCCGCACCGGCGCCGGTGGAAAGGACCAGCGGCACCACGCCCAGCGAGAAGGCGAGCGAGGTCATGATGATCGGGCGGAAGCGTTGGCGCGCGGCGTGTTTCACCGCGTGAAACAGGTCTTCGCCGGCCTCGAACCGCTCGCGCGCGAACTCTACGATCAGGATGGCGTTCTTGCCGGTCAGGCCGATCACCGTCAGCAGGCCGACCTGGAAGAACACCCCGTTCTCGAAGCCGAACCAGTAGGCCGCGCCCATGGTCCCGAGCACGCCGATGGGCATGGCAAGCATCACCGAGAAGGGGATGGCCCAGCTCTCGTAGAGCGCGGCCAGGCAGA
Source organism: uncultured Oceanicola sp. (assembly GCA_964454145.1). Classification (GTDB taxonomy): domain Bacteria; phylum Pseudomonadota; class Alphaproteobacteria; order Rhodobacterales; family Rhodobacteraceae; genus Vannielia. The sequence goes on along the minus strand of CAYVQK010000074.1, from coordinate 1,663 downwards.
GGAAGATGGCCGCAAGAGAGAGCGCGTAGAGCAGCGGCGCCGAGCCACCGGATTCCAGTTCCTCGAGCGACAGTCCCGTCCAGGCGGCTGTGTAGCCGGGGGGCAGCTGGCTGACTAGGCGCTCGATCTCTGCGATCGCCTCACCGGTGCTGACGCCTGGGGCCGGGCTGCCCTGGATCTGCATTGAGGGCACGCCGTTGTATCGGTTGAGCCCCTGCGGGCCGTACTCCCAGCTCTCGCTGGTGAAGTTGGCGAAGGGCACGAGATCGCCGCCTGCGTTGCGCACCCGCCACTTCTGCAGGTCCGACGGCGTGGCCCGGCTGTCGGGCTCGCCCTGCACATAGACCCGCTTGATCCGGCCGTTGTCGACGAAATCGTTCACGTAGGTGCCAGCCCAGGCGATGTTGAGCGTGGTGCCCACGTTGGCAGGCGTCACCCCCACTGCGCCGGCGGCGCGCCAGTCGATGTCGAGCTTGAACTGCGCCGCGTCCTCCAGCCCGGAGGGGCGGGCCGAGGCGATCAGCGGGCTCTCCGCCGCCATGCCGAGAAGCTGGTTGCGCGCCTCGAGGAGCTGCTCGTGGGTCTGCCCGCCCTGCGCCTGCAGGTAGAAGTCGAAGCCCGAGACGTTGCCGAGCTCGATCACCGAGGGCGGCACGATCGGAAACACCATCGCATCCTGGATGCCCATGAACGCGGGAAAGGCCCGCCCCGCCACCGCCTGCACCGACTGGCCGGGCGTCGGGCGCTCTTCCCAGTCCTTCATCCGGATGAAGGCGAGGCCCATGTTCTGTCCTTGCCCGGCAAAGGAGAAGCCCACGACCCCGAAGGTCGATTCGACGTTTTCGGCTTCGGCGGTGTTGAAGTGGTTCTCGACCTGCCGCACCACCGCCTGGGTGCGTTCGGCCGTGGCCCCGGTGGGGCCCTGGATCAGTGTCATGAGGATGCCCTGGTCCTCGGCCGGCAGGAAGCCGGTAGGGGTGTTGTCGAACAGGTAGAAGACACCGTAGCCCATCGCGGCGTAGATCATCAGGATGCGCAGCGGCCTGCGGATGATGTAGCCCACGGTCCCGGCGTAGCCGCCGGTGAGCTTCTCGAAGCCCACGTTGAACCAGCCGAACAGGCCACGGCGGCTGTGGTGGGCGTCCTTCGACTTGAGGATGGTGGCGCAGAGCGCCGGGGTCAGGGTGAGCGCGACCACCACCGAGAGCGCCATTGCCGACACGATGGTGATCGAGAACTGGCGGTAGATCACCCCCGTGGACCCGCCGAAGAAGGCCATCGGCACGAACACGGCGGAAAGCACGAGCGCGATGCCGATCAGCGCCCCGGTGATCTGGCCCATCGACTTCCGCGTGGCCTCGCGGGGCGAGAGCCCTTCCTCCTCCATGATCCTTTCGACGTTCTCCACCACCACGATGGCATCGTCGACCAGAAGGCCGATGGCCAATACCATCGCCAGCATGGTCAGGGTGTTGATGGTGAAGCCCGCAACCGCGAGGATCGCGAATGTACCGAGGATGACCACCGGTACGGCCAGGGTCGGGATCAGCGTGGCGCGGAGGTTCTGCAGGAACAGCAGCATCACGATGAAGACGAGGCCGATGGCCTCGAACAGGGTCTTCTGCACCTCGTGGATCGAAATCTCGATGAAGGGCGTGGTGTC
>CAYVQK010000073.1:9014-15958 GCA_964454145.1 uncultured Oceanicola sp. | reverse complement strand
TCGGGCCCTCGAGGTTCACCTCCATGATCTCGAGCGGTTTGCCGGCTTCAAGAGCCACGGCAGCGCGTGTCCGCATCAGTTTCCTCCCAGAACTTCCAGCACGTCGTGTTGCAGATGAGGCTAGGAGCAGAGCCCTGACCTGCCAATGCAGACCAAGGTTGGTATTGGGCAGAGTGGACAACGGTGCACGCAGGGATACAGTACCTGCAGGGAGGACAACCATGAAAACAAGGGCTCTCGCATCGCTCGTCCTGGCGCTCGCTCTCGCGGCACCCGTGGGCGCGGCCGATTTCTCCGATCCGACCTGGCCCTGCATCCAGCGCAAGGTCGGCCAGCTCTCGCCGGGGCTGATGTGGCCCCAGCAGATCGAGGCGCCCGAACTCTCCGACGAGACCGAGGCCGCCGTCGAGGAGCTTGTCGGCTACCTCACCCTGCGCCGCCTCCCGCTGGAAGAGACACAGCCCCAGCTCGAGGCCTTCATCGCCGCCCACGGCAACGACCCGGCCCTGCTCGGCCACGTGTTCGAGGGCGCCTTCGCCCGCCTCGCCACCCTCCGCACCCGCCTGATCACGGGCATCGAAGACTACTCCCTCGGCCAGATTGCCCTGGCCGAACGCATCGACGCCGCCCGGGCGGAGATGGACGCGCAGATGGCCAGGGCCGAGCCGGACTACGACCGCGTGGACGCGCTCGAAGAACAGATCGACTGGGACGAACGCATCTACACCGACCGCCGCCAATCCCTCACCTACGTCTGCGAAACCCCCGTGCTGCTGGAAAAGCGCCTCTACGCCATCGCCCAGATGCTCCAGGCGGAGCTGCCCGAATAGCCTACTCCCACTCCAGCTCGGTAAACGCCACCGTCGCGTTGCGCTTGTTGTAGGCCTCGAACAGCGCCCAGGCCCCGGCCTCGCTCGCCGCCACATGCTCCACCGCCTCGCCCAGCCGCTCCCCCGCCGCAACCGCCGCGCGGGTATCATCGCGCAGCACCTCGAGATACCGCCGCATCGGCCCAATCGCCTCCGCCATCTCCAGCACCGGCCCGCCATGCCCCGGCACCACCCGGCCCCCCTGCCCCTCCAGCGCCTCCAGCACCCCGAGCCAGCCCAGCACCGAGCCATCGAGCGCAGGCGCATGCCGGTCGAACACCAGATCACCGGCAATCACCACATCCCCGACAGTCACCGTCAGGTCCGTCCCGGTATGCGCTCGCGGCCAGGCCTCCAGCCGCAGCAGAACCTGACCAAGGTCAATTTCCATCCGCCCCTCCACCGGCACCGTCACCTCCGGCACAGCCGACCCCACGAATGCCGCTCCGATCAGCCCCGCCATGCTCTCCTCGTAATTCCCCGCCCGGTCCGCCAGCGCCCGCGCCAGCCCCGCGTGACCCACCACCTCCGCGCCCTCGAACACCGTCGCCCCGAACACGTGGTCGGGGTGCATGTGGGTCAGCACCACATGGCGCACCGGCAGGTCCGTCACCTCGCGCACCGCCCGCCAGGTCGCCTCGCCGATCCAGCGGGCCGAGCCGCTGTCCACCACGGCCACCGCCTCCTCGCCCACCACGAACACCACGTTGGCCACGTCGCCCCGGTTCTCCACCGACGGCTCCTCTATGGCCCCGACATGCACGAAGACCCCCGGCGCCACCTCCTCGAACCCCAGCACCTCGCCCCGCGGCGCACAGAAGGGTGCCCCGGCGCTCCAGGCGCCCTCGGGCACCGTCACCTCGGGCAGGCGCGCCAGGCAGCCCGCCTCCGTCGCCGCCTCCGCACCGGGCAACAGCGCGTCGCGGCACACCGACGGGTCCGCCAGCAGGCAAAGGGTCACAAGCGCCTCGAACATGGCCAGAGCCTCCTCCCCCGAGCCCCTGCACACCATGCAGACCATCGGATCAGTGCCCACCGCTCCCAAACCTGCTAATCTCGCGCCAAGCGCGATCTCGGGAGGAGACCCACCATGCGCCTTGCCGCCGCCGCCTTCGCGGCCCTCATCGCCCTGCCCGCCCTCGCCGCCGAGGAAAACCCGCTCACGACAAGTGAAAGCTGGGAGGCGATCCGAGGGGACGTGATCGGCGAGGCCACCCCCGCCGACGGCGCCGCCCTCTTCACCGTCGATGCCCCCTACCGCGCCAACGACGCCGCCACCGTGCCGATCCACATCGTCCAGACCGACGAGGCCGCGCAGATCGACAGGGCCATCGTGGTGATCGACGAAAACCCGGCCCCCGTCGCGGGCACCTTTACCTTCGGCGCGGCCATGCACCCGCTCGACCTCGAGGTCCGCGTGCGGGTCGACCAGTATTCCAACGTCCGCGTCATCGCCGAAACGCCCCAGGGCCTCGCCATGAACGGGCGCTTCGTGAAGGCCTCCGGCGGCTGCTCGGCCCCCGCCACCTCCGACCCGGAAGCCGCCCTCGCCGGGATGGGCGAGATGCGCCTGAAGAGCTTCGGCGCAGAGGTGCAGATGAGTACCCCCCGCCGCGAGGCGCAGATCATGATCCGCCACCCCAACTACTCGGGCCTGCAGCGCAACCAGATCACCCAGCTCTTCGTCCCCGCCCATTTCATCGACACCCTCGAGGTGCGCCAGGGCGACGATCTGCTTTTCTCGATGGAGGGCGGCATCTCGATCTCCGAGAACCCGGTGTTCCGCTTCAGCTACACCGACAATGGCGCGCCCGAGATCGTGGTGAAGGCCACCGACACCGAGGGAAACACCTTCGAGCAGCGGCTGGCGAAGGACGAGGCGAGCTGACGCAAGGCGGCACTCGTCCCGACGCCCTCAAAAGCAGAGAATCTCCGCCTCCGCCTGCGCCCGCCTGAGCTCTGCCACGAAGGCCTCCGCACTCGCCGCGCTTCGGAAGATCGCCATCCGCTCGCCGCCCACCTGCCGCATCGAAAGCACCGTCTCCGCCTCCACGTAATCATCGTAGGGCAGGATCGAGGCCACCACGTCGATCGAGCAGGCACATTGGATCAGCACCTCGCGGCTCATCCCGTTGGTCTGCATGCAGGCAAAGACGTAATCCGCCCGCGCCGCCGTGGGGTAGTCGTTCAGCCGCTCCGCCACCGTCTGCGCCTGCAGCGGCGCGGCGAGCAGCACGAGGGCGGCGAGCCACCTCATTCCGCCACCCCTTCGAAGACCATCTCCGAGCCATAGGCCTCGCCCGCTTCCGCCCGCAGGCTCCGGTACCATCCCGGCACCTCCTCCGACATCACCACGGTCAGCGCCAGCCCGCCGAAGCCCTGCATCCGCTCGGCGTTCGGGTCGCCCTCGAAGGGGTGCATCACCACTGTCACCTCGCCATCGGACCGGGTGATCTCCGCCGGGCTCACCAGCGCCTCCTTCACCCGGTTGCGGATGTAGAAGGGGCTGCCCCCGGCGCTCTCGGCCATGTCGCGCACGACCGTTTCGACGAAATACATGATCACCGGGTTGCCCACGCTGGCCGGAAAGGCCCCCAGAGCGCGGTGCTTCTCGCCCTGGCGGAACTCCAGCTGCGCGGCGGGCGGCGTGCCCCCGGCCAGCGTCAGCTCGATCTCGCCGGTGTCGCGCTCGGCGGCGCCGGGCACCAGCCGGTTCTGCACCTCCCGGCGGTAGGTCAGCACATCGCCGGTCTCGAACCGGTCGAGCGTGCCTCCCTTGAACAGCAGGTCATAGGCCGCCGTGTCCACCGGGTCCGCCGCCTGCACCGGCCCGGCGAGCGCCAGGGCCACGAGACAGCCGCCAAGGGCCGAAAAAGCATGCTTCATCGTCAAGTCCTCCCGGCCCCGAGCCTAACTCACAGCTGAACGGCGTCACCGGATACTTTTGTCGGTGCCCCCGCCGCCCCGGCCCGCGCCTTCCAGTGCATCAGCGGGCGCAGGCGCGAAAGCTCCACCGGCTTGGTCATCACCGTGAAGTCCTGCTCCACCCCGGCCTGCGCCAGCTCGGGCGAGCGGTTGGCGGTGATCATGATCGCCGGCACATGGGCGCCCGTCGCCGCGCGGATCGCCCGGATCGCCTCGGTGCCGGTGTCCTCCCCGTCGAGCTGGTAGTCGGCCAGCATGATGTCGGGCGGCAGCCCGAGATCCTCCACCATCGCCAGCGCCTCGCGCGTGCCCCGCGCGCCCAGCACAGAGGCACCCCAGCGCTCCAGCTTTCGGGTGGTGGCATCGAGAACGGTGGCGTCGTTCTCCACCACCAGCACGATCAGGTCCATGTCGGGGAAGTCGCCCGCCCCCGGGCTCATCACCGCCTCCGCCACCGGCGCCTGCGCCGGCACCGCCTCCATCTCGATGGAAAAGACCGAGCCCACCCCCGGCTTCGAGCGCACGCTCACCCGGTGGCCCAGGTGGCGGCAGGTCCGGTCGACGATCGACAGCCCCAGCCCCATTCCGCTCCCCGGCGGCACGTTGTCGGCCCGGGTGAACTCCTCGAAGATCCGCCGCTGGTCCTTCCGGCTGATCCCGATGCCGGTGTCCCAGACCTGCAGCTCCACCTTGCCGCCCGGCTTGCGCCGGCAGCCCACCAGCACCCGCCCGCTCTCGGTGTACTGGATCGCGTTCACCACGAGGTTCTGGATCGACCGGAACAGGTAGCGCTGGTCCGACCGCACCCAGACGCTGGAAGGCACTGCGCTCAACCGCACCCCCTTGCGCGCAGCGAAGGCCTGCTGGTCCTGCGTCACCGTCTGCATCACCGAGGCGAGCGAGAACTCGGTGGGGTTGAGGTTGCCGTTCGAGCTTTCCAGCCGCGAGATATCGAGCAGCGCGTGCAGAAGTTGCTCCATCGAGGCAAAGGCCCCCTCCAGCCGCTCCACCGTATCGGCCATCCCGGTCTCCCGGCTCATGTCGAAGAGCGTCGAGATCAGGAGCTTCGCCGCGTTGATCGGCTGGAGCAGGTCATGCGAGGCCGCCGCCAGGAAGCGCGTCTTCGACGAGTTCGCCGCCTCCGCCTCCTCCTTGGCGAGCCGCAGCGCCTCCTGCACCCGGGCCAGCTCTTCGAACTGCGCCGTCAGCCGCGCGTTGGCGCGGGTCAGCTCGGCAGTGCGCTCCGTCACCCGCTTCTCCAGAAGCTCTGTCGCCCGGTATTCCAGCGTCACGTCCTTGATGTCGACCAGAAAGCCCCGATCCGGCAGCGCATGGGTATGCATGTCGAGCACCCGCCCGCTGGCGTGCCGCAGCGTCTGCCGGAGCCGCCCGTCATTGCCCGCCCGCTCCATCCAGCCGTCGAACAGCGCGAGGTTCTCGCTGTCGATCAGGTAGTTGGCGCGGATGAACTCCACCACCTCGGTAAAGAGCGTGCCCGATTGCACCAGCGTGTAGGGCAGCCCCAGCAGCTCGCGGAACCGGTCGTTGTGCAGCGTCACCGTGCCGTCGGCGCTCACCGTGCAGAGCCCGAGGCTCATGTGGTCGATGGCCGCCTGGAGGTAATGCGCCTGCAGGTCGATCAGCTGCGCCTTCTCCGTGCGGTTCTTGCGCACGATATCGGTGATCTCGGTCTGCAGCAGGATCACCGTCTCGGCGCTCGTCCCCTGCTGGGTGATCTGAAACCACCGGTCGCCCCTGAGCGCGATCACGAAGGACGACAGCGCCGCGCCGTTGCCCTCCCCACGGCGCGTCCTGAGCGGCGGCGCCACCTCCTCCTCGTCCGGGTCGAGATGGGTCGAATGCTCCATCGCGTCGAAATACTCGGCCAGCGTCAGCCCCGGGAGGATCCGCTCCGATATGTCGGGCAGAAGGCTGCGGAACAGGTCGTTGCACACCCGCAGCCGCCCCTCCTCGAACAGCGCGAAGCCCCCCTCCATGACCGAGAGCGCATCGGCGAGGTTCTTCTGGCTCCGCTCCCTGTCATGCCGCAGCTGGCTCAGCTCGCTCGAGGCGCGCTCGAGGTCGCGGGTCTTGGCCCAGACCTGCCCCTGCAGCGCGATAGCCGACTGGAAGGCCGAATACGCCTGGTTGCCCACCTCGTTCTGCCGCCCCGCGCGGCGCACCAGCGCGGCGATGATCTTGGCCTGCTTCTCGACCTGCACCTCCAGCGGATCGTTCGGGTCGATCAATGCAGCGCCCTCTCCTTCGGCTCGAAGAAGGCCACGCCCACGAAGGTCTGGTTCACATGCACCCCGCAGTGCTGCTCGCCATAGGTGTTGAAGCCCAGCACCCTGCGTTCGCGCAGCACCTCCGAGGCCTGCCGGGTGAGCTGCTTGTGGTCGATCTCGATGCGCCGGAGCACGCAGTCGAAGCCCAGGATGAACTCCGGCGCCCGCCCGCGCCCGTCGCGCAGATCGAGTTCCTGCGCCATTGTCTGCACGATCTCCTGCCCCTTGCCGAGCGTCAGCAGCAAACCCTCGTCAATGGCCGACAGAAACGACAGCGCCCCGCCCTCCTGCACCTCCTGGATCGCCCGCACGTGGTAGAGCGCCGAGTTTCGCACCAGCACCGGGTTCTCCGCGAAGACCTCGGGCGACAGCGCCTCGCGCGGCACGCCCACCAGCCGGGCATACTCATCCGCCGCCGGCGCGCCATTGATCTCGTAGACGACCCGCTCCTCCGGCTCCGCCCCCGTCACCACCATCTGGTGGCCGGTGGGAAGGAAGTGGTCGAAGCCGATGCCCGAGAACTCCAGGTCCGTCTCCAGCACCAGCAGCAGCGCCGCATTGGTGTGGAACCTGCCGCCATGAAGCACCGATGTCTGGCGAAAGTTCAGCCCATTCGCCGCCGAGCCGCCGAAGATCGGCATCTCCCCCAGCCCCGCCTCCAGCGCGGCCACCAGCATGTCCTCCTGCTTCGAAAGCCCGTCGCTGATGGTCAGCGCCAACCGGTTCCAATGCGCCGTCCGCTGGAAGCGCGCCGCCAGCGCCTGCGCATCCGCCGTGATCCGCTGGATCGAGATCGGCTTCAGCGGCGCGATGAGCTGCGAGGCACAGCGGAAATGGCTGCGCGGAAACGACAGCGCCAGCA
>CAYVQK010000073.1:0-8914 GCA_964454145.1 uncultured Oceanicola sp. | reverse complement strand
GCCTCCGCTCCTGATGTGGCGACCGTCACCTCAGTTGCTCAGAAACGCCCGCGCGTCGCTCTGCTCGGTCGCCGCGGGCCCGTCGAGGCTCGCGCTCTCCACCAGCACGGCGGCCTGGGTGCGGTTCTGCACGCCGAGACGGCGCAGCAGGGCGGTGATATGCGCCTTCACCGTGGCCTCCGCCAGATCCATCTCGTAGGCGATCTGCTTGTTGGGCTTTCCCACGCAGATCAGCTTCATGATCCGGGTCTGCTGCGGCGTCAGCTCGGCGATCCGCCGGGCCACCTCCTGCATGTCGCGCATCTTCTGCGGCGTGTGCCGGGTGCGGGTGAAGCCCTTGGGCAGATAGGTCAGCCCGTTGCGCACCTCGCACAGCGCCGCGCGCAGCTCGGCCATCGGCGCATCCTTCGGCACGAAGCCCGCCGCGCCGGCATCCATCACGGCCTGGATCACCTCGTCACTGGTGAGCGACGAGATCACCACCACCGGCGCATCCGGCAACTCCTCCCTCAGCCGCAGGAACCCGCTGATCCCGGTCACGTCGGGCAGCTTCAGATCGAGCAGCACCATGTCGGGCCGGAAGCCGCGGGCCAGCGCCTTGATCCCGTCGCCCAGCGTCGTCGCCGTCTCGATCTCGCAACCCTCGAACACATGGTGCAGCGCCGATTCCAGCGCTGCGCCATAAAGCGGATGATCGTCGATCACCAGCACCGAACCCACCTCGCAGGGTCGTCGGCCAAGTGCCTCATGTTTCATGGTTTGTCCTCCCTGTGCGGGAGGCTAGCAGGAATAAATCGCACTGTGCAACTATGTCGCGGGGGTTGAAACGCTAAGCGGGATTCCGCCACAGCGTGCAAAAATCCGCCCGGAGCCGGGCCTTCGCCCGCCTCCGGTTCCCGCCTCTCCCGACCGGCCCTTCCGGGCGCGGGTCAGGCGTCCGCCAGCACGCCTTTCGACTTCGCCACATGGGTCGCGATGGCGTCCATCAGCGGCGGCGACAGGCAGTCATAGGGCTCCAGTCCCAGCTCCTTCAGCCGGGCGCGGATGCCGTCCATTTTCGCGGGGTTCACCCCGCTCTCGATGATCGACGAGCAGAAGGCGGCGAATTCCGGCGCCGACCATCCGTCCTGGTCGCTCAATTCGGTATGCACGAAGTCCAGCCCGTAGAACGGGTGGTCCTTGTTCTCGATCCGGCCATACATATGCGCGCCGCAGCCCGAGCAGGCATGGCGCTGGATCGCCGCCGACGTGTCCACCACCTTCAGCTTGTTCGCACCCGACTTCACATGCACGAGGTCGCGCCCCACAACGGCGATCTGGGCGAATGTCGCCCCGTCCGGCTTCCAGCACTTGGTGCAGCCGCAGACATGGTTGTGCGCGGTCTGCCCGCCGATCTCCACGATCACCGGATCGCTCTTGCACAGGCACTTGATCGTGCCGCCGGAAAAACTCGCGCTGCCGGGCTTCACGCCCCCATCCACAGCCGGATGGATCTTTACGGTATCGCTCATGGCAGGCTCCTCCTCCTTGCCGCCGAACAGTCTGGACCACAGACTCATGGTATCTCTCCCCCTCTTCGGGTGTGTCGCGCCGCCCCCTCATGGGCCCGACCACGGTGCGGTGATGGTGACGGGGCCCCCGCGCTCTGGCAATTCAGCCTTCAGTATCGGTCCCCCGGCCCAGCAGCGCCCGCCCGATGGCCCGCGGATCGGGCCGCGCAGCCTCTTTCCCGAAGAGCGCCGCATCGAGCCGCGCCAGCGCCGCGCGGGCCTGCGCGCCCGCCCCGCCGCGCCGCACCAGGGCCGCGCCGGCCCGCCTCAGCGCCGCAAGGTCGCCTGCCCGCGCCGCGCGCCGCACCTGCCACCGGAGCGGGTCGGCAAACCCCGGCCGCGCCCAGTGCCGCCCCCAGGTCAGCGCACCGAGCCCCGCAATCAGCCCCGCCACCAGCGCCCCCAGCGGCCACCCCGCCCGCGCCACGCCCGCCTCGCCCGGCGGCGTCACCTCCGCCACCGGCGCGCCATAGGCCACCCGCTGCGCCCCGATCTTCACCCGCCGCGGCTCCCGCGCCACCGTGTCGTACCAGTCGAACTCCATCGGCTCGGTGATCGCCGACACCCCGTTGCCCGGCTGGATCGTCCAGCGCCAGAAGGCGATCGAAACCGGCCCCTCCGGCGAAAGCTCCACCAGCCGTCGCTCGGGATGGGCAAAGATCAGCCCGGAGGGCGAACGCAACTCCGGCATCGGCGGGATCATCTGCGGTGCAGCCCCCGTCGCGGCCACCCGCACGATCCGCAGCACCCCCTCGCCCGCCGCAAGCTGGTCCGGCGCATTCGACCAGCTGTCCGACACCACCAGCCGCCGCGCCGGAAACCACCAGTCCGTGCCACCCGGCGCCGCCACCGCCGCCACCGTCACAGGCGCCGAGCGCAGATCATGGTCGAACCAGTTGTCGTTCTCGTCGAGGAGCGTCAGGTGATGCACGAAGGCGCCGATCTCCACCTCGCCCGCCCGCTCCGGAAACAGCGCCATCTTCCGCCGGAAGTTCTTCACCGGCTGCCCCCGCTCGCGGGTCTCGAACCACTGGTCCTCCCCCAGTTGCATCCAGGCGAACCCCTCCAGCCCGGGCTGCTCCAGGCTCTCCCGCGCGATGTGGCGGCGGTAGATCCCGTGGATCGTCACCAGCACCATCTCGCCCACGAAGGGCTGGGTGCCCAGGTCCTCCACCGTCACGTTCAGCTCGATCTGGCCCGGCAGCACCTCCCGGCTCTGCGCCACGGCCCCGCAGGCCATCATCAGCCAGAGCACCAGCGCCCTCATTGCGGATCCTCCGCCTCGGGCTGGCCCTCGCCCGCCCGCGCCCGCCGCTTCGCCTCGTGCCGGATCCGCGCACCGAGGTAGGCGCCGGGCACATCCGCCAGCGTCTCCAGCCAGCGTTCGTCGGCGGTGATGAACTTGTCGTCGAAGATCTTCCGGGTTTCCCGCGCACCCCGGCTCTCCAGCTCCGGCAGGCCGATGAGCGCGCCCACGTTCGTCACCTCCGTCCCCTCGCCCGCCGCCCGCGCATTGCCCCGCGCCTCGAAGCTCTCCACCGCCTCGCCGCGCTGGTCCCGCTCCGAGAACCATTCGACGACCGAGCCCGCCTCGAGCGCGAGCCCTGCATAGAAAGCCGCCACCAGGTCGAAGTTGGCACCCGCCGCCGCATCGCCGCCCGCCCGCGCCACGTCATAGGCTTCCAGCGCCGCCGCATACTGGCCGCCTCGCGCCAGCGCATTGCCCCGGTTGAACGGCTGCCCCGCCGCGCCGAAGGCCTCCGCCGCCTCGGCAAAGCGCCCGGCCCGGTAGAGCGCCACACCCCGCCACCCCGGATCGCCGAAGAGCGCCGGCACCGGCACCCCCGCCCCCATCAGCACCCGACCGAAGGGCGCAAGCCCGCCCAGTATCAGCGCCAAGGCCACCAGCCCGGCTGCGATGATCGCCACCACCCTCACGCCAGTCTCCGCCGGAAGCCGAGCAACAGCGGCAGCAGCGCCGCCAGCAACAGGAGTCGCCCGTGATCGGCGAGGAACAGCAATGGATAGTCCGCCCGCTCCAGCCGCGCCCGTCCGCCCGCCCGCAGGAACTCCGCCAGCGCTACACCGTCGCGCGGGCCGAACACCTGCCCGCCCCCCGTCGTCGCCAGCACCTCCGCTGCCGCCATGCCCGCCGGCGCCACCACCGACACCCGCGCGCCCTCTCCCGCCAGCACCCCCGCCGCCTCCAGCGCCTCGGGCCCCAGCCCGCCGCCGTCGGTGAACAGCACCACGTCCGCGCTCACCAGCCGCGCCTCCGCCAACACCTCGCCCGCCTTCGCCAGCCCCAGCCAGGGGCGGCTGCCCCTGTCGGGCACCGTCTCGCCATCCACCAGCTGCCAGGTCTGCGCAAGCTCCCGATGGTCGGCCGAAAGCTCCGCCGCGTGGTAGGCATCGCCTGCCACCACCACCAGCGCCGCGGGCCTTGCCCCGAGCCCGCCCATCGCCGCGCGGCCCGCCGTCAGCATCTGCCCCCAGCCCTCCGCGCCGGTCATCGAGGGCGAGGCATCGAGCACCAGGATCACCCCGTCGAGGTTGCGAAACGCCGCCGCCTCCCGCCGCGAGGTCGCAGGCCCCGTCAGCGCCAGCACCACCAGCCCCGCCGCCACCAGCGCGCCCAGCCCCCGCGCGCCCTGCCGACCCGCCTCCACATGCCCCAGCCGCCGCAGCGCCGCCATCATCTCCGGGCGCACCACACGCTCCCAGTCGCCCAGCCGGGCCCGCCGCCGCCAGAGCAGCACGCCGAGCGCCACCAGCACCGGCAGCGCCAGGAGCCACCAGGGCCGCAGAAGCACCAGCCCGCTCACGCCCGCCTCCAGGCCATGCCGAGGCACAGCACCAGCGCCAACCCCGCGGGCCAGACCCAGTATTCCCGCCAGACCTCCGCCGCCAGCCCGTCGCTTGCCGTCGCCTCCAGCCGGTCGAGCGCCTCGGTCACCGCCACCAGGTCTTCCGTCGTCCGCACCCGGAAGGTCTCGCCCCCGCTCAGCTCCGCCACCGCCGCCAGCGTCGCCGCGTCCACCACGCCGCGCTCGCCCTCCTCCGCCTCCCCCAAGGCCTTCGGTCCCATCGCGATGGTGTGCACCCGCACGCCCATCTCCGCGGCCAGCACCGCCACGCCCCTCGGGTTTGTCGCGCCCGCGTTGTTCACCCCGTCCGACAGCAGGATCACCACCTTGGTCGCCGCCTCGCTCCGCGCCATCCGCTTCAAGGCGAGCCCCATCGCGTCGGCCATGTTCGTCGCCCGCCCCGAGATGCCGATCTCCGCCGTCTCGATCCGCCGCGCCACCGCCTCGGTGTCGAAGGTGAAGGGCGCCGCGTAATAGGCCTCCGAGCCGAAGAAGATCAGCGCCACCCGGTCCCCCGCGCGGCGCCGCGCAAACTCCGCCCCCACCCGCTGCACCGCCTCCAGCCGGGTAATGGCGCGCCCGTCGAGAAAGAAATCGTCCCGCACCATCGAGCCCGACAGGTCGATCGCGATCGCAAGGTCGCGGCCCGTGATCCGGAGCGCCGAAACCGGCGCCAGCACCCGTGGCCCCGCCAGGGCCACCACCAGCAGCCCCCAGGCCAGCGCCGCCATCCAGGGCAGGCTCCGCCGCCCCGCGCCGCCCACTGCGCCGCCAAACCCCGCCGCGACCCGCTCCGGCACCACCAGCGCCGCACCGCCCTCCGACCGCGCCGGCAACAGCGCCCAGGCCAGCAGCGGCAAGGGCAGGAGCAGAAACCACCAGGGCTGGGCGAACTCAGGCATCGGCCCGCATCCTCTCGGCCAGCCCCTGCGGCACGCCCCCCGCCTCGTAGATCCGCCCGCGCCGCTGCGCGTAGCCCGTCGGGTCGGCCTCGCGCCAGAGCCGCAGCAGCGCCAGCTCCCGCTCCGCCTCGGGCAGGGCCTCCGCCGCCGTGAGCCGTTCGGTAAAACTCGGCGGCTTCACAGGCCGCGCCCGCCGCCTCAGCGCAGGTCGCAGCACCAGCGCCAGGCACAGCCCCAGGGCCAGCCCGATCCCCGCCCCCGCCGCGATCTCCGCCACCACCCCGCCCGCCGCCTCGCCGGGCAGCCGGATCTCCACCAGCCCCGCCTGCACCGCCTCTTCCGTCAGCGCCTGGCCATCCGCCATCTCATCGCCCCCAGGCCGCGTGCAGCCGCCGCGCCGTCTCGCCCACCGGCGCCGCCGCCTCGATCACCAGCTTGGCGAATCCGTCCGGTGCCGCCTCGCCCGGCCCCGCTCCCGAGACCCGCAGCACCCGCACCGCGCCCCCGCGCACCCGCACCGGGTAGCGCCCTTCCGGCAACCCGCCCGGCCCCCGGTCCTGCACCTCGATCAGGAACGGATGCCGCTTCTGCGCCACCTCTCCCAGCCGCGCCCTCAGCCCGGCACCGGGAACATCGAACCCGCTCGCCAGCATCACCTCCGCCCCCCTGGGCGAAATCCGCTCCAGCGGCACCAGCAATCCATCCAGCTCCGGCTCCTCCGCGCGCCCCTCCAGCGCCGCCGCGATCGCCGCCCGATGCGCCCGCACCATCCCGCCGATCACCCCCAGCATCCCCCGGGTCCGCCCCCGCGCGCCCACGATTTCGGGCCCGCCCGCGCCCAGTGTCATCAGCCCCACGCGCCCGCCGTCCTCCACCGCGCGCCAGCCCACCAGAGCCAGCGCCTCGGCGGCGGCGACCGAGCGAAACGCCCGCCCCGTGCCCCAGAGCATCGAGGGCCGCAGGTCGAGCACGAGAAAGGTCACCCGATCCCGCTCCTCCTGGAACCGCCGGATATGCAGCACCCCCGTCCGCGCCGTGCTGCCCCGGTCGAGGTGCCTGATGTCATCGCCTGCCACATATTCCCGCGTATCCGCAATCTCTTGCCCGCTCCCCCGCCGCTTGCTCAGAAACCCGCCGGGGATCGCCGCCGGCGGCGCGCCCACGTCCCGTTCCACCGCCAGATCCCGCAGCGCGATCAGCCGCTCCGCATCGAGCGCCACGCCGGGAATGTCGAGCAGGGGCTCCATCCCGTTCATAACGGCTCGGTCGCTGCCAGCACGTCCGCCACCAGCGCCCGCGTGCTCCGCCCTTCCGACTGCGCCTGCCAGGTCAGCACAAGCCGGTGCGCCAGCGCATCGCCCGCCAGCGCCTCCACGTCCTCCGGCAGCACATGGTCCCGCCCTCTGAGCCAGGCCCGCGCCTTGGCCGCCGCGGCCAGCGCGAGGCTCCCCCGCGGGCTCGCCGGATGGGCCAGCTCGGCCGAGAACGGCGCCTTCCGCGTCGCCGTGACGATCCGCACGATGTAATCCCGGATCGGTCCCGAAAGATGCACCCCCATCGCCGCCTTCCGCGCCGCCCGGATGTCCTCCGCCACCGGCACGCCCCCCGCCGCCCCCTGCCCCTCGGCCTCCACCAGGTCGAGGATGCGCCGCTCCGTCGCCGCATCGGGCAACTCCAGCATCACGTGCAGCAGAAACCGGTCAAGTTGCGCCTCGGGCAGCGGAAACGTCCCCTCGTGCTCGATCGGGTTCTGCGTCGCCACCACCAGGAACGGGTCAGGCAGCGCATGGGTCTCGGCGCCGCTCGTCACCTGCCCCTCGCCCATCGCCTCCAGCAGCGCCGATTGCACCTTGGGCGGCGCGCGGTTGATCTCGTCGACCAGCACGAGGTTATGAAAGATCGGCCCCGCGACGAACTCGAAGTCGCCGGTCTGCGGCCGGAACACAGGCGTGCCCGTCAGGTCCGAGGGCAGGAGGTCGGGCGTGCACTGGATCCGCGCGAAGCTGCCGTCCAGTGCGCCCGCCAGCGCCTTCACCGCGCGGGTCTTCGCCAGCCCCGGCGCGCCCTCCACCAGCAGATGCCCGCCCGCAAGGATGCCGGTGAGCAGCCGCTCGATCAGCCGCTCGTGGCCGACAAGAACATGCGCCAGATGCGCCGAGAGGGCGGCCAGCCCGGGGCCGCCTGCTTCCGTGTCCATGCTGTCCTCCCATGTCGCCCGGCCAGCCTAGCGCCGCGCGGCGCATGGCGGGAACACAGCCCAAAGTCTTGGTTCTCAGTATCGGCAGCGGGTGCCAGATTGAGCCTGTCGGGGCGCGGGAGGTGCCTCCGTCTTGGGCATTGCCTGCCCGAGGGCGCACTTATGCGCGCCAGATTAACGGCAGATTCACTGCATACATGGAAATTCGTGGTATGATCGGGGCATTCAGCCACGATTTGAGCACCGATGATTTAACCGAAAGATCCTCCCATGATCGAACTCGCCTTTGTCACCTGCCTCGCCGCCAGCCCCACGGATTGCGAAAACCGCAGCCTGCTGTTCCAGGAAGGCACGCCGATGTCCTGCATGATGACGGCCCAGCCGCACCTGGCCCAATGGATCAACGAGCACCCGAACTGGACGATCGCCCAGTGGAAATGCCGCGCCATCAGGCCCGGCGAGGGCCCCGTCGACATCTGAAGCCTCGGGCCCAAGGCGCCATGGGAGGGGCGCCGGAAGCCTGACAACGTGTAGGGTGGGCCATCCGGCCCACCACCCGCTTACCCCAGCGCATACCCCGCGCCGCGCACCGTGCGCAGCAGGTCTTCACCGCCGTGCTGCCCCAGCGCCTTGCGCAGCCGCCCGATATGCACGTCCACCGTGCGGGTATCCACGTAGATGTCGCGCCCCCAGACCCGGTCGAGCAGCTGTTCGCGGCTCCACACCCGGCCCGGCTTCTCCATGAAGGTGGAGAGCAGCCGAAACTCCTTCGGACCCAGCTTCAGCTCGCGCCCGCCGCGCTCCACCTTGTGGGTCTCGGCATCCAGCATGATGTCCTCGTACACCAGCCGCTCGCCCATCGTCGCAGGCCGCGTGCGCCGGAGCTGCGCCCGGATCCGCGCCATCAGCTCGATCACGCTGTAGGGCTTCACCACGTAGTCGTCGGCCCCGGTCTCGAGCCCGCGCACCCGGTCCACCTCCTCGGCCCGCGCCGAGAGCATGATGATCGGGATCGCCTTGGTCTCGGCCTTCAGCTTCAGCCGCCGGCACACCTCGATGCCCGAGAGGTTCGGCAGCATCCAGTCGAGCACGATCAGGTCGGGCCGCTCCTCCTCGACCAGCAGCATCGCATCCTCGCCATTGTCCGCGCTGACGAGGTCGAAGCCCTCCGCCTCGAGGTTGTAGCTCAGCACCTCGCGCTGCGCCGGCTCGTCCTCGACCACCAGCACCAGGGGTTGCGCAGTCCGGCTCATCTCAGCCATCCACCTCGTAGGCCGGCGCGTTGGCCTTCGGCCGCGCCTCCTCGGGCAGCTCTCCGGTGACGAGGTAGATCACCTGCTCCGCGATCGAGGTCACGTGGTCGCCCATCCGCTCGGTGTTCTTGGCGATGAAATGCAG
>CAYVQK010000072.1:0-15983 GCA_964454145.1 uncultured Oceanicola sp. | reverse complement strand
CTCCTTGCCCGCGACCATCATCAGGTCGGCCATCTCGTCGACGATGACGACGATGAAGGGCAGGGTCTCGGGCTTGAACTCCTCGGTCTCGAAGACGGGTTCGCCGGTGTCGTCGTCGAAGCCGGTCTGGATGGTGCGCGAGAACATCTCGCCCTTGGCCAGCGTGTCGCGGACGCGGGCGTTGTAGCCCTCGATGTTGCGGACGCCCATCTTGGACATCTTGCGGTAGCGATCCTCCATCTCGCCCACGACCCACTTGAGGGCCACCACGGCCTTCTTCGGGTCGGTCACGACGGGGCTCAGGAGGTGGGGGATGCCGTCATACACGGAGAGTTCGAGCATCTTCGGGTCGATCATCACCATCCGCAGCTCCTCGGGCGGGAGCGTGTAGAGCAGCGAGAGGATCATGGTGTTGATGGCCACCGACTTGCCCGAGCCGGTGGTGCCGGCGATGAGCAGGTGGGGCATCTTGGCGAGGTTGGCCACGACGGGCTCGCCGCCGATGTCCTTGCCCAGCGCCAGCGGCAGGCGGTGGTTGCCGTCGCCATAGTCGCGGCCCGAGAGGATCTCGCGGAAGTTCACCATCTCGCGCTTCTCGTTGGGCAGTTCGATGCCGATGACCGAGCGGCCGGGCACGGTGGAGACGCGGGCGGAGAGCGCCGACATGGAGCGGGCGATGTCATCGGCCAGGCCGATCACGCGGGAGGCCTTGAGGCCGGGGGCGGGCTCGAGCTCGTACATGGTGACGACGGGGCCGGGGCGGACCGAGACGATCTCGCCGCGCACGCCGTAGTCATCCAGCACGGATTCGAGCATCCGGGCGTTTTCTTCCAGCGCCTCGTCGGAGAGGTGCGAGCGGTCCACCGCCTTGGCGGGGGAGAGGAGCGAGAGCGGAGGCAGCTCGAAGCGGGCCTCTTCCGGGTCGAAGGCGAGGGTGGGCTGGGCCTCGGCCTGGGCGCGGCGCGAGGGCTGCGCGGGCTTGCGGACCGGGTGCTGTACCACGGCGCGGGCCTCGGCAGAGGGGGCGGGGGCCACGGTGGCGGCGGTGACGGGCGGCTGCGGCGGCAGCGCGGGCTCCAGCACGTCGATATCCTCGTCGAGCATGGCCATGGGCGCGGGCGGCACGGCGCCCTTGGTGTTCAGCACCAGCGGCTGCGGCTTGCGGGCGCGCACCACGGGCGGCTCGGCGGGAAGGCCGTTGGAGAGCACCGGGCGCACCGCGGCGCCGCCGCGGGCCCGCTGGCGGATGGCGTCGGAGATGCGGGCGCGGATGCGGTCATCGGCGGGCTGCTCGGGATCGTAGGCGACCTCGGGCTCGCGCTCGACCAGCTCGGGCTCCACCGGGCGGCGGACAAGGCTGGTGACGCTGGCCAGCAGGCCGCGGCGCTCGGGCGCGGCGACGGCATGGCCGATGTGTTCGTCGTCGCGCATCACCAGCGGGCGCGGGGTGAAATCGTGACGGGCGGTCTGGGCGGGCGCGGCGGCCTCGGCCAGAAGCTCGGCCTCCGCCGCGGCCTCGCGGCGGGCGGCGCGGCGGGCCCGGATCGCCTGGGCCAGCGAGAGCGAGCCCTGCGCGCCCTTGCCCATCAGCTTCATCGCGCCGGCATAGAGCATGATGACGCCGACAAGGAGAAAACGGCCGAAGAACCGCACTTCGGCCTTGGTGGCGCCGAGGGCGAAGACCAGCATGGCCAGCGCGCCGAGGCCGAAGGGGATGGCCAGCAGCCGCACGCCGAGGCCCGCGCCGATCGGCAGGATGTTGAGGAGCGCGCCCAGCACGGTGTCGCCGAAGAGGCCGCCGAGGCCGAAGCTGTGCACCCAGTCGCCGCCGGGGGTGAGCATGGCGCCATAGATCGCGGCCAGCGCCACGGCGATGGGGGCGAAGACGAGCCGGGACAGGGCACGTTCGCTTCCCAGGTGGCGGGCAAAGCGGATGCCCCAGGCGCCGAGGATCACCGGCAGCGCCCAGGCGGCGTGGCCGACGATAATGAAGAGCGGCCCGGCGATGGAGGCGCCGAAGCGGCCGAGGATGTTCTGCGCGGGCGCGTCGGTGGCGGAGAGCCAGGAGGGATCGTCGGGCACGTAGGAGCCCAGCATCAGCGCCACCATGAGGCCGGCGGCGATGAGCCCGATCCCGATCATCTCACGTCCGCGTTTCTCGATCGCCGCCTGCATGGCGCTGTCGAAGAGCGGGTCACGGTGTTTTGCCTGATATGCCATCTTGTCCCTCGTCCTGTCCCTCAACCTGCGAGGCAGTCACGCAGCCGTGTCAGCCCGTCCTGCAGCTCGTCTGTATCCTTCGTCACCATCGCCACCCGGATGTAGCCCGCGCCGGGGTTCACCCCGTCGACGGCCCGGCCCAGGTAGGCCCCCGGCAGCACCTTCACCCCGGTCTCGCGCCAGAGCCTGACGGTGGCCTGCTCGCTGTCGTCCACCTTCAGCCAGAGGAAGAAGCCGCCCTGCGGGGGCACGTAGCCCGGCCAGGCGGCGAAGATCTCGTCGGCGATGGCGTATTTTCGGCGGTAGAGCGCGCGGCTCTCCTCCACGTGGGCCTCGTCGGTCCAGGCCATCTGGGCGACGTGCTGGAGCGGCAGCGGCATCGGCGCACCGGCGTAGGCGCGGAGCTGCTTGATGGCGCGCATGTTGGCCGGGCCCGAGGCCACGAAGCCGGAGCGCAGGCCGGGGAGATTGGAGCGTTTGGAGAGCGAGTGGAAGCTGACGATCTTCTCGGGATCGGCGCCCATCTCGGCAGCGACCTGCAGCACGCCGGGCGGCGGTGCGTCGCGGTAGACCTCGGAGTAGCACTCGTCGGCGAAGATGCGGAAGCCGTAGCCCTCGGCCATGCCGATCAGCTCCTGCCAGTAGAGCGTGTCGGCCACCGCGCCCTGCGGGTTCGAGGGCGAGCAGATGTAGGCGATCTCGGCGCGGGCGAGGACATCTTCGGGGAGCGAGGCGAAATCGGGGAGAAAGCCGCTTTCGGCGGTGGCGGGCACCAGAACGGGCTCGGCGCCCGCCGCGGCGGCGGCGACGGCGTAGACCTGGTAGAACGGGTTGGGGATGAGCACGGTGGGCGTGTCACCGTTGCGCGCCCGCTCGGGGCAGAGCGCGAGACAGGCGTTGAAGAGCCCCTCGCGGGAGCCGTTGAGCGTCATCACCTGGGTCTCGGGGTCGAGGGTGACGCCGTAGCGGCGCGAGAGCCAGCCGGTGATCGCCTGCTTCAGCTCGGGCGTGCCGTCGTTCGGCGGATATTTGGCAAAGCCCTCAACGGTTTGCGCGATGATCGGCGCGACGAACCCGGGCAGGCCATGGCGCGGCTCGCCGATGGTCATATCGACAACGGGCCCGCCCGGCGCGATGCCGTCGAGAAGCTTCCGCAGGCGCGGAAAGGCGTAGTCTGGCAGGTTCGAGAACCGCTCTGGAAAGGTCATCTTGTGTGTACGTTACTGCCTCGGGTGCAGGGTCTTTGCCCCGCTTTTGAGGCCAGACTAGGGCCTCCGGTGGGGCCCCGTCCAGCGAAACCATTGCGTTTCGGACACGGTCGGGGGCGAATTGTGGCATTTGAGTCAACCGGTTGTCATGGGACATGGGGGAGGCTCAGCCCAGCGCCGCCTCCGCCGCCGCGCCGAGCCGCAAGAGCCGCTCCTCGCCCATCGGCGCGCCCATGAGCATCAGGCCCGCGGAGGGCACGCCGGTGGGGATCGTCAGGGCGGCGAGGCCCATCAGGTTGCCGATGCGGGTGTTGCGCAGGGCGAGCAGGTTTTGGGACGTGAACAGCGCCTCGTCGGCCAGCACCGCCGCCTGCCTGGGCGGCATGTTGGCGATGGAGGGGATGAGCACCGCGTCGTAGCCTGCCGTGGCCTCGGCCCATGCGGCGCGGAGGCGGTGGAGCTTTTGCCAGGCGGCGATGTTCTCGCGCGCCGGCACGTCTCGCCCGCCGCGGAAGCGGGCGAGAACGGGGGGATACATCTTCTCGGGCGCGGCCTCGATCTCGGCCTCCCAGGTGGCGTAGGCCTCGGGGGCGTAGAGCGGGCCGGCGAGGGCCATGGCCTGGGCGACGGCGGGCACGGCGCGATGCTCGATGCGCGCCCCGGCGGCGGCGAGACGGTCGAGCGCGGTCTCGAAGCCCTTTGCGGCGGGTGCGGAGAGGTCATCGAGCGCGGTGGTGGTGAGCACCATGAGGCGGGTGCCTTCGAGTGTCGCCCCGCGCAGGTCCACCGCCCGGCCCGCCTCCATCACCGCGAGGAGTTCGGCGGCGTCCTCGACGCTGCGGGTGAGCGGACCGATGGTGTCGAAGCTGGCGCAGAGCGGCACGGTGCCGGTGAGCGGGAGGCGGCCCGAGGTGGTCTTGAGCCCTACGAGGTCGTTCCAGGCGGCGGGCACGCGGACGGAGCCGCCCGTGTCGGAGCCGATGCCGGCGGCGGCGAGGCCGAAGGCGACGGAGGTGGCGGCGCCCGAGGAGGAGCCGCCCGAGACGGCCTCGTGATCGTTGACGCAGGGCGGCGAGGCGGTGACGGGGTTGAGCCCGAGACCGGAGAAGGCGAGCTCTGTCTGGTGGGTCTTGCCGAGGCAGACGAGGCCGGCGGCTGAGGCGCGGGCGAGCACGAGGGCGTCGCGCGTGGGGGTGCGGCCTTCGAGCAGCTTCGAGCCACTTTCGGTGGCCACGCCGGCGGTGTCGAAGAGGTCTTTCCACGAGATCGGCACGCCATCCAGCAGCCCGCGCCGGGTGCCCGCCTTCGCCCGCGCCTCGGCAGCCGCGGCCTCGGCCAGCGCACGCGCGCGGGTGAGGCGGGCGTAGATGCGGGGGGCGAACTCGTGCCCGTCGATCGCGGCCAGCATCGCCTCGGTGAGCTCGAGCGGCGAGAGCCTGCCCGCGCCGATTGCCCTGCCGAGGTCGGATGCCGATTTTCCGTGCCAGTCCATGGTGATCTCCTGTTTGGCGGCGACGGTAGCGACGCCGCGCCCCATGGACAATCCCGCCGCGCGGCCCATAGTCCGCCCCATGTTCGATGCAGACGTGATCATCGCGGGCGGAGCCCTTACCGGCGCATCCCTGGCGCTCGCCCTGGCAAGGGGCGGCGCGCGGGTCGTGGTGGTCGACAGGCTGCCCGCAGGCGCGCAGCTGCGCGAGGATTTCGACGGGCGGGCCTATGCGCTGGCGCTGGCCTCGCAGCGGCTGTTCAAGGCGCTCGGTGTCTGGGGCGCGGTCGCCGAGAAGGCGCAGCCGATCCTCCATGTGAAGACCGGCGACGGGCGCCCGGGAGAGGGGCCGCTGGGAGGCCTTCTGCACCTCGACCACGGCGAGATCGACGAAGGGCCGATGGGCTTCATGATGGAAGACCGGCACCTGCGGCCCGCGCTGATGGCGGCGCTGGCGGAGGCCGAGGGCGTGACGGTGCTGGCGGGCGAGGAGATCGTGGCGCAGGAGGTGCAGCCGGGGCATGTGGCGGTGACGCTGGCCTCCGGGCGGGTGCTGAAGGCTGCGCTTCTGGCCGGGGCCGACGGGCGCGGCTCGCCCACGGCGCGGCGGGCCGGGATTGCGCGGCGCGACAGCGACTATGGCCAGACGGCGCTGACCTGCGCGGTGGCCCATGAGCTGCCGCACGGCGGAGTGGCGCATCAGTTCTTCATGCCGTCGGGGCCGCTGGCGATCTTGCCGCTGCCGGGCAACCGCAGCTCGATCGTCTGGTCGGAGCGGCGGGCGCGGGCGGATGAGCTGGCGAAGGCGGGCGACGAGGAATTTCTGGCGGCGCTGCGGCCGGTGTTCGGGGATTTTCTCGGGGACATCCGGCTGGAGGGCCTGCGCTTCGCCTATCCGCTAAACCTGACGGTGGCCGAGCGGATCGTGGCGCCACGGGTGGCGCTGGTGGGGGATGCTGCGCAGGGCATTCACCCGATCGCCGGGCAGGGGCTGAACCAGGGGCTGCGCGACGTGGCGACGCTGGCCGAGGTGGTGACGGAGGCCCGGCGGCGCGGCGAGGACTGCGGATCGAGCGCGGTGCTGGAGCGGCACCGGGCCTGGCGCAGCTTCGACCGGACCGCGCTGACGCTGGCGACGGACGGGTTCAACCGGTTGTTTTCCAACGACAACCCGCTGCTGCGGGCAGCGCGCGACCTGGGCGTTTCGGCGGTGGCGGCGGTGCCGGAGTTGCGGCAGCGGTTCATCCGCGAGGCAGCGGGGCTGACGGGGGATCTGCCGCGGTTGCTGCAGGGGAAGGCGCTTTAGGGTGGTGGTGTGGTGGGCAGATTGCCCGCCCTACGACGGGAGCCTCGACGATGGCGCCTTCGGCGTGATCCGTGCAGGCGCAAGGCTCAGGCCGGTTCAATCATCCAGCCTGCGGGCCTCGTCGATCAGCATGATCGGGATGCCGTCGCGGATCGGGAAGGCGAGGCGGGCCGGTTCGGAGATCAGCTCGGCCTTCTCCGCGTCGTAGCGCAGCACGGCCTGGGTCTCGGGGCAGACCAGCGCCTCGAGCACATGGCGTTCGACCCCGGAATGGGCGATCGGGGCCTCTTCCTCTTCACTCATTGCAGCCGGTCCTCGTGGTCGTCGCCGCTGGCCAGGGCGAACTCGATCAGCGTGACCAGCGTCTCGCGGCGGGTTTCGAGCGAGGGCGCCTCGAGCAGCGCCTGCTTGTCCTCCACGTCGAAGGGGCAGAGCATGGAGAGCGAGTTGATCAGCAGCTCGTCGTCGGCTTCCTCGAGGCTGTCCCAGTCGGTCGAGAGGCCCTGGGACTCGAAGTAGCGGCAGAGCTTGGGCATGAAGGAGCGCCGGTCGAAGCCCTTGTCATGCTCGGGCTGGCCGAGGTCACGGTCGAACCCCTTCCAGCAGGGCTTGACCTTGCGGTAGGGCGTGAAGCCCTCCAGCTCGTCCTGAAGCCGGAAGCGGGAAATGCCGGTGAGGGTGACCATGTAACGGCCGTCCTCGGTTTCGGAGAACCCGGTGAGCCGCCCGGCGCATCCGATCTTCTGCAGGCGTCCCGGGCCGCAGCCGCAGCCCTTGGGGCCCTCGCAGGGCTGGACCATGCCGATGAGCCGCGAGGAGGTCTTCAGCGTGTCGTCGAGCATCGCCAGGTAGCGGGGCTCGAAGATGTGGAGGGGCAACCGCGCACGCGGCAAAAGCAGCGCGCCCGGCAGCGGAAAGATCGGGATTGTCTCGGGGAGATCAGCCGCGTGCATCATGGCCATGAGGTAGGCCGCTCCGCGCGTCAGGCAAATATCATCGAGGAGAGCTTCCTGCGACCTTTCAGCACTACCGGATCCTGCGGTTTCAGCGCATCGAAGATGGTGAAGAGCTGGGTCTTGGCGGCGCCGTCGTTCCACTCGCGGTCGCGGCGGAAGAGCTCGAGCAGCTGGTCCACGGCGCCCTCGGTGTCGCCCGAGGCCTGGAGCGCGTTGGCGAGGTCGAAGCGGGCCTGGTGGTTGGCCGGGTCGGCCTCGACCGCGGCGGTGAGCTCGGCCAGGGGGCCGGCGTTCTCGGCCTGCTTCAGCAGTTCGATCTGGGCGCGGGCGGCCTCCACCTCGGCGGCCGACGCGATGGCGGCGGGCACGTTGGCCAGCAGCGCCTCGGCCTGCTCGCGGCTGCCGGCGGCGATCTGGGCACGGACGAGGCCACCGTAGGCGGCGGCGTTCTCGGGCTCCTCGCCGAGGATGGCGGCGAAGATCTCGGCGGCGTCGGCGGCGGCGCCCTGCTCCAGCATCTCCTCGGCACTGGCCAGCGCCTCGGCCAGCCCGCCGTCATCGCCCGAGAGCGCTGCGACCTTGGCGACGAATTCCTTCAGCTGGCTCTCGGGCAGCGCGCCCTGGAAGCCGTCGACCGGCTGGCCCTGCCAGAAGGCATAGACCGTGGGGATGGACTGGATGCGCAGCTGGCCGGCGATGCCCTGGTTCTTGTCGACATCGACCTTGGCCATCTTCACCTTGCCCTTCTGGGCAGTGACTGCGGCCTCCAGCATTGGGCCCAGCGTCTTGCAGGGGCCGCACCAGGTGGCCCAGAAATCGACGATCACCGGCACCTCGCGGGAGGCCTCGACGACCTCCTTCATGAAGTCTGCCTCGTTCACGTCCTTGATCAGATCGCCCTCAGGGGCGGCGGCATTGCCTTGGCCGAGTTCAAGCATCGAAGTCTCCATCACCAGTTGCCCGGGTAGATGGAGCACTCAGCCCTTGTTTGCAAGGGCAGCGGGCAGCGGAAGGCAGCCCGTCAGCCCAGCGGGCAGCACCAGGAGCGCCCCTGCGCGGTAAAGCCGCGCCGCGAAATCGGGGCTGTCGGACTTGAGCGTGATGGTTGCGGAGGTTGCCGAGAGGATCGCGGCATCGGGCGGCAGGGCGGAGAGGAAGCCCTGCGAGGGCAGCATCACCACCGCCGCCGGGGCGGCATCGGAGAAGCGCATGACCAGCGCCATGGTGGCGACCCAGGCGACGAAGATCAGCGGAGCCCAGAGGGCGATGCGCCTAATAATCGTGGACATGCTCCACCATAGCGCCGTTTTCGCGCAGGAAGGAGGCCAGTTCGGTGACCTTCATCAGCACCAGCGAGCGGGTGTCGCCGTAGCCCTGCCGGGGCTTCGCGTAGAGCGCGCCGTCGAGCGGGGCGTCGGAGATGGCGGTGAGCATGATGTCGTCATTGCCGGCGATCTCGGTGAACTCCACGCCGCGCGTGGCCATCTCCTTCATCAGCCCGGTCAGCTCGCGGTAGCGCGGGGTCTCCAGCACCCGCCCCTCGGGGCGCTCCTCGATCGTTCGCACCCCGTCGAGCCCCGAAACCTGCTCGCGCGTCGCCTGCACCACCATCCGGAGCCGCAGCGCATCGGCGCCGACGCCCGCCACCGCCTGCTCGATCGCCTTGGCATAGGCCGCCTTGGCGGAGAACTCGAGGCCCAGCGCGAGGCGCCGCTCGTTGTCGCGCGGGGTGCCCTGGCTCGCCGCGGCCTGCTCGGCGATGTCGCGCCTGAAGTCCCACTTGTACCACGGGGTCTGCTGGAGAAAGGCGGCATAGTCCCGCGCCTGCCGCGCCGAGAGATCATCGAGCGTTGAATGCTCCGGCCCGCGCCTCCAGGTGTAGAACCGGCCCACGGTTTCCTCGTAGGCCGCCTTCAGCATCAGCTCGGCGGTGAAGCTGACGCCGATGACGTAGATCGTCTGCTTGGTGGTCCAGTCGAAGCCGCCGTGGGGCGGGGAGGCCTCGGACAGGGCGCAGAGCGAGCCCCAGAAGCCGCCGACCGCCTTCAGGTAGCCGAAGTCATGGGGGTCGCCCTCGGTGATGACCTGGGCGTAATCGTCATAGGCGTGGACGATGTGCCATTCGGGGTAGGTCATCAGGGTGCGGCCCTCGGCGCGGTGCCACGCCTCGGGCAGGAGCGGCTGGTAATCGCTCGCCACCGCGTCACCGCCCCGGCAGGCAACCTCGACGTAGCCCACCGGCGCCAGCAGGGCGACGATCAGCAGCGCCGCAACCACCAGCAGCCGTTTGAGCCATTTCCACAGCCAGCGGATCATTTCCGATCCAGGAAAAGGCCGGCGAAGAGGGCGAAGCCGCCGAGGCCGATGTGGGGCAGGTTGGCGAGGATCTTGAAGCCGAAGGGCAGGTCGAGCACGCCGTTGGTGAAGATGCCCATGTCGAGGTAGCCCGAGCCGAAGGCCAGCCCCATCGCGCCATCGGCGAGGTAGAGCGCGCCGAAGATCAGCAGGAAGAGCTTGCTGGCCCGGTGCGAGGTGAGCGCCGCGCCCAGCGCCCAGAGCGCCGAGACGAGGTGCAGCGCGTCGTCGAAGATATCCAGCTCGAAGATGCCGAAGGCGAGGCCCTCGCTGTCGACGATGCCGGGGATGTAGTTGAGCGCGGCCGCCCCGAGGAGGGCGAGGAAATAGCCGAAGGCGATGAGGCGAAGGAGTGTCATATGAGGCCCAGGTAGCTGTCCCAGAGGTTGTTCCGGAGCAGGAGCCCCGGGTCGATCTCGCGTTTCATGGCGGCGAACTCCTGCGCCCTCGGGTAGGCCACCATGAGCTGGTCGAGCGTGGCGTGGGGGCGATAGGGCAGGTAGTAGGCGCCGCCGATGGCGTTGATGCCCTCGATGAGGGAGCGGGTCATCCGGGCCATGTCGGCCTCGCCACGGGCGGTCATCTCCTGGCTGAAGGACATGACGGCGGCGATCCGGGGGACGCGGGCGTAGGAGAGCCAGCTCGTTGCGTCGGTATCGACGAAGCGGAGGGTGACGTTGAGAAACTCCTGGTAGCTGGCCGGGATCACCTCGCGGCAGACCTGGAGGAAATCGGAGAAGCGGTCGAAGGGCACGAAGTATTCGTGGAGGATGTCGGTGCGGTGATCGTCGCCGTCATCCAGCGTGACGACCGGCTCGTTCATCAGCGCGTTGCGGTTGGCGGGCCCGGCGAGCATGGGGGCGAAGCGCGACTCGGTCCACCAGCGCAGGCCCTTCATCCGCTCGTTGCCGAGCTGCCATCGGTAGAGCCGGGCGGCGGCCTTGGAGGTGAAGCCGGAGCTGTAGTCGGCGGGCGGGATCTCGGTGCTCTCGGGGTCGGCGGAATAGGTGATGAGGAGCGCCTCGGTGACGAAGTCGGCGCGGCCGACGTTGAGGCGGCCGTAGGCCATCGGGATGCCCGGGTCATCGACGGCGGTGCGGAAGGCGGGGGCGAAGGCCTCGGCCTCCATCCGGCTGAAGCTGGGCACGAGGCGCTGGTTGGGCACCATGTCGACCACCATCTCGGTGATGAGCCCCACGAGCCCGTAGCCGCCCATGGCCATGGCGAAGAGATCAGGGTTCTCGCTGCGGCTGGCGGTGACGAGATCGCCCGAGGGGAGGACCATCTGCACCTGGCGGACGGTGGAGCCCATCGGGCCATAGGGCACCGGCCAGCCGTGGGCGTTGACGGAGAAGGTGGCGGCGAGGCCGAAATCGGAGTTCGACTGCATCACCGCCGGGCCGAAGCCCTGCGGATCGAGCGCGGCGATCACCTCGTACCAGCGCGCACCGGCATGGGCGCGGTAGGTGCTGGCGGCGGTGTCGAGCTCCACGAAGGGGTTGCGGTAGCTGATCGCCGTGCCCTCGCGCGGAATCGCCTGCCCGCCCATCGAGTGCCGCGCCGCGCCGAGGTTGACAGGGCGGCCCTCGGCCTGCGCCTCCTTCAGCTCGGCGCGGAGCTTGGCCACCAGCGCGTCGCCGGGATCGTCGGTGAGGATGATGTGCTTGGCGACGGGGGTCTCGGACAGGCCGGAGGCGTCGTTCAGCGTGTTCACGCGGCCCTCGGGCGCGATGGAGCGGGTGCCGGCGAGCACGGGCACGTCGCTCTTCAGCCATCTGGCGCCCGCGACGCCCGCCACCGCGCCCGCGCCGAACACCACCGCCCTGCGGCCCAACTTGCCCATCACGCACCCTCGCTTTTGGCCCATCCTGCCCGTGGACAGGGCTGCGGAAAACGGAAAAGCTGCCGGAGCGGCAAGGTGAGGAGGCAACCGTGGCACAAAGGATTCTCTGCTTCGGCGACAGCAACACCTACGGCACGCCGCCGATGGAGGCCCGCGGGAAGAACCGGCGCTTCGGGGCGGATGTGCGCTGGCCCCGGGTGATGGCGGCGGCGCTCGGCGGGGTGGAGCTGGTGGAAGAGGGGCTGCCGGGGCGGACGACGCAGCACGACGACCCGGTGATGGGGGCCTTCATGAACGCCCGCCCTGCCCTGCGGATGGCGCTCAGAAGCCACGCGCCGCTCGACCGGATGGTGCTGATGCTGGGGACGAACGACTTCAAGGCTAGGTTCGAGCCCTCGGCGGAGAAGATCGCGGCGGGGATCGCGGGGCTGCTGGACATCGCGGTGAGCGAGGAGGAGGCGCAGAGGCATCCGGGGATGCAGATCACGCTGATGGCGCCCCCGGCCCCTATCGAGGCGGGGCCGTTTGCGGCCGAGTTCGCCGGGGCGGCGGCCGTGGCGCCCGGGCTCGCGCCGGCGCTCAGGGCGCTGGCGGAGGTGCGGGGGCTGGGGTTCTTCGATGCGGGCGCGGTGATCTCGGTGAGCCGGGTGGACGGGATCCACATCGAGGCGGAGGATCATGTGGCGCTCGGGACGGCGCTGGCGGCGCATCTGGGGTGATTTCGCCGCGCTGGCGCGCGCCGACCGGGGCCTCGCTGCGCTCGGCAGGGGGCGGCACCGATGGCACGGAGTGTCACCGCTGCATGGGGTGCGAGGGCGCTCCAGAAGAGATTTCAGGCCTCCGGCGGGGAGTATTTGGAGCAAGAAAATGGGCAATTTGGCTCAAATTGTCCCGGGCCCCGTTCATTTTCTTGCCGGAAATACTCCCACGGGGGTGTGGGGGTGTGAAACCCCCACGGCCTGGCGGCGCAGCCCGCGCTACAGATCGAATTCCGCGAAGACGGGGGCGTGGTCCGACGGCTTCTCCCAGCCGCGCACCGGCCGCAGGATGCGGCTCGAGTGGCCGGCGTTGGCGATGTCGGGCGTGGCCCAGATGTGGTCGAGCCGGCGGCCCTTGTCGGCCTCGTCCCAGTCCTTCGCGCGGTAGCTCCACCAGCTGTAGAGCAGGCCCTCGGGGATGTCCTTGCGGGTGATGTCGACCCATTTGCCGGCGTCCTGCGCCGCGCCCAGCGCCTCGACCTCCTCGGGAGTGTGGGAAACGATCTTCAGCAGCTTCTTGTGATCCCAGACGTCATCCTCGCGCGGCGCGATGTTGAGGTCGCCGACCAGGATGCTCCTTTCGGGCGCCTCGGCGTGGAAGGCGTCGCGCATCTCGGCGATGTAGTCGAGCTTCTGGCCGAACTTCTCGTTCACCTCGCGGTCGGGCAGGTCGCCGCCGGCGGGGATGTAGAAGTTGTGGATGGTCACCCCGTTCTCGAGCCGTCCGGCGATGTGGCGGGCGTGGCCGAGGGCGGCGTAGTCCTGCGCGGAGACCTCCTCGATCGGCAGTTTCGACAGGATCGCCACGCCGTTGTAGCCCTTCTGCCCGCGGGCGACCATGTGGGTGTAGCCCAGCGCCTGGAAGATCTCGACCGGGATCTTGTCGACCGGGCTCTTGCACTCCTGCAGGCAGAGCACGTCGGGCATTTCCTCACGCATCAGCCGCGCCACGAGGTCGGCCCTCAGCCGCACCGAGTTGATGTTCCAGGTCGCCAGTGAGAATGCCATGCCCGCCTCCGTTGTTCGGCCCGGGGATAGCGCGGCGGGCGGGCGGTTTCCACCCCTTGACCCCTTGCCTGCTGACACGGCAGGCTCCTGCGCATGAAACCGCTCCTCGCCGCGCTGGCCCTGCTGGCCTGCCCCGCCTCCGCCGCGGACCTGCCGCAGGGCAGCTTTCTGCTGGGCACTTACATCTGGAACGAGGCGGTTCTGCCCCGCTCGGTGCTGCTGACCTTCGAGGGCGCGGAGATGCGGCTGGCCTTCGTCCACCCGCTGCCGCTGGATTTCGAGGCCTGCGACACCGAGGGCATCTGCGACACATCGGTGGAGGTGCTCACCGCCTCGGCCGTCATCGACGAGGGCAGGCTGGTGCTCGACGACATCGAGCTCGACGAGGACGCCGCGATCGAGCCCACGGTGGCGGAGCACGTCGGGCTGCCGCAGGACTGGCTCTACACCAACTACGCCTTCGGCTTCCTCCAGATGGCCGAGTTCACCGAAACCGCCAATGGCTTCCAGGTCGGCCAGGAGGACGCGCGGGTCGATTTCTACCGCGTCGCGCCGGAAGACGTGCTGTCGATCATCGCGTTGCCGGTGGTCTTCGAGCAGTCCATCGCGCAGATGGCCGGCTGCGAGGTGCGCGCCCTGGCGCCGTTGCTGGCAAAACCGGACCCGACCCCGGCGGAGGCCCGGTTTGCCGCCGTGGTGCGCGGCTTCGGCACCTCGCTGGATTTCGACTTCCAGGCCCGCCGCCTGACGCCCTTCAAGGGCACCCCGAGCGAGGCCGACGAACTCGCCGCCGCCAAGCTGCGCGCCGCCGCCTGGATGCCGGGCCGGATCGCGGGCCTGTTCCGCACGCCCGAGGAGGGCGGGGTGGAGGAGTTTCGGCAGGGGATCGGGCTGAAGATGTTCCGCGACGATGCCGAGGCGCTGGATGCCGCGATCGCCGCCTATGGCGCGGCCCTGCCCGACATGGTGGCCTACTTCCGCCACGTGCCCACGGTGGCGGAGCGGCTCGACGTGGAGGGGCTCTGCGCCGATCCCTCGCTGGGGTTCATCGCCCGGTAGGCCCAGGCCCGTGCCGGTTCATCGGGCCGCCTCCACCCAGGCCAGCGCCTCGATCAGCGCGGCCTGGAACGCAGCCGGGTCTTCGATCTGCGGGATGTGGCCCAGGCCCTCGAGCGGCCAGAGGCGGGCGCCTTCGACCAGTGCGGCAAGACGCTCACCCTGGGCAAGCGGGGTGGCGGTGTCTTCGACGCCCCAGAGGAAGCCCGTGGGCAGGGCGAGGCCGCGCCAGCCCGCCTCGGTCACGCTCGGCGCGCCCTCGGGGCGGGTGAGCAGGGTGGGCAGCCAGTCGGCCATGGCGGCGGTGGTGCCGGCGCGTTCCATCGGGGCGTTCAGCGTGTCGACGTAGGGTGCAGCCCGGTCCTTGCGGTGGAGGAAGGCCTTCAGCAACGGCTGCATCGCCCAGGGGTTGGTGATGGTGGCGGAGACGGCCAGCTGCCGCAGCGTGCCGGAGCGGAGCGGCAGCGGCGCGGGTTTGTCCTCGGTGTCGAGGCCGATGGCGCCGTCGACCACGAGGAAGCCCGCGAAGGCGGACGGGTCGGCCATGACGGCCTCTGCCCCGGCCCCGGCGCCGAAGCTGTGGGCCACAAGCACCGGCGTCACGCCCAGAGCCTCCGTCAGAGCCAGCACCCGCTGGCCCTGTCGCGCCCGGCCGTAATCGCCTGCCGCGTCCCGCTCCGACCAGCCCATCGGGGGCATGTCGAAGGCGATGGCGCGGTAGCCCTCCGCGGCGAGCGCGTCGAGCGTTTCCTGCCAGAAGGCCGACCAGCCGACGGAGCCGTGGATCAGCAGCACCGGCGGGCCGTCGCGCGGGCCGGTGTCGATCACGTAGACCGAGCCCATGGCGGTTTGCACGAGGGCGCCCGGGCCGGGCGGCTCGGTGCGGGTCTCGCGCAGGGCGGCCATGCCGCGCAGGGCGAGCAGCGCCACGACGGCCAGCACCGCGACCCAGGCCGCGAGCTTCAGGAGACGTTTCAACCAGCGGCCCATGGGTGCCTCATTCGGTGATGATGATGGGGGTGCCGTCGGGCACCAGCGCCCAGATCTCGCGCATCTGGGCATCGGTCACGGCGATGCAGCCATTGGTCCAGTCCCACAGCAGGTGGAGCCCGCCGAGCCAGCCCCAGCCGTTGGCGATGCCGTGGATCATGATGTCGCCACCCGGCGAATGGCCCGCGGCCTCGGCGCGGGCGCGGTCCTCGGCATTCGGATAGGAGATGTGCAGCGACAGGTGGGCGATGGAGTTGGGGTTGCGCCAGTCGATCACGTAGCGGCCCACGGGCGTGCGCTCGTCGCCCTCGCGGGCCTTGTGGCCCGCGGGCGCGGCGCCGAGGCTGATGCCATAGCTGCGAATGGGCTGCCCGGCGCGCAGCAGGTCGAGGCGGCGCTCGGACTTGTCGACGCGGATCTCGTCGGCCTGTTCCGACAGGGGCGCCATGGGCGGTGCCGTTCCCGAGCCGACGCGGGCCATGGCGGCGGTGTAGCCCACCAGGCCGAGGGCGAGGACGGCGAGGGCCGTGGCGATGCGGAGCAGGCGCTTCATGGACCGCGTTTAGCACTCCGCGCGCAGGCCGTGTAGCCCGGGCATCACCTGCCTCCGGCCAGGAGAAAGGCCCGGAGCGCGATGCCCCGGGCCTTTGCTTCCGGCGGTTGTGGCCGGGGGAGGACCGGCCACGGGGGAGGGTTCGTCAGGCCACCAGGCGGTAGCCGCCGCTCTCGGTCACCAGGAGCCGGGCGTTGGAGGGATCGGGCTCGATCTTCTGGCGGAGGCGGTAGATGTGGGT
>CAYVQK010000071.1:14089-16013 GCA_964454145.1 uncultured Oceanicola sp. | reverse complement strand
GGGGGAGTTGAAGATGAACCACTTGGTCTTCGGCGTGATCGCGGCCTCGAGCTCCTCGGGCTGGAGCTTGTAGGCGTTCGACGCCTTGGCCTCGGCGATCACCGGCTCGCCGCCGGCGAGCAGGGTCATGTCGGGGTAGGAGACCCAATAGGGCGCCGGAATCACCACCTCGTCGCCGGGGTTCAGCGTGGCCATCAGGGCGTTGTAGAGGATCTGCTTGCCGCCGGTGCCGACCGAGACCTGGGCCGGCTTGTAGTCGAGCCCGTTGTCGCGCTTCAGCTTGGCGCAGATTGCCGCTTTCAGCTCGGGAATGCCGTCTACGGCTGTATATTTGGTCTTGCCCTCTGTTATAGCCTTGATGCCCGCCTGCTTGATGTTGTCGGGCGTATCGAAATCGGGCTCCCCCGCGCCGAGGCCGATCACATCCTTGCCCGACGCCTTGAGCTCGGCGGCCAGGTTGGTGACGGCGATGGTGGGCGAGGGCTTCACGCGCGAGAGCGTGTCGGAGAGGAAGGCCATTTTGGGCTCCGGTCTGAGTTCGGACGGGGCCGAGTAGTAGGCCCGGGCGGGTGGGCGTTCAAGCGCCAATCCGGCCCCGGGGCAGAGAGGAGACGAGATGGAAAGCGAAAGCGGCGGCTGGTTCGATGCCGAGACGGCAACCTTCGGCGACCGGGTGGCGGGCGCGCGCGAGGCGCTTGGGTGGACCCAGAAGGAACTGGCCGACCGGCTCGGGGTGAAGGGCAAGACGGTGAAGCAGTGGGAGAATGACTCGGCCGAGCCGCGCGCCAACAAGCTGCAGATGCTGGCGGGCATGCTGGGCGTGTCGATGCGCTGGCTGCTGTCGGGCGAGGGCCCGGGGATCGAGGCGCCGCTGCCCGAGGGCGTGGTGCCGGCGACGACGCCCGCCGAGCTGGGCGCGCTGCTGGCCGAGATCCGCGCGGTGCGCAGCGAGATGAGCCTGCAGGCGCAGCGGCTGCAGCGGCTGGAGGCCCGGCTGGAGGCGGCGCTGGAGGCGGCGGCTTGACCGGGGAGGTGCGCGAGACGCGCGAGATCCGGCTGAAGCGTCTGAAGATCCGGGCCTGGCGGCGGGGGATCAAGGAGATGGACCTGCTGCTCGGCGGCTTCGCCGACCGCGAGATGGCGGCGCTGGACGAGGACGGGCTCGACGCCTTCGAGGCGCTGATGGAAGAGGCTGATCAGGACCTGCTGCGCTGGGTCACCGGCCTGGAGCCCGCGCCCGAAGTGCACCGCGCCATGCTGCTGCGGGTGGCGCCGGAGGCCCGGCTGATCGGCGGCTGAGGCCCGGACCGCGCGAAGTTTTCGGCACAAGCGCCGATGATCTGCGGAAAAATTGACCGGACTTAACGAGTTCTAAGGGTTTCGCGCGCTATGGGGGGTGCCAGTTGAGACCTGGCGGAGACAGCCATGAGCATCCATTCCCCCGTCGCCCCCAGCCTGAGGCAGGGATTCATGGGCGGCTATCTCGAGACGCTGGCGCTGGTGGAGCGGCTCCACCGCCTGCTGCTCGACGTCATCAAGGACGAGTTCGAGCGCGTCGGCGTGCTGGAGATCAACGCGGTGCAGGCGCTCTTGCTGTTCAACGTGGGCGATCACGAGGTGACAGCGGGGGAGCTGAAGACGCGGGGCTACTACCAGGGCTCCAACGTGAGCTACAACCTGAAGAAGCTGGTGGAGCTCGGCTTCATGCACCACCAGCGCTGCGAGATCGACCGCCGCTCGGTGCGGGTCCGGCTGACCGAGCGGGGCAGGAAGATCCGCGACCTGGTGGCCGAGCTCTTCGAGCGCCACGCCGAAGGGCTGCAGACCAGCGGCGCGATCGACCTGAACGGGCTCGAGGTGATCACCGCCGCGCTCCGCCGGATGGAGCGGTATTGGGGCGATCAGATCCGGTATATCTACTAGG
>CAYVQK010000071.1:0-13989 GCA_964454145.1 uncultured Oceanicola sp. | reverse complement strand
CAATCCGAGCGCAGCGAAGGAACGCGGCGCCGTTAGCTCTGGGCGAGGCTCATGGCTTGGCGGCGAGGCGGGTGTCGGGGCCGGGGAGCCCGGTCATCGGGGCGCCTTCCAGTTCCTTCAGGAGCTTGCGGGCCATGGCCTCGGCGTAGCCCTCGAAGCTCTGCGCCGTCATCACGAATGCGCCGGGGCCGTGGATGACCTGGGCCTTGTAGTAGGCCGAGAGCTCTCCGATCGTGACATCGCCGTGGTCCATCAGGCCGTCGCCGATGGTCAGTCCGTTCACCACGATGCCCGCGAGCGGCGCGGCGTCTCGCACGTCCTGCGGGCGCGGGCCGGCGTTGTTCTTGCCGTCGCCGGAGAGGTCGATGGTGCGCTTGGGGCAGGCGGGCGCGCGGGCGAGGAGGGCGGCGCCGTAGAGCATGGCGGCGCCGATGGCGGTGGTGTGGGGCGCGGGCTGGCGCGGCGTGTCGCGCAGCCGCTGGGCCACACCTTCGAGCTCGGCGGCGGTGGTGATGGCGATCCAGTCGATCAGGAGGCGCTGGAAGCTCTCGTCGGACCATTCGTAGACCGCGAGCACCACCGGGCGGTCGACGCCGGTGAGCAGGGCGGAGGCCA
Source organism: uncultured Oceanicola sp. (assembly GCA_964454145.1). GTDB lineage: Bacteria > Pseudomonadota > Alphaproteobacteria > Rhodobacterales > Rhodobacteraceae > Vannielia. Next base: position 13,374 of record CAYVQK010000071.1, on the reverse strand, counting down.
CCTGCGGGTCGGTCAGCGCGGCCGCGAGGCCGTCGAGCTGCAGGCGGTACTCGTCGAGATCGACCGAGCCGGAGACGTCTAGCCCGAGGGCGAGGGACTGGCGGCAGGCGTCCTGGGCGGTGGCGGGGAGGGCGAGGGCGGCGCAGGTGGCCAGGGTGGCGAGCGAGGGGCAAGCCGTTCGCGCTCCCCGGCGTATCAGGCGCAAGAAAATGAGCGGGGTGCGGCGCGTCATCGGCTGGCGAGCCAGCTGCGGGCGGTGTCGGTGAGGCGGAAGTGGCCCTGCATCGGGTGGTCGAAGAGCATGTTCTCGGTGCGGGCGCCTGCACCGATATTGTGGGTGACGAGCGGGGTGCCATCGGGTGCGGTCTCGGCGGAAATGATGCCGATGTGGGGGAGGTTCGTGCCGGTGAGGCGGAAGCTCACGATGTCGCCGGGCCGGAAGGTCGTGGGATCGGTGGAGAGCGGCAGGGCGGCGCCGGCGCGGGTGAAAAGGGTTTCGAGGTTCGGGACGCGGCGGTGGTCGATGTTGCGGTCGGTGGTGCGCAGGCCCCAGGTCTTCGGGTAGGCGGAGAAATTCGCCTTCATGTCGGCGTTGGTGATGGCCTGGAGGTCGAGGCCCCAGGCGTCGCGCAGGGCGCGGATCACCACGTCGGTGCAGACGCCGCGTTCGCGGGGCAGGTCGCCGCCGGGGAAGGCGAGGCCGACATAGGCGGGGTCGTAGATCGTGGTGACGCCGACCTGCGCATGGGCCGCGGCGGCGAGATCGTCACCGGGCGCAGCGGCGGCGGGGCCGGCGAGGGCGAGGAGGAGGGCGGCGAGCCTCACGGCGCCCCGTCCTCGGCGTGGGGCAGGCGGCGGCGCGGGGGGCGCTGCGGCGTGCGATAGAGGAAGTCGCGCATCACCAGGGTCACGGTGACGAAGGCGACGAAGAGGAGCAGGTACCATGATCCCATCTTGGAAAAGCTCACCATCTCCGTCCAGTGCTGACCGGGGTAGGCCCATGTGCCCGTGACCGTGCCGATATTCTCCGCGACCCAGACCATGAGGGCCACCAAAAAGGCCGTGAGCGGGAGCGGCATCCAGAGCGGGCGCTCGCCCACGTAGAACCAGACGCGGGTGCGGGCGAAGAGGAGGATGGTGGCGGCGAAGAGGGCGAGGCGGATGTCGGGCAGGAAGTGGTGGGCGAAGAAGTTGACGTAGATCGCCACGGCCAGCAGGACCGTCATCCAGAACGGCGGGTAGGGGGCGAAGCGCATCTCGAAGATCCGGGCCACGCGGGCGATGTAGCTGCCGATGGAGGCGTACATGAAGCCCGAGAACATCGGCACGCCCATCACCTTCAGCAGGCCTGCCTCGGGGTAGGCCCAGCTGCCGGCCTGGACCTTGAAGAACTCCATCGCCGTGCCGGTGAGGTGGAAGAGGGCGATGACCTTGGCTTCCTCCCAGGTTTCCAGCCGGGCCCAGAGAAAGAGCGCCTGGGTGGAGAGGGCGAAAACGACGAGAAAGTCGTAGCGGGCGATGGGCCAGGAGGGTTGCCAGACGGCCTTGGTGGCGAGGATGGCGACCAGCAGCAGCCCGCCGAAGAGCGCGGCCCAGCCCTGCTTGAGGGTGAACATGACCAGCTCGGCGAGCCAGCCCGGCAGGCGGCGGCGGGCCCAGTCGCCCATGCCCCGCTCGAGCCGGCGGGTGCCCCCGTCGATGTGCAGGCGGGGGTCCATCAGAAGGTGGATTTCAGCCCGAAGGTGATGCCGAGGGTCTCGGTGCCGTAGAGGTCCACCGTGCTGTCGTTCTTCTCCCAGCGCACGCCGACCTCGGGGGCGAAACCGTAGTAGTCGGCCTCGGCGAAGAAGAAGGTGACGCCGAGCCGGGTGATGTCGTCCTGCCGTTCCTGGCCGAAGAGGGAGCCTTCGTAGTCGCGGTGCTCGAAGGCGGCGGAGAGGGTGGTTTCGGCGGTGAAGACGGGTTCGGCGAGGGCGAAGGAGGTGGCGATCTTGCGGGCGGAATGGGCGACGAGCGCGCTGTCGGAGTTCACCTCCTTGGTGGAGGCGATCACGGTGAGGCGGCCGGCGTCGAAGCCGTGGGAGAGGCCAAGCTGCAGCTCGCCGGAGGTGAGCGAGCGGTCGGGGCTGTCGATCCGGTCCTGCCATTCGCCGAGGGCGGCGACCCAGCCGGTGGTCCGGGGGGCGAGGCGGACGGTCTGGCCCGCGCGGGCGCGGGTGTAGGTGAGCAGCTCCTCGCCGCCATACCAGCTCTTGCCGATGGCGATCTCGGCGTCGAAGAGGCCGAAGGCGGGGCCCGTGGCGCCCTGCGGGCGGGGCCTTGGCGCGCGGGAGAGGCCGAAGGAGAGCTCGGCGGAGGTATAGGCGTAGTCGGAGGCGTCGGCGTCGGGCGCCTGGTCCTGCGCCTCGCCGGAGAGCCAGTAGCGCCGGGCCTCGATGGCGCCGCCGAAGCGCAGGATGGTGCGGCGGCCGGAGCGGATGCGGTACTCGGTGGAGAGGCCGAGCGAAAGCTCGGTGCCCGAGAGCGCCTGGGCATCGCCGGAGAGCGCGAAGCTGAGGCCGCCGAGCTCGATCCGGTCGGTGGCGGCGCCGTTGTTGATGTTGGACGAGGGCGTCAGCGAGAGGGTGACGGAGCTGCGCCAGGGGTTGCGGCCCCGGACATAGGCGAAGTCGCGTTCGGCGCCTGTGCGGGCGGCGTCGGTGGGGGCGTATTCGGCGGCGCGGCGGAGCCAGAACTGGGCGCGGGTGCGCTTGTCGTCGGAGGCCAGCGCCTGGGCCATGGCGATGGAGGCGTGGTAGCGCTCCTTGTCGTCGGAGGCGGCCTGCCAGGCCTGGCGGGCATAGGCCTGGGCCTCGTCGTAGCGCCCCAGCGCGCGGGCGGCGCGGGAGGCGGTGGTGGCGGCGGCCACGTCGCCCGGGTCAAGCGCGAGGAGGGCGCGGGCAAGGTCGAGCCCGTAGGCCGGTTGCCCCGCGAGCACGGCCTGGGCGGCGATGCGGCGGGTTTCCTCGGGGGTGACGGTGCGGGACTGGGCGGCGGCCTGGCCGCCCAGCAGCAGGAGCGCAAGGAAGATGCGCCCGACGATCTGGCCGAAGCCGGGGGCCGGGCGCATGGATTACGGATCCGTGGCGATGAAGACGCCGGTTTCCTGCGCGTCGAAGCCGTCGATCACATCGGGATCGAGGCCGGCCCCGGGGAAGCCGCCGGTATCGCTCTGGCCCTCCCGGGCGGGGCCCTGGATGACGATGAGGCCGACGATCTCTTCGGAGTTCGGGCCGGCGAAGGCGCCTTCCCAGCTGCCGGTCTCGAAGGCGTCGCCGGCGTTGGAGCCGGTCCGGTCGTAGGAGGTGGCCGAGCCGTCGAAGATGAAGCCCTGACTGTCGGCGGCGGCGGTGGCGAGAACGATGGAGGGGAGGGTGCCGAGCAGGTTGCCGCTGGTGTCGTAGACGTTGCGGGTGCCGATGATGCCCTCGATCGCGCCGGTGGTCTCGAAGTCGAGGAAGTCGACCTCGATGGTGGCGGTGGCGGTGGTGAAGGTCACGTCGCCCGAGCCGGTTCCGAAGGTGGAGACGCGGACACCGGCATAGTTGCCCTCGTAGACGGCCTCGCCCTCGCGGGCGATGTCGGGCGCGGATACGCCGGTGCGGGTGTATTGCGCCCCGCCCCAGCCGAAGCGGTTGTAATCGCCTGTGCCGACGGCGGAGGCGGTGGTGTAGGCGCCTGCGCCATAGACGGCGAAATATTTGCGCCGGTTGGTCTCTGTGGTGGGGTCGCCGCTCTCATACTGCTGGAACGGCGCGCCGGTGGCTTCCACCGCCGCGAGCCCCATGTAGGTGTAGCGCTCGTCACCGGTGCCCTCTGGGCCGTCGAAGGGCAGGTTGTCGATGGTCAGGGTGTTGTCGGCGTTCAGCGTGATGCCGGTCACGTCGCCCTGGAGGCGGCGGGTGGTGGTGCCGGTGGTCACTGCGCTGTCGTCGGTCGGGCTGCCGCTGTCGGTACCGGTTTCACCCGGGCCGCCGTTGACGGGGTTCGGACTTCCTCCGGAGCAGGCCGCGAGGGACGCAAGAAGGGCGATGGCTGGAAGGCTGGAGCGCATGGCGATCTCGTTCGTTTTTTGTATCTGCTCGTATTTGGCGGACAGATTTCCTGCGGTTCGGACAGAAGTCAACGTTTTGTGAGCGCCGCGGACGGGGAAAGGCAGGACCGTTGCCGATCTATCGCCGGCGGGGCGTGCGCACCACATCCGGGGCGCGCTTTTCGGCGGGCCGCCAGATGTGGTAGGAGTTGGCGAGGCAGATTGGGGGAATCGGTGAAGCAGTATCTGGACGCCCTGAGGGAAGTGCTGGAGCGGGGCGAGGTTTCGACCGACCGCACCGGCACCGGCACGGTGAGCGCCTTCGGGCTTCAGAGCCGGTATGACCTGAGCGAGAGCTTTCCGCTGGTGACGACGAAGAAGCTGCACCTGCGGTCGATCATCCACGAGCTTCTGTGGTTTCTCTCGGGCGACACGAACATCCGCTACCTGAAGGAAAACGGCGTTTCCATCTGGGACGAGTGGGCCGACGAGAACGGCGACCTCGGGCCTGTCTATGGCCGGCAGTGGCGGGACTTTCCGAAGCTGGTGCCGACGGATGCGGTGGCGAACGGGCAGCGGCTGTATGAGCGGCAGAGCGTGGACCAGATCGCCACGCTGGTGGAGCGGATCCGGGCGACGCCGGACTCGCGGCGTCTGATCGTCAGCGCCTGGAACCCGGGCGAAGTGGACGAGATGGCGCTACCGCCCTGCCACACGCTGTGGCAGGTGCGGGTGCTGGGCGGGAAGCTGCATCTGCAGTTGTATCAACGCTCGGCGGACATGTTCCTTGGCGTGCCGTTCAACATTGCGAGCTACGCCCTGCTGGCGGTGATGCTGGCCCATGTGACGGGCTACGAGCCGGGCGAGTTCGTGCATTCGATCGGGGATGCGCATATCTACTCGAACCACATGGAGCAGGTGCATGAGCAGCTTTCGCGCGAGCCGCGCGAGTTGCCGCGGCTGCGGCTGGCGCGGGAGGTGGAGAGCCTGTTCGACTTCCGCTACGAGGATTTCGTGATCGAGGGCTATGACCCTGCGCCCGCGATCAAGGCGCCGGTGGCGGTCTGATGCTGTCGCTCATCGTGGCACGCGACCGGAACGGCGCGATCGGGAAGGATGGCGACATTCCGTGGCGGGCGCCGGAGGATCTGCGTTTCTTCAAGCGGGAGACGATGGGTGGGGCCGTCATCATGGGGCGGAAGACCTGGGAGAGCCTGCCGTTTCGCCCGCTGCCCGAGCGGCTGAACCTTGTCGTCTCCTCGCGCACCGACCTCGGCGCAGACACCTTCACCCGCCCCAACATGGCGGTGCAATACGCCTACGAGCTGGGGTATCGGCGGGTCTATGGCATTGGCGGGGAAGGGATTTTCAAGGCGTTCCTGCCGGATGCCGACCGCTTGCTCATCACCGAGGTCGAGCTGGAGGTGGAGGGCGCAGATGCCTTCATGCCCGCCTTCGACGCGGGCGACTGGCGGCTCGCGGGTGAGACCCTGCTGCGCGAGGATGCCCCGCGCTGCCTCCTGCGCGAATGGCTGCGGGCCTGAGGCGGGTGGCGGGCGCGGAGGACACCCGGCTGAGGCTGCGGATCCTTTTCGGCGACGAGGCGATGCTGGGGCCGGGAAAGGCCGACCTGCTGGAGGGCATCGCCCGCACCGGCTCGATTGCCGGGGCCGGGCGGGAGATGGGGATGAGCTACAAGCGGGCCTGGTCGCTGGTGGAGGAGATGAACGCCGCCTTCCGCGCGCCGCTGGTGGAGAGCGCGCGTGGCGGGCCGGGCGGCGGCGGGGCGCGGGTGACGGAGACCGGGGGGCAGGTGCTGGCGCTCTACCGGCGGGTGGAGGCGGCGGCGGCGGCGGCCGGGCAGCCGGAGATCGCCGCGCTGCGGGCGCTGCTGTCCGAGGGGCCGGGCGATATGTCTGATGAAAAATAACGGTTGCGGTGAGGGCCGTGCGCGGGCGATATGTTTGATGAAACATATCCGTAAGAGGACTGCCCGATGATCTCCCTTCGCCGTTCCGCCGCCGTGCTTGCCGCCTGTGTCGCCCTTGCCCTGCCTGCCGCCGCCGAGCCGGTGACGGTGTTCGCCGCAGCCTCGCTGAAAGGCGCGCTCGACGAGGTGGCGGCGGGCTGGGGGGGCGAGGCGCGGATTTCCTACGCCGGGTCGTCGGCGCTGGCGCGGCAGATCGCGGAGGGGGCGCCGGCGGATTTGTTCATTTCGGCCAACCCGGAGTGGGTGGACTGGCTGGAAGGCGAGGGCGTGGCGCTGAGCCGGGTGGACCTGTTGCGCAATTCGATGGTGCTGGTGGCGCAGGCCAGTGACGCGCGCGAGGGGCTCGAGGCGCTGGAGGGCGAGGGTCGGGTGGCGATGGCGCTGGTGGAGGCGGTGCCGGCGGGGATCTACGGCAAGGCGGCGCTGGAGAGCCTCGGGCTCTGGGAAGGCGTGGCGCCGAGGGTCGTGCAGGCCGACAACGTGCGCGCGGCGCTGGCGCTGGTGGCGCTGGGCGAGGCGCCGCTGGGGATCGTCTATGCCACCGACGCGATGGCGGAGCCGGGGGTGCGGGTGGTGGCGGAGTTTCCGGCGGAGAGCCATCCGCCGATCACCTACCCGGCGGCGGCGCTGACCGAGGCCGGAGCGCCGCTGATGGAGTTTCTGCAGACGCCCGAGGCGGCGGAGGTCTTTGCGCGCCATGGGTTCGGGGTGATCTCCGAGTGAGCTGGCTCGGGCCCGAGGAATGGGCGGCGGTGGCGCTTTCGCTGAAGGTGGCCTTCTGGGCCACGCTCTTCGCGCTGCCGCCGGGCATCTTCGTGGCGGTGGCTCTGGCGCGCTGGCGCTTTCCGGGCCGCGAGATCGTGAACGGGCTGGTGCATTTGCCGCTGGTGCTGCCGCCGGTGGTGACGGGCTACCTGCTGCTGCTGACCTTCGGCACAAGGGGCTGGCTGGGCGAGGCGCTGGCCGAGATCGGAATCGTCTTTGCCTTCCGCTGGACGGGGGCGGCGCTGGCGGCGGGGATCATGGGCTTTCCGCTGCTGGTGCGGGCGATCCGGCTTTCGGTGGAGGCGGTGGATCCGAAGCTGGAGGAGGCGGCGGCAACGCTGGGGGCCTCGCGGGCTTGGGTGTTTCTCACCGTCACGCTGCCGCTGATCCTGCCGGGCGTGATCGCGGGCGGCGTGCTGGCCTTCGCCAAGGCGATGGGGGAGTTCGGGGCGACGATCACCTTTGTCTCCAACATTCCGGGCGAGACCCAGACCCTGCCGCTGGCGGTGCACAACTTTCTGCAGGTGCCGGGCGCGGAGGCCTCGGCCTGGCGGCTGGTGGTGGTGTCGCTGGTGGTGGCGATGGGGGCCTTGCTGCTGAGCGAGTGGCTTTCACGGCGGGTGGCGGCGCGGGTGGCGGGGCGATGACGCTGGAGGTGGCCATCGTGGTGAAGCAGGGCGCGTTCACGCTCGACGTGGCCTTTGCCGCGCCGCCGGGGATCACCGTGCTCTATGGCCGCTCGGGCAGCGGAAAGACCAGCATCATCAACGCGGTGGCGGGCCTTGCGAAGCCGCAGGCGGGGCGGATCACGGTGGAGGGGGAGGTGCTGTTCGACAGCCGGGCGGGGGTGATGCTGCCGCCACACCGGAGGCGGATGGGCTGCATCTTCCAGGAGGCGCGGCTGTTTCCGCATCTGACCGTGGCGCAGAACCTGGCCTACGGGCGGTGGTTCTCGAAGCGCGGGCCGGAGCAGGCGCGGGTGGTGGAGATGCTGGGCATCGGGCCGTTGCTGGGCCGCCGCCCCGGGGCGCTCTCGGGGGGCGAGCGGCAGCGGGTGGCGATCGGGCGGGCGCTGATGGCGGGGCCGCGGATGCTGTTGGCCGACGAGCCGCTGGCGGCGCTGGACGAGGCCCGGAAGGCGGAGATCCTGCCCTATTTCGAGCGGCTGCGCGACGAGATGGGGGTGCCGGTGCTCTATGTGAGCCATGCGCCCGCCGAGGTAGCGCGGCTGGCGACGACGGTGGTGGCGATCGACGAGGGACGGGTGGTGCGGCAGGGCCCGGCGGCGGAGGTGCTGGGCGATCCGCAGGTGATGCCGCTGGGGCCGCGGGCGGCGGGCACGGTGCTGGAGGCGCGGGTGCTGGCGCATCACGCGGACGGGCTGAGCGAACTGGAGGCGGGCGGGCTGCGGCTGCATATCCCGGCGGTGCGGCACGCGGTGGGCGCGCGCCTGCGGGTGCATGTCCAGGCCGCCGACGTGATGCTGGCGATGGAGCGGCCGCGCGGGATCTCGGCGCTGAACGTCTGGCCCGCGACGGTGAGGGAACTGCGCATCGGCACCGGGCCGGGGGCCATCGCCCGGCTCGACGCGGGCGGGCAGGTGGTGCTGGCGCGGATCACCCGCCGCTCGGCGGAGGCGCTGGAGCTGGCGCCGGGGCGGGAGGTGTTTGCGGTGCTGAAGGCGGTGTCTGTTGCGCCGGAGAGCGTGGCCTGACGATTTGGGAACGGATTGTTTCCGATCCGGAAATTGTAAAGCGGCCGGAATGGCGACAGACTGCTGCGCAACCGGGTTGATAGGCCCGCAGGGGTGCGGGCGAAGGAGGTTTCATGACGAGAGGCATCACTCTGGCCGTTGCGGCACTGATCTTGGCGGCGGGCGCGGCGCGGGCGCAGGATGAACCGCGGGTCTATGCCGCGCCGGGGGTGAACCTCTGCCCGGCCGGGTTGCAGCCGGTGACGATCGACGGGACGATCAGCTGCGGCACGCCTACGGTGAGCGGGAGCTACGGGGCGATGAAGGTGACGCCGGCGCGCTGAGGCCTGGTGCGCGGCGGCGGCGGAAGCGGCCGCCTTGCGGATGTGCAGGGAAACACTGGAAGGGGGCCGACGGGAGAGCCCGGCGGCCTTGAAGGTTTTGATACTGGCGCCGCGCGGGGCGCCGCGCGTCAGATCAGCTTGAGGTCGCCCGCGCTTTCGCGGCCGTCGCGGCCGGGGATCATCTCGTAGCTGATCTTCTGGTTGTCGGCGAGGCCGGTGAGGCCGGCGCGCTCGACCGCCGAGATATGGACGAACACGTCCTTGCCGCCACCATCGGGGGCAATGAACCCGTAACCCTTAGTCGTATTGAACCATTTCACGGTGCCGGTGGGCATTCCGTTTCTCCCTCTTTCATCGCGACCCCAGGCCTGCGGGTCGCACGCAGTCCGGTCTTCAGTCTTCCGGTCCGCATCAGAGGCAGTATCGGTCGTGAAGTCTCCGTGACCCCGAGGATTGTGGGGAGACGTAAAAAACGCAAGACAAAGCAGGGGCCTTGGCGGGATTCTCGCAGGGCTTGGCCGAAAAAGAGGCGAAAATGATGAAAATTTACGGGCTGAAAACCTGCGATACCTGCCGAAAAGCAGTGAAAACCAGCGGAGCGGAGCTTCGGGACGTGCGCGAGAATCCGCTGAGTGCGGCGGAGCTGGAGCGGTTCTGGGGGGCCTTCGGGGAGGCCTTGGTGAACCGCAAGTCGACCACCTGGCGCGGGTTGAGCGAGGCCGAGCGGGCCGCGCCGCCGCTGGAGCTGCTGGCCGCCCATCCGGCGCTGATGAAGCGGCCGGTGGTGGAGAAGGACGGGCAGCTGTGGCTGGGCTGGGGGCCGGAGGTGCAGGCGGCGGTGCTGGGGTGAGTGCGGGGCAGATTGCCCACCCTACGCGGGCAGCGGGGCCGGGCGGAAGGCGGTGAGGGCGCGGTCCACCGAGATGGGGCCCGCGCCGCGCAACACGAGGATGGTGAGGGCGAAGATCCAGAAGGCGCGCTGATCGAGCAGGAGGGCGTTCGAGGGCGCGTCGAACCAGGCGCCGATGTCGGCGCCGGAGACCCCGTGACCGTAAACGTCGACCACGCTCTGCACGAGGACGAAGCCGATCATCGCCAGCGCGGCGAGGCGGGTGAAGAGGCCAATCACGATGGCGACGGGCAGGAGCACCTCGGCCCAGGTGCCGGCGAGGGTGACGGCCCAGTGGAATATCGTCAGTTGGCTCACGTCGTAGCCTACGGCCTCCATCGTCTTGGGGAAGATGGTGACATAGGCGCCGGCATCGGGGCGAAAGAGGCCGAGAAGGCCCTCGCCGAACTTCGAGAGGCCGGAGTTGAGGTAGTAGACCAGCAGGACACCGGCGAAGACGAGGCGGGCGAGGCTGGGGATGAGCCAGGGCGCGGCGGCCTCGAGCTTGTGGGCCGTGGCGTCGTAGAGGGTGAGGAGGCGGGTCATGGCTGGGGCTCCGTGAGGGCGTGGCCCGTGAGGAGGGCGGTGAGGGTCGGGGTGATGTCGAAGCCGTCGGGCGTGGCCGCCTCAAGGGTCTCGCCCGCGGCGAGGGCGGCGAGGAAGGCGGGGGCCTCGGGCGCGAGCAGGGTGAGCCGGGGGTCGTAGCCGGGGCGGGTGACGAGGACGGTCTGGGCCTCGGGCGCGGGCTTGGGGCCTTCGTTGCGGGTGAACTGCCAGATGGCGTGGATCGGGTAGGGGGAGGCGACGATGCGGACGGCGGGGGCGAGGGCGAAGCGGCTCTCGGGGGTGATCGTCGCCGGGTTCACCGGGGTGCTGTCGGCGGCGTGGTAGCTCTCGCGCCGGGCCTGTTCGAGCCGGGCGACGTCGGGCAGGTAGGGCAGGTGGGCGACGGGGGGGAAGCCTTCGAGGAAGGCGGGGAAGGTGGCGCCCCAGGTGGCGATGCGCGGGTCGGTCGGGGGGCTCTGGCGGACATAGGTGCCGGCCATGGCGGTGAAGAACGCCTCGCCGACGATGCCCTGCACCACAGGGAAGGCCTCGGCCAGCGCCTCGGAGAGGGAAACCACCACGTTGTTGCGGTAGACGTCGAAGCGCTTGCCCGCGGGGCGGCCCTTGGGGTCGATCAGGCCATCGGGCACCGGGGTGGCGGGGTCGAGAAGCGCGGTATGGAAGGCGGACTGGCTCATGCGGCGACCGGCTCCATGATGGCGGCGGCGCGGGCGGCCTCGGCCTCCAGCACGGGGTAGTCGGGGATGTCGGCATCCCATTCGATCAGCGTGGGACGGGGGCCGGCGCGGCGGATGGTTTCGCGGTAGAGCTGCCAGACCGGATCGACGACATGGGCATCGTGGCTGTCGATCAGCAGGCGGTCGCCGTGCTCGTCGGCCTGCTCGTCGTGGCCGCCGAGGTGGATCTCGTGGATGGCGGAGAGCGGGAAATGTTCGATATAGTCAAGCGGGTCGCGCTGCTGGTTGGTGCAGGCGACGTAGACGTTGTTGACATCCAACAACAATCCGCAGCCCGTGCGGCGGGCGATCTCGGCGAGGAAGTCGGTTTCCTCCATGTCGCTTTCGGTGAAGGCGAGGTAGGTGGAGGGGTTTTCGAGCATCATGGCGCGGCCGATCGTGGCCTGGAGCTGGTCGATGTGCGCGCAGACGCGGGCCAGGGTGGCCTCGGTGTAGGGCAGCGGCAGCAGGTCGTTCAGGAAGGCGCCCTCGTGGGTGGACCAGGCGAGGTGCTCGGAGAAGCTGGCGGGCTGGAGCCAGGTGCAGAGGTGCTTGAGGCGGGCGAGGTGGTCGGCGTCGAGCGGGGCTTCGCCGCCGATGGAGAGGCCGACGCCGTGGACGGAGATCGGGAAACGCTCGGAGAGGTGGCGGAGCTGGGCCAGCGGGCGGCCACCGTCGCCCATGTAGTTCTCGGCGTGGATCTCGAGCCAGGACACGTGGCCCGGATCGTTCACGAGATCGGTGAAATGCCGGGCCTTGTAGCCCACGCCCACACCGGCGGGGAGGCGGAAATCGGACTTTGCCATGGGGCTCCTCCGTGCTGGAAGTGGAGGGTGCGCCCGGCCCCGGGGAGGAGCCGGGCGCGGGGGCATCAGGAGGCGGGCAGGTCGCGCTCGAGGGCCTCGAGCGAGCCCATGCGCGCGGTGCCGTCGGCCATCGCGGGCAGCTCGATGTCGGCGCAGGTGCCGGCGGCGACAAGCGTCCAGGCGTTGCCCTGGTAATCGACGGTCGAGGTGCCCTTGCAGGTGGTGCCGGGACCGGCGGCGCAATCGTTCTCGCCGGCCATCGACACGCCGAAGCACTTTTCCTGCTCCTGGGCGGAGGCGGTGCCGGCGGCAGCCATTGCGGCGGCCACGGAAGCGGCGACGGCGAGGGTCTTGACGGTTTTGGACATGGGTATCCCCTTGGGTTGGTTTGATTTTATCACGGTGTATCGTGGCCCCGGGTCATCCATCCGGGGATGTCAAAAAGCTAGTTGGCGGCAGGGCTCACGCGCCATTGACAGACCTGTGAACACACGCGGCCGTTATGTTTTTGAAAGTTTGTTGCGCTGCAGCGAAGCGGGCGGAAACTTTCAAAGCCTTGAAATGCGGGGGTTTTGCCCGTGAACGGGGGGAGGCGTTTTGTAACATTTGGCCCCACGAAGCCGTGAGGCGGCGACATATGGTTACAAAAACGAAGCGCCGCCCGGAGAGGCTCCGGGCGGCGCTCACGCTCAGGTGGCGATTGTTACAGGCCGGTCAGCGCAGATCGGGCGCGGTGGCCTCGGCGGCGAGCGCCTCCACGATCTCGTCGAGGGTCTGCACCGCGGTCTGCTTCTCGCCCAGCCGTCGGACGGAGACAGTGCGCTCCTCGACCTCGCGGCCGCCGCAGGCGAGGATCACAGGCACCTTGCCGACGGAGTGCTCGCGGACCTTGTAGTTGATCTTCTCGTTGCGGATGTCGGCCTCGGCGCGCACGCCCCTGGCCTTCAGCGCCTCGACCACCTCGGTCACATAGGCGTCGGCCTCGGAGGTGATGGAGGCGACCACCACCTGACGGGGGGCGAGCCAGAACGGCAGCTTGCCCTCCCAGTTCTCGATCAGGATGCCTACGAAACGCTCGAAGCTGCCCAGCGTGGCGCGGTGCAGCATGAAGGGGCGGTGCTTGTCGCCGTCGGCGCCGATGTAGGAGGCGCCGAGCCGCTCGGGCAGGTTGGGATCGACCTGGAAGGTGCCGCACTGCCAGACCCGGCCGATGGCATCGGTCAGGTAGAAGTCGAGCTTGGGGCCGTAGAAGGCGCCGTCGCCGGGCTCGAGGGTGTAGTCGCGGCCCACGGCCTTGATGGCATTCTCGAGCGCGTTCTCGACGTAGTCCCACGACTCCTCGCTGCCCACGCGCTTTTCGGGGCGGGTGGCGAACTTGATCTCGAACTCGGGGAAGCCGAGCTCCTCGTAGATGTTGGCGAGGAAGTCGATGAAGCGGGCGCATTCGGACTGGATCTGCTCTTCGGTGCAGAAGATATGCGCGTCGTCCTGGGTGAAGCCGCGGACCCGCATGATGCCGTGCAGCGCGCCCG
>CAYVQK010000070.1:0-16614 GCA_964454145.1 uncultured Oceanicola sp. | reverse complement strand
ACGAGACCTTCTGGGCCTACATCCCCCACTTCGTCCACTCGCCCTTCTACGTCTACGCCTACGCCTTCGGCGACGGCCTGGTGAACGCGCTCTACGCCGCCTACGAGGAAGGCGACGCCGACTTCCAGGCCAAGTACTTCGACATGCTGAAGGCGGGCGGCTCCAAGCACCACAAGGAGCTTCTGGCCCCCTTCGGCCTCGACGCCTCCGACCCCGCCTTCTGGGACAAGGGCCTCAGCATGATTGAAGGCTTCATCGACCAGCTCGAAGCGATGGAATCGTAGGTTGGGCAATCTGCCCACCACCCGGCACTGCCCATGCCCTACCGCCTCGGCCGCCTGATCGACCATATCGGCCTCCGGGTGAGCGACTACCCCGCCGCCCGGGCCATCTGGCTGGCGCTCTTCGAGGCGCTGGGGCTGGGCGATGCGGTCGAAGAGGATGCGGAGGATGGATTGAGCCTCGACGAGCTCTATATCGGCCCTGCCCGCGAGGGCGGGCCGATCACCCGCAACGTCCACATCTGCCTCCAGGCCCCCGACCGTGACGCCGTGCAGCGCGCCCACGCCGCAGCCCTCGCAGCCGGCGCCACGGACAACGGCGCTCCCGGCCTGCGCGGCTACCACGAAGGCTATTACGCCGCCTTCCTCATCGACCCGGACGGCAACAACATCGAGATCAAATGCGACGAGCGGGCCACCTCCCGCAGCGCCGCCTTCGTCGAGGTCGGCCCGTAGGGTGGGCAATTCTGCCCACCGCCACACCACCAGCCTCTACTCCCCCAGCAGATCCGTCTCGATCACCCCCGTAACCGGCACGCAGCGGCTCCGGTCGGTCGGCGCCGAGAGCATCGGGCGAAAGCACAGCTCCGCCTCGAAGGCCGCCACCAGCCGCCCGTAGGTGCCCCAGATCCCGAACTCGATCACATCCACCCGCGCTGGCTGCGTGGCCTCCCGGCTGGTCCAGAACGGCCCGCCCATCCCCTCGGGCACATGGATCACGTCGACCGAAAGCGGCACCGCCCCGTCCGCGTAATCGCCCACATAGCGCACCTCCACGCTGAACACGTCCCGCGTGGTGAACCGCGGCTCCGGGTGGCCCTGTATGCGCAGGGTGGTCAGCCGAGGCCCCTGGTCGAAGCTCGCCGTCCCCAAGGTCCGCCCGCCCTGTTCCATCGTCACCGTCTGCCAGATGCGCTCCTCGCCCCCGATAAAGGCCGTGATCCGGCCCAGCGCCTCCGCGGAGACGGGCAGTGGCACGGCCACCAGCGCGGCAAGCATCATGGCTCTGAGGATCGGTGTCATGGCTGCCCGCCAGCTTGCACCCCGCCCTGCCGCCGGTCAAACTCCGGCTTCGCCCCCGGGATGACGGCGTGCTCCGCCGCCCTATTTACACTTCGACAAGATGTGGAGGTTACCATGAAGATCACACGCGCCGCAGAGCAGCCATCAGGCACCGGCCCCGCAGAGTATTTCACCGGCGCGGTCCGCATGGAGAATCGGCATAACCCGGAAGAGGGCGCGGCCGCCGGTGCAGTGATCGTCACCTTCGAGCCGGGCGCGCGCACCGCCTGGCACACGCACCCGCGCGGGCAACTGCTGATCGTCACCGCGGGCCTCGGCTGGGTCCAGCGCGAGGGCGGCCCGAAAGAGGAGATCGCCCCGGGCGACAAGATCTGGTTCGAACCGGGTGAGAAACACTGGCATGGCGCCCGGGCAGACCACGCGATGACCCATGTGGCGATCCACGAGGTCGAGAACGGCTCCAACGTCGACTGGCTGGAGCACGTGAGCGACGCCGACTACCTCGGCTGACACTCGGCGCGGGTCGGTCTGCGAGCTAGCTGCGCTCGGCGGACGGCACTCCGGCTTCGCCCCATCGGCCCCGGACGGGCGGGCAGGTCCGGCCCCGCGCTCCGCCTGCAGGGTCGGGACAACCCGACACCCCTCAGTCCAGCTCGGTCCAGGGCCAGGGCTTCACCTCGCTCGCCGCCACCAGGTAGCGCGCCGCCTTGGCCAGCCAGATGCCCAGGCTCTCGCCGAAATCCGCCAGCCGCGGGTTCGGCTCGCCCTTGTTGATGAGCAGCACGACGAACTGGATCACCGTCGCCACGCCGAGCACGGTCATGGCCACCTGGATCATCAGGCCGATGAGGATCATGTGGAGGAGCCGCATCAGCAGCCCGTCCTTCTGCGCCGCCTCCTGGGGCCCGTGCATCCGGCCCTCGAAGCGCTCGTCGTCCGACGGGCGCATCAGCCCCGCCCTCCCTTGGCATAGACCGCGTCGATCAACGCCTGTGTGCCCTTCGCATCCTCCAGCGTCCAGGGGTACGCCGCCCCCTCCCGCACCGACTTCCCGAAGTTCTGAACCTGCAGCACATACTGGTTCACCCCCGGAAAACGCTCGACCCTGCGGCCCATGGCAGGCTGGTGCAGCTCCACCTCGGCCTGGTCGAAGACATTGGCGTTGAACGGCGCCGTGAGCCGGATCACACCCTCGGTGCCGTGAAAGCTCATGTGCTGCCACGGATGCATCCGCATCGAGTTCACCCAATGCGCGGTGCAGCTCGGAAAGCGCGCCGCCACCCGGGCCACCACGTCGACCCCGGCCTCGAAGGTGAGGTCGGCGTGGGTGATCTCCTCCGGCTCCTCGCCCAGCATCCAGCGGGTCGAGCCGTAGGTGTAGACGCCGATGTCAGGGATCCCCCCGCCCCCCTTGGAGGCATCGTTGCGGATGTTGGCCATGTCGGGGTTGTTGTAGGTGAACACCCCGTCGACATGCACGATGTCGCCGATCGCCCCGTCCCGCAGCATCTGGCGCGCACGCAGCCACTGCGGATGATGCACGATCATGTAGGCCTCGGCACACACCAGCCCCGTGGCATCCCGCTTCTCGATCAGCGCGTCGATCTCGCCCGCGTCCATGGCGATGGGCTTCTCGGTCAGCACGTGCTTGCCCGCCTCCATCGCCTTCAGTGTCCACTCGATATGCAGGTGATTGGGCAGCGGGATGTAGACCGCGTCGATCCCCGGGTCGGCCAGCAGCGCCTCGTAGCTCTCATGCACCTTCAGCGCCGGGCAGAAGGCCTTGAACGGCTCTGCCTTGGCCGCGCTCGACGTGGCCAGCGCCACGAGTTCTGCCCCCTCGGCGGCATGGATCGCGCGGCCCATGTGCTGAAGCGCAAAGTTCGCTGCGCCGAGAATGCCCCAGCGGATCGGTTCGGATGTCATGCAAGCCTCCCGGGATGTCCGTTAGCGCCAACGCTAACGGCCCACCCGGGGCGGGGCAAGTCAGCCCTGCTTTTCCAGCACCAGCCAGGTCATCATGCCCATCGGCGGCAGGCTGGCGCGCTCGACCTCCACAAGCCCCTTCGCGCCCATCACGCGCGAGATCGGGAAGTCGGAATGCCAGCCCAGCAGGCTCTCCAGCGGCGCGGCGGCGCGCTCGATGAAGCCCCGCACCCCCTTGTCGGCGGCGAAGTGGTTCACCACCAGCGCCTGCCCGCCGGGGCGCAGCACCCGGGCGATCTCGCGCATCACCCGCTCGGGCTCCGGCACCACCGAAAGCACGTGCATCGCGCTGACGTAGTCGAAGCTGTTCTCTGGAAAGTCGAGCTCCCGCGCATCCATCTGGCGCAGCGCCTCGACCCGGGTCAGCCCCTCTTCCGCCACCCGCTTCTCGGCCTTGGCCAGCATCTCGGGCGAAAAGTCGATGCCCGTCACCCGCACGCCCGGCCCGTAATGCGGCAGCGCCAGCCCGGTGCCGACGCCCACCTCCAGCACGTCTCCGCCCCGCGCCGTCACATAGGTGGTGGCGCGCTTGCGGCCGGCATTGGTGACCGCCCCGAAGGTGCTGTCATAAACCGGCGCCCAGCGCTTGTACGAGTTGGAGACAGCTTCAATCTTCATCCGGCAGGTCCTCCTTCGCGGAGCGGCGCGCGCTCCATGCGATCAAAATGATATATCCGATCTGTGCCACCGCCATGACAGCCCAGGGCCAGGTCGAGGCCACGGCGGCGAAGGCCACGAGCGCGACGATCAGGTAGCGCGCACTGTCGCGCGGGATCCGCACCGACTTCAGCGAGGGCGTCGGCAGGCGCGAGATCATCAGCAGCCCCACGATCACCAGCCAGATCGCCACCGCCCCGGCCGGCATCGGCAGGGTCGGAAAGTTCTGCACCAGGGCAAAAGGCGCAAAGGCTAGCAGCGCGCCGCCCGGCGCGGGCACCCCCGTGAACGAGCCCGATTTCGGACGGTTGTCGAGCAACTCCTCCCGCGCCGTCACGTTGAACCGCGCGAGGCGCAGCACGGCGCAGACGGCAAAGATCAGCACCGCGATCCAGCTCAGCCGCGAGGTGTTGTCGAGGCTCCAGAGGTAGAGCAGAAAGCCCGGCACCACCCCGAAGTTCACGAAATCGGCCAGGCTGTCGAGCTCGGCCCCGATCTTCGATTCCGACTTCAGCAGCCGCGCCAGCGGCCCGTCGAGCCCGTCGAGCAGCGCCGCCAGCAGGATCATCAGCACCGCCGCCTCGAAGCGGTCGTGCAGCGCCAGGCGCAGCCCGGTGAGGCCCGCGCAGATCGCGCCGATGGTGACGATGTTCGGAAGCAGATGAACCAGGGGCAGCCGGCTGGCCCGGCGGCGAATGCGGGGGGCTCGCGGCATCAGCTCACTCGGCCCGCGCGGGGCGTGGTCTGCCACTGGCAAGGTCGGCCAGCACCGTCTCGCCCGCGATCATCGTCTGACCCACCGCCACCAGCGGGGCAACGCCCTCGGGCAGGTAGGTGTCAAGCCGCGAGCCGAAGCGGATCAGGCCGAACCGCTCGCCGCGCTTCAGCACCGTGCCCTCCTCGATGAAGGGCAGGATCCGCCGGGCGACGAGGCCGGCGATCTGCGTCACGACCAGGTCGCGCCCGTCGTCCATCTCGATCAGCAGGGAGTTGCGCTCATTGTCCTCGCTGGCCTTGTCGAGCTCGGCCGAGAGGAACTTTCCCGGCTTGTAGGCCATCTTGGAGACCCGTCCGGGCACCGGCGCGCGGTTGATGTGGCAGTTGAAGACCGACATGAACACGCTCACCCGCAGCCGCTTCTCCTCGCCCAGCCCCAGCTCGGGCGGCGGCGCGGCCATCTCGATGAGGCTCACGATTCCGTCAGCCGGGCTCACGATGAGCCCCTCGCCTTCCGGCACATGCCGCACCGGGTCGCGGAAGAAGTAATAGCACCAGAGGGTGAGAGCCAATCCGATCCAGCCCAGCGGCTGCCAGATCAGGAAAAGCAGCAGGGTAAGCACCGCGAAGACGCCGACAAAACGCCAGCCTTCCTTGTGCATCGGCTTGATGAACGTCTCGTGCAGTTTCACGCGCTTCCCCCTCGGCTGCCGAAGGGTCTAGCCGCCCACAGGCCCGGGTTCAAGCGCGGGCCAGCAGCCCGCGCTCTTTCGCAAGTTCCTGCATCCGTTTCTGCAGCTTCTCGAAGGCCCGCACCTCGATCTGGCGAATGCGCTCGCGGCTCACGTCATACTGGCTCGAAAGCTCCTCCAACGTCACCGGCTGCTCTTCCAGCCGACGCTGCATCAGGATGTCCTTCTCGCGGTCGTTCAGCACTTCCATGGCCTCGACCATGAGCTCGCGCCGCACTTCCATCTCGTTCTCTTCGGCATAACTGCGCGCCTGGTCGGCGGTTTCATCTTCCAGCCAGTCCTGCCACTGGGCCGATCCGTCATCGTCGGAGCCGATGGTGGCGTTGAGGCTCGCATCGCCGCCCGAGAGGCGACGGTTCATCGAGATGACCTCGTCCTCGGTCACGTTCAGCTGCTCGGCGATCTTCTGCACGTTCTCGGGGCGCAGGTCGCCCTCCTCCAGCGCGCCGATCTTGTTTTTCGCCTTGCGGAGGTTGAAGAAGAGTTTCTTCTGGGCGCTCGTCGTTCCCAGTTTCACAAGCGACCATGATCTAAGGATGTACTCCTGGATCGAGGCCCGGATCCACCACATGGCATAGGTCGCCAGCCGGAAGCCCTTCTCGGGGTCGAAGCGCTTCACCGCCTGCATGAGGCCCACGTTGGCCTCGCTGATCACCTCGGCCTGCGGCAGGCCGTAGCCGCGATAGCCCATGGCGATCTTCGCGGCGAGCCGCAGGTGGGAGGTGACAAGTTTGTGCGCGGCCGAGCTGTCTTCGGTTTCGACCCATCGCTTGGCCAGCATGTACTCTTCCTCCGGCTCCAGCATCGGAAAGGTGCGGATTTCCTGGAGGTAACGGTTGAGACCCTGCTCGGGAGAGGGGGCCGGAAGCTTGGTATAGTTGCTCATGCGCGTCCCTTGTTGTGTTTGTTTTCAACGTGTTGCCGGTGCGTGACGCCCGGAGGTCGAAGCTCATATAAGCACTGAACCGATCGGTTCAAGTCTTAACGATGCCCTAAGGTCACGCTCATCCTAGACCCGTAAAACGTGAAGAGAAGGTAAATCCGTCGGTCCCCCCGCAGGTGACGGTTTATTTCATGCGTTTTTGCATGGATGGTGAACGGAAACGGGGCATTCGCGTCGATCCCCGCATGGGTTAGGTGCACCACCAACGCAACTTCAACTCGCGGGGTTCCCCATGACGCAGCGCATCCAACGCACCACCGGCGCCCTCTACCTCGGCGTCATCGCCCTCGGTCTCTCCGCCGAGTTCGCCATCCGCATGCCCCTGATCTCATGGGCCGACCCCGAGGCCACCTGGCAGGCCATCGCCGCAAACACCGGGCTCTTCCGCCTCGGCCTCCTGGCCGACAGCGCGATGATCCTGCTCGACATCGGCCTCGCCGTGCTCTTCTTCACCCTGCTCCGCCGGGTCCAGCCAGAGCTCGCCCTCACCGCCATGGCCCTCCGGCTGATGCAGGCCGCCGTGATCGGCGCAAGCCTTCTCGCCTCCGTCGCCGCGCTCACCCTGGTGGCGCAGGGCCCCGCCCGACCCGAGGCCCTCATGGTGCTCCTCACCACCCACTCCATCGGCTACGACGTGGGCCTCATCTTCTTCGGCGCGAACACCCTCATCACCGCTTGGCTCCTCGCCCGCTCCGGCCTCGTGCCGCGCTGGCTGCCGCCGCTCCTGGCACTCGCAGGGCTCGTCTACCTCGCTGGCTCCCTCACCCGGCTGGCCGCCCCCACGCTGAACGCCCTGATGCAACCCGCCTACGCGGTCACGATCCTCGCCGAACTGAGCCTCGCGCTGCTCTTCCTGCTCCGACCCCGAGCCTGAACTCAGCCGGGCACGCTGCCCCCCAGCGCCGCGAGCAGCTGCACCATGTCGTCGGGCAACGGCGCCTCGAAATCCATCTCCGTCCCCTCGACAGGATGGGCGAACCCCAGTGACGCGGCATGAAGCGCCTGCCGCGGGAAACTGCGCGCCGCCTCCACCGCCTCCGCCCCCAGCACCCGCTCCGAGAGCTTGCGCCGCCCGCCATAGACCGGATCGCCGATGAGCCCGTGCCCGATGTGAGACATATGCGCCCGGATCTGGTGGGTCCGCCCCGTCTCCAGCCGGCACTGCACCAGCGCAGCCACGTCATGCAGCCGCTCCAGCACCTGCACCCGCGTCACCGCATGCCGTCCGCCGCTGAAGCATACCGCCTGCCGCTGCCGGTCGGTCTTGTGGCGGGCAAGCTGGGTAGTGATCCTCAGCGTGCCATCCGGTTCGAAATGCGTGCCCTTGATCCCCCTGAGCCGCGGCTCGGCCCCATCGGGCACGCCGTAGCAGATCGCCAGGTAGTGCCGCCGCGCGGTATGCGCCTCGAATTGCTCCGCCAGCCCGTGATGCGCCGCATCCGACTTGGCCACCACCAGCAACCCGCTGGTATCCTTGTCGATCCGGTGCACGATCCCCGGCCGCTTCTCTCCTCCCACGCCCGAAAGCTCACCGCCGAAATGGTGCAGAAGCGCATTCACCAGCGTGCCCCTCGGGCTGCCCGGGGCCGGGTGCACCACCATGCCCGCGGGCTTGTTCACAACCACCAGGTGCTCGTCCTCATAGGCGATCTCCAGCGGGATCGCCTCGGCCACCATCTCCACCTCCGCGGCCTCGGGAACCGCGATCGTCACCGCGTCGCCCTCGGCCACCTTCGCCTTGATGTCGGCCACCGGCGCACCGTTCACCCGCACCGCCCCCTCCTCGATAAGCCGCACCAGCCGCGAGCGGCTGAGGTTGGCCTCGTCTGGCACATCGCGCGAAAGCGCCTTATCAAGGCGCGGCGGCGGCGTGGGGCCGATGGTGAAAGTCACGAGAGAGGCGGCCATGGCGGCTCCGGAAGAACATGAACTGCCGGTGGACCTGAAATGGCTCAAGCGGCTGGTGACGGGGCTGACGCTCACGATGATCGCAGGGATCGCCGTGATCGCGGCCCTGCTTATCATCCGTCTCTCCGGGCCGCAAAGCCCCGGTCTTCCCGAGGCGATCACCCTGCCCGAGGGAGCCTCGGCCCAGGCGATCACCGCGGGCGAAGGGTGGTATGCGGTCGTCACCACTGACAACCGCATCCTGATCTACCGCGCCGACGGAACCCTGAAACAGGAAGTCGATATCCTGCCCTGATCTCGGCAGCCTGGTCAGAGCTTCTGAAGGTAGGTCTGCGACACGTAGCCCGTCATGCCCGGTGAGTCGTCCAGCGCAACCTTGCACCATCGCGTCCCGCCGATCCGCGAACAGTCCTTCACCCGCACCACCGTTCCATTGGGCAAGCCCGCCTGGATGGTGTAGCCCGTGCCCGGCCCTGCGCGCAGCTTGAGCATGTCGCCCTCCTCGACACCCGTCACTTCGAACCGCTGGACCCCGAGCGCCGGCGGGGTGGCCGGATCACAGGCCGTCAGCGCCCCCGTTGCCAGGGCCGCGAGAATTATCTTTCGCATGGTTGTCTCCTGCTTCTGCCTCGGCCCGCATCATAGGCGCCGCTCCGTGGAAGAGCCAGATTGAGCTGCCGACGGACGCGCGAGAGTTCCGCCGTCGCGGGGCGGTCAGTCGATCACGGGATCCATGCCCATCAGCCGGTCGATCGGGGCGTAGTCATCGGTCAACGGGCGCGGCTGGCGCGCGGCCACGATCTCGTCGACGAACCTCTGGTCCAGCGCGGCAAATTCCTTCGGCTCCGGCGCCCGCGTGCCGATCCGCCCCACAGGGCTCTCCTCCGCCCCGGCCAGCAGCACGAACACCCGCCGTTCTCCCGGCTCCGGCGGCAGCGCCTCGGTCCAGACCTCGACCACGGGGAAGACCTCGCGCAGGGTCGCCACCATCGCCGCCAGCGCATCGAGCCGGTCGGCGCTGTCTATCACGTTCATCGCGAACACCCCGCCCGGCTCCAGCCGCTCCGCCACCAGCGCAAAGAACTCGCGCGTCACGAGATGCGCGGGCACTGCGATGTCGGTGAAGGCATCGCCCACGATCACGTCGAACCGCGCCGGGCTCGCGGCCAGCGCCGCCCGTGCATCCCGGTGCAGCACCGTCGCGCTCTCCGGGTCGAACCAGAATTTCTCCACCGCCACCCGGGTCACCGCCGGGTCGATCTCGGCCACGGTCTGCACCATGCCCTCGAGCCCGCGCGCCGCCCAGGCCCGCGGCACGGAGTAGGAGCCGCCGCCGATGTGGAACGAGGAGAAGCCCCGCGCGCCCATGCGCATCCGCGGCAGGGCTTCCAGCATCGCGGCATGATCCGTGTACATCCGGCCAGGAGCCTCTTGCCCGCTGATCCCGTGGGCGAGGTGGTCGATCACCATGAGCCGCACCGGTGACGCACCCTCGGGCGCCATCTCGACCGTGCGGATGCAATAGTAGCTGCTCTCGACCTCGCAGATCCGGGCGTTGGTGGCAGCAAAACCGCCCAGTGCGAGCGTCATCGCCAGCACCGCGACCGAGGCCAACACCGCGCCCCGCGCCGCCCGCGCCAGCGCCATGCAGAGCAGGGCGGAAAGCGCGTAGAAGGCGGCGATGACGGCGAGCGTCAGCCCCGACCCGAGCCAGGACACGAAGAGGAACCCCGCCAGCAACGTGCCCAGAATCGCCCCCACCGCCCCTGCGGCGAACATCGCGCCCAACGCGGCTTCCGAGGCGTCCCTGCCACGCATCGCGACCACCGCGAGGATCGGCGCAGGCACCCCGGCAAAGAGCGAGGGCAGGAAAAAGGCCACCATGGTGAGCGCGGTGATCCCCGCCAGCGGGTGCGGCAACGCCTCCAGCAACGGGCCCGCCGTGCGGATCAGCACCAGGGAGGCCGCTGCCGTGCAGAGCGCCGCCGCCGCCATCGCCCAGCCGCACCATGCCAGCGCCCGGGCGTTGGGCAGCGCAGCGATCCGGCCGCCGATCCAATGCCCCACAGAGAAGCCCGCAAGCACCACGGCAATGATCGACGTCCAGGTGTAGAGACTCATGCCCACGTAGGGCGCGATCATCCGGCCCGCGACGATCTCCACGACGAGACTCGCAGCGGAAATTCCCGCCTGCAGGGCGATCAGAAGCCAGAGAGGCGAAGGGGTGGCGGGGCTGCTCATGGGCCCATTAGACAGGCGCGCAGAACCCGGTCAACCATCGGCGATTACGTGCATTTCGGCGCTGTTGAGAGATGGTACCGCCTCCCTGGCTTGAACAGGGGACCTCTGGATCCACAATCCAGCGCTCTAACCAACTGAGCTAAGGCGGCACTGGAGGGCCGTTTAGCGCCCGTCCCGCGCGATTGCAAGAGCCTCAGAGGTCGATCCGGTAGTCCACCACCACGGTATCCTGCCCGAATTCCCGCTCGGGCCGGCTGCCGATCCGCTCAAAGCCTGCCCGGTCGTAGAGCCGGCAGGCCGCGCGGTGCGACTCGTGGGTCCAGAGCACCAGCTCGCGGTAGCCCTTTTCCCGGGCGAACCCGAGGCAGGCCTCGAGCATCTTGCGCCCCAGTCCCAGCCCGCGGGCCTCCGGCTCCAGGAAGAACAGGCGCAGCTGCGCCGTTTCCGCGCTGCGCGAGACGCAGAACACCGAGCCCATCCGCCGCCCGCCGCCCCAGGCAACCCAGCCCCGCTCCCGGGCCGGGTCATGGCTGCGCAGAAACTCCGCCATGATCTCCGCCACCAGCGCCTCGAAGGTGCTGTCGTAGCCCTCTTCCCGGGCATAGAGCGCGCCGTGGCGCTCCACGATCCAGCCCGCATCGCCGGGCGCGAGGTCTCTCAGCTCCGCCTCCACCGGCGGCACGAAGGCCTGTTTCACCCGCGCCAACCCCTCACCCAGCAGTGCCCGCGAGTCCTCGGACATTGCCCCCAGAAAGGCCCCGACGGCCGCGCGGGAGGCCGCATCGTGCTTCGCCGCCAGCGCCCGGCCCTTCTCGGTCAGTTTCAGCCGCCGGCGCCGGGCGTCATCGGGGTCGGGCTCCCGCCCGATCCAGCCCTTCTTCTCGAACCCGGCCAACAGGCGCGAAAGATATCCTTCGTCCAGCCCCAGCCGCTCCGCGATTTCGCGCGCCGTGGCCACGTCGCCATTGGCCAGTTCCCACAACACCCGCACCTCCGTCACGCCGAGGCCCGAGCCGAGGTAGCTCTGCCCCAGCAGGCCCAGCCTTTGCGTGTAGAACCGCGAGAACTCGCGCAGCGCCTCGATGTCGTCCATGGCGTCCTCCTGCGCCAAGGCTCCGGCATTCACTTGCCTTGGTCAAGTATTATCCGCCCTTGCCACGCGAGGGCCCGCAGGCTAGCTCCCCTGCCAGCCAAGCCGGAGACACACCATGGGCATCAACAGCGAGAGCGAAGTCGCCGCCAACCTCCAGATCGGCCCGACCGATCAGGGCATGGTGCGCATCTACATCCAGGGCGACGGCATCGACCTTCCGATGGATTTCGACCCCGACGAAGCGATGGAAATCGCCGAGGAACTGAAGGGCGCTGCCCAGCGCGCCGCCGCCATGACAGCCGGCGGCAAGAAGAAGCGCTAAAGCAGGCCCGACGGGCGCGGATCGCGGAGCGCCTGAAGCCGCAAGGCCGCATGGCGCGCGAATTTCTGCAGCATCACCTTGCGACGGGCGGCCGGCAGCTTGGTTTCCGGGCCCAAGCGGATGAGTTCGGCGTCATAGGGATCGGCGATGATCAGCCCGGTCTCCGTCGGCAGAAGCTCGGTCGGAAAATCCTGGTCGACCGCCCAGAAGAAGCGATCACACCATTCCAGGTAACCCTGCCACTTGTGATCGGCCATGTAGTCCGCGCGGCTCGACTTGCACTCGATCACCCAGACCTCGCCCTTCGGCCCCAGCGCCATCACGTCGACCCGAAGCCCCACGGTGGGCACCAGTTCCTCGACGGTGACGAAGCCGTGGCTCAGCATGTGCCGACACACACCGCGGGCGAGCAATTGGCCCGGCTGAAGCTCGGGTACAGACGATTCTGTCGGATGATCCATGCATCGAAGATGAACAAAACGGAAACATCACGCAAGACCCGGGCGAGCGCCCGGAAAATATGTTAAGAATTCGCCCCGATTTTGCCTCAAATCCCCCGATACGCCTCCACGATCCCCAGCAAACGGCAAGACTGTTTCCCGACCGGCAACAGGTGCCGCACAGGCCGGATGACTCGAGTACGTCCCCGCCCTAGTTTTGCCACATGGGGCGCATTTCTCTCATCACTCTCGCCATCGCATTGGCCGCAGCCATGACCATTCCGGCCAGGGCATCGGACGACGGGTTTGGCAGCAAGTTCCTCGGTTGGCTCTTCAGCGCGGAAACGCCGGTGCAGGTCGAAGAGACCACCTCCGGCCGCCCGCGCGTCTGGACGCTGCACCCCTCCGATCGCACCCGCCATCCCGAAGAGCGGTTCCGCGGCTCGAGCTGGCAAGGCCATCGGCTCTTTCCGTTCCAGAAGGATTACGTCGTCTACGGTGGCGGCCCTTCCCGCGGGCTCTCGGTCGGCACCGTCACGCCCAATGGTGCGATCATCAAGCAGGGGAGCCCCTCGCTGTCGCGCGGCATCAAGCGCTCGGCGGTGAAGAGCAAGGTGCGGCGCGCCTTCCGGTGACGGGCACGGATCGGCAGATTTTCACGACCCCCTTGTCACGCCGCCACCCCCGGCCTATCTCCGCTCTTGGCGGATCTGCTCTTCTCGTGTCGAGGCACAATTCCAGTGGCCTTAAGCAATTCCATGGGAGTTGGCTCTGTCCGGGCCCTGGTCCGGTTACCCGACGCCCACCTGTATATACAGGTCCCCGGGAATTCGAACGCCTTGCCGGTTGCTGTGGTCCCCGCCACCCACATCCCCCCCCGGCTCATAACGCCCAAGTGAAGCGCAACGCGCTTTCCACCTTGCGACGCGCGCCTATACTCCACGGATCAAGGTGGAGGGCGCGATGAGCCGGAAGTTGAGCCAGAGCGAGGCGCGCGGCCTCGCCCATGCGAAAGAGCTGGAAGGGCACCTCGGCGTGCTCGACAGCTTCACGCCCACCGCGCTCGGCGTGCTGGCCACCGCCTCGGGCATCTACACCTACCTCGGCGTCTCCTCGCTCTTGGACAACAACGGCGCGATGACCTTCTTCGCCGCCGTCGCCTATTCCATCGCCGTCTCGGTCGGCATCTTCGTGTTCTGGTCCTTCCTGATCCGGCTTCTGCCCGCCGTCCGCACCGCCTCGGCGCGGATCGGGCTGCTGCTCTCGATGGGCCTCGGATCGCTGGCCATCGTCGCCATGTCGTCCTGGCTGAACGCCGCCGCACTTGCCGGCGCCGCGGCGGTGGAGCAGCACCTCGCCAAGACGGTGCAGGATTATCAATCCTCTCTGGAGCGGAGCTACCAGATCGCCACCGCCGGCCAGGGGCTGGAGCGCGATGTGGCGCGCGTGCGCCAGAGTTTCACCGACCTTTCCGAGCAGGAGGCCACCGGCAACCTCTCGGGCCTCGCCGGGCGTGGCGCGGTGTTTCGCGTGCTGAACCAGAAGGCAGACGAGCTTGGCGCACTGGAAGCCCAGATCGCCAGCCAGACCCCGCTGGTGGAAGAACGCTTCGATCAGGGCAACGTCATCCTCAGCCGGATGCGTGCGCTCACCGTGGAAACCGGGCCCGTGGAAGCCCGCTCGGTCGAATTCTCCGAGGAGGCCGTGCGCCTTGCCGGGATCATCACCGAGTTGCGCCAGCTCTCCGTCGCGCCCCTCGTGCAGCGGGCCGCGCAGGATCTCACGCAATCCGTCGTCCTGCCGCAACTGGACGGCCGCACCGAGGAAGACCGGATCGGCCAGGCCTCGACGCTGGAATCCGTGCTCTCCGTCCTCGGCCAGCGCGCCGAAACGCTGCGTCTCGCCGCCGAAGGCGTAATGGGCATGACACCGCCGCCCGAGGTGGCCTACACGCCCGTCTCCGCTGCCGACGCGGTGATCCTCTATGCCGGAAACTTCGTGCCAAGCTGGGCCGGCGCCATCGCGATCGACCTGCTGCCGGCGGTGCTTGTGCTCATCCTGATGGTCGTGCAAGCCGCCATCCGCTCCGGCCGCGAGCCTATCGCGATCGAGGACCGGATGACCATGGCCGAGCTGCGCGCCGCACTCATCGCCGCCCGTGACGTGGAAAACGCGATGGACCCGCGCGAGGAGGAGAAGGAAGAAGAGACCAAGCCGGAGAACGTCGAACCGCTTGAAAAGCCGAGCCCGGTGAAGGGCTCCGGGCCGCGGTCGGTCTGAAGGTGGGGGCGATGGCGTTCACGGCAAAGACCGGCCTCAAGGCGATCTTCGGGCTGCAACTGGGCATCGCCTCGGTCCTGCTGGCGCAGGATTTCGCCGCCGTCGCACCTGAGATCCGCTGGCCCACATCCGCCCCCGCCGTCTCCGACCCGGTGGCCCCGGGTGACCAGACCCGCCGATTCGACCCCGACGAGGTGCGCCGCCCGCCCATGCCCGGCATCCCGATGGAGGGCGCCGCCGACATGCCAAAGCGTCTCTACTTCGAGGACCGGCCCGAAGGCGGCACCCGCATCGTCGGTGCGATCCAGGAAGGCGACGGGGCCCGTTTCGCCGAGTGGCTGGAGCGCCAGCCCGCCCTGCCCGAAGCCCTGTGGCTTCATTCGCCCGGCGGTTCGGTAGGCGACGCACTGCAGATCGGGCGGCTGATCCGGGAGAAAGGCATCGACACCGCAATGGACGCCGGCGCCTTCTGCCTCTCGGCCTGCCCCTACATGCTCATGGCCGGCACCGAGCGCCGGGTGCACAGGGACGCCAAGGTAGGGGTGCATCAAAGCTACTATGGCCAGAGTACCGTGCTGCCCGCCTTCCTCGCGGTGGAAGACATCCAGCACAGCCAGGCGGAGGTGATCCGCTACCTGGGCGAAATGGGCATCGGGCTGAAGATCATGCAGCACGCGCTTTCGACGCCGCCCGACGAGATCTACATCCTCCTCCCCGAGGAGCTGACGGAGTACGCGGTGGCCACGGAGATCACCGGCGGCGAATAACGCTCAGAAGTCGGTGAAGCGCCGCTGGTGCCGTGCGTCTTGCCGATCCACCCGGACCGGCACGGCGACGGGCTGCACCTGAGCGACAAGACGTTTGCCGCCTCCCTGCCCCCGGTCCTCCGGCTCGGCCATCCGCATGATGGCGATGCCGAACTGCACGCCCGAAAAGACGATGCCGTTGAACATGAAGAGTAGGAAAACCGCCAACGGTCCGGCAGAAGTGTGCGTGACCAGATGCCAGAGGTTCCCAACGTTCATCCAGAGCAGCCCGGCAACGAAAAGCGCCGAGAGCACGAAACCTATGATGACGTGCCGAATGTACAGCGAAACGAGCTTGGGCATCTGGGCCTCCTGACGGGCAGCGAAGGGATCGCACGCCCATACGAGGATAGCGTGAAAGCCCCTACTGGCCAGTTAATTCCCTTCAGGGCGGGCACTCTGCGGCAATCCGCCTCTCAGAACGCCTCCGGTTTGGCCTCGCGTGCCATATGGTCGAGCACCGCGTTGACGAACTTCGGCTCTCGGCCCTCCGGAAAGAAGGCCTTGGCGATGTCGACGAACTCCACGATCACCACCTTGGGCGGCGTGTCGCTTTCGACCAGTTCGGCCCCGGCGGCGCGGAACAATGCCCGCAGGGTCGGGTCGATCCGATTGATCGGCCACTTGGCCACCAGCGCCCGGTCGGTCATCTGGTCGATCTTGGCCTGGTGGTTCACCGCATCGCCCACGAGCTTGCGGAAGAGCGTCGGATCGCCCTCCACCATCTCCTCGCCCTCGAAATACTCGGTGCCGAAGCGATGGTCCTCGAACTCGGTTTCCACGGCCTCGGCCGTCTGGCCGGAGGCTTCCATCTGGAACAGCGCCTGCACGGCGTAGAGACGTGCGGCGGATTTCCTGGTGCGTTTGTCGCTCATGCCGTCTTCGGTCCTTCGCCGTCACCGGCCAGCAGGATTTCGTTCTCAAGCGGGCTGCGGAAGCCCACGCCGCGCTGTGCCTTGCCGAAGCGGCGCGTCAGCGCGATCAGATGAAGCGCCGCGGCAGCCGCGCCGCCGCCCTTGTTCTGGCCCGCCACCTCCGCACGCACCTCGGCCTGATTGCGGGTTTCCACCGTCAGGATGCCGTTGCCGATGCAGGCGCCTTCGAGCCCCAGCAGGGTCAGCGCCCGCGAGCTGTCATTGCAGACCGTGTCGTAATGGGTCGTCTC
>CAYVQK010000069.1:0-16718 GCA_964454145.1 uncultured Oceanicola sp. | reverse complement strand
GGACGGTGGAAGTGCTGGAGAAGCGGCTGGAGCACATCAAGACGCCGATGAGCCTCTCGATCATCGGCTGCGTGGTGAACGGGCCGGGCGAGGCGCTGATGACCGATGTGGGCTTTACCGGCGGCGGGGCCGGGCACGGGATGGTCTACCTGGCGGGCAAGCAGGATCACAAGATCTCGAACGCCGAGATGATCGACCACATCGTGCGCGAGGTGGAGGCCAAGGCGGCCGAGATCGAGGCGAAGGCCGAAGCGGCGGAGTAGCGGCGTTCGGCAGGACGTGACCGGCTAGCGGAACACGCCGGAGCCGACGGGGCGGCTCGGGCGGGGAGCGCCGGAGCCCGCCTTCACCCGCGATCGTTCGGGCGCGGCCGGGGCCTCGGCCTGCTCGGTGCCCGAGAGGCTCTCGGTCAGGCTCGGATCCTTGCCCGAGGTCACAACCCAGATCAGGATATCCTTGGGCGTCTCGCTGCCCTCGACCGGGGCGCCGGTGGACGGGTCGATCGTGTGCAGGGTCATCGCGGCGGAGACGCGGGTGAGGCGCAGGTCACGCCCGGCGAGGCCCTGGCTGCAGCACCAGGAAAAGCCGGTGATGGAGGTGCCGGCGAGGATGACATCGTTGCCGGGCATCACGGTCTTGCCCTCGGCGACCCATGCTCCGAAGGCGGTGGCGAAATCGAGGCGGGCGACCTCTGTCCATTCGACCTGGCGTGTGTCGCGGGTGAGTTGCTGGGTCTCGAAGACCACCTCCTTGCCGGTCAGCCGGACGGGGAGGCTGCCGGTGTTGCTGAGGCGGGCGGAGTAGGTGAGCAGGGCGGGAAACTCTGCCTCGGAGGCCATGCGATAGTCGGCCTTGCTGGCGGGCGAGAGGTAGAGGGTTTTGACCGAGAGTTCCTGGTCGCGGACGAGGAGGTCGGGCGACAGGACGGCGGCGCGGAGCATCTGGTCGTGCTGCTCCTTGGGGAAGATCGTGCGATCCCACTGGTAGAGGGTCCAGCCGCCGATGGCGACGAGGGCCGCGATCTTGACCCAGGTGAAGAGGGTTTCGGACCAGGTGCGAATGGCATCGCTGCTGTCGGAAAGGAGGTTCACGCCGGGCCTTCGCAGAAATTTCTGTCGCAAGGCGAGGAGGCCCGCCCTTGTGCCCAGTCCAGCGGTGCGGGGCGGCCTTGTCAACCGCCCGACTGGCGCGCGCGGGCGGAAAAGCATTCGGTCACGGAGCTTTGCCCGGTTACCTGGCGTCGCGGGCTTCGCTCACCATGCCCATCATCGCCTGGAGGGGGACGTAGCCGCGGAGCATCTGGTCTTCGAGGACGAAGGTGGGGGTGCCGGTGATCTGCATGGCCTGGGCGAGGGCGTGGTTCTCGGCGATGACGGCGCTGACCTCGTCGGAGCCCATGGCGGCCAGCACGGGGGCGGCCTCGAAGCCGGCGTCGGCGGCGAGGGCCACCACGGCGGCCTCGTTGATCTCGCCGCGCAGCTCCATCAGGGCGTCATGGACGGACTTGTAGGCTTCGTCGCCGACCTGCTGCAGGGTGGCGATGGCGAAGCGGGCGGCGTATTCGGACTGCTCGCCGAGGATCGGGAACTCCTTCACGATGAAGCGGATGTTGCCATCGGCCTCGATCAGGCTTTCGACCTCGGGGAAGGCCTTCTTGCAGTAGCCGCAGCGGTAATCCATGAACTCGACGATGGTGATGTCGCCCTCGGGGTTGCCGCCGACGAAGCTGTAGCCGTCGTTGAAGAGGGCGTCGCGGTGGGCGTTCACCAGGTCGACGTCGCCCTGGGCCTGGGCCTGGGCCTGGCGCTCCTCGAGCACGCCGATGGCCTCCATCAGAACCTCGGGATTGTCGAGCAGGTAGGCGCGGATCTCGTCGCGGAAGGCCTGGCGTTCGAGATCGGTCATCGAGCCGATGTCGAAGGCGGCGGCGGGAAGCGCCGTCAGGGCGAGGGTTGCGGCGAGGAGGGGGGCGCGGAACATGGGCGTCGGTCCTTGGGCTGGCTTCGTGCGGCGGGTGTCGCACGGTTCTGGCGGTGCATCAAGCGGGCAGCCCGGGGATGGCGTATTGACGCCGCCGGGGCGGGTTGGTTTGTGGGGGCAAGGTTAAGGAGGCAGCCATGCGGGTTTCAAGGCGAAGCGACGTCGATCCCTTTATCGTGATGGACGTGATGGAGGCGGCGCGGGCGGCCGAGGCGGCGGGTCGGTCGATCATCCACATGGAGGTGGGGCAGCCGGGGACGCCTGCGCCTGCCGGGGCCCGCGCGGCGGTGGCAGCGGCGCTGGAGGCAGGGCCGCTGGGCTACACGGTTGCGCTGGGGTTGCCGGAGCTGCGGGCGGGGATCGCAAGGCTCTACAGGCACTGGTACGGGGTGGAGCTGAACCCGGAGCGGGTGATCGTGACGACGGGCTCCTCTGGGGCCTTCCTGCTGGCCTTCTCGGCGCTGTTCGATGCGGGCGAGAAGGTGGGGCTGGGGGCGCCGGGGTATCCGAGCTACCGGCAGATCCTGCGGGCGCTGAGTTTGCAGCCGGTGGAGATCGAGGCGCGGCTGGCGACGCGGATGCAGCCGGCGCCGGAGGATGTGCCGGAAGGGCTGGCGGGGCTGATCCTGGCGAGCCCGGGGAATCCTACCGGGACGATCCTCGATCGTGGCGCGCTGGGGGCGCTGCTGGAGCGGGCGCAGGAGGTCGGGGCGAGCGTGGTGAGCGACGAGATCTACCACGGGCTGCACTACGGAGAGCGTGCGGTGAGCGCGCTGGAACTGACCGACGACGTGGTGGTGATCAACTCGTTCAGCAAGTACTTCAGCATGACCGGCTGGCGGGTGGGCTGGATGGTGGTGCCGGAGGCTGACATTCGCACCTACGAGCGGCTGGCGCAGAACATGTTCATCTGCCCGCCCCATGTGGCGCAGGTGGCCGCATTGGCGGCGCTGGACTGCGAGGAGGAGCTGGAGGGGAACCGGGCGGTCTATGCCCGCAACCGGGCGGCGATGCTGGAGGGCTTGCCGAAGGCGGGGTTCACGCGGTTCGCGCCGCCGGATGGGGCATTCTACGTCTATGCGGATGTGTCGGCGCTGACCGATGACAGCTTGAAGTTCTCGCGGCAATTGCTTGAAAAGGCGGGGGTTGCGGCGACTCCGGGGCTGGACTTCGACAGCGCACGCGGGGCGAAGTGGCTGCGGTTTTCCTACGCGCGGGGCGAGGCGGATATTGCCGAGGGGCTCAGGCGGCTGATCGAGGTGGTGCCGGGGATGTAGGCGAACGGTGGGCAGATTGCCCACCCTACGGGGCTCAGATGTAGTCGCGCAATGTGGCCAGGAAGGCGGGCACGCGGCGGACGGTTTCGGTGGTGGCGGCCAGGGTCTCGGGGGTGAAGCCGACTTCGGGGGTCAGGGCCGCGAGGAGGGCCTCGCGGGCCGCTTCGTCGTCATCCTCCAGGCCGAGGTTCTCGGCCATGGCCAGCAGCTCGAGCGACTCGTGGACGGCTTTCATCTGGCGCAGGGCCTCGGACATGGGGCCGGCGAGCTCGGGGCTGTCCTGCCAGCTCTGGCCTGCGAAGACCTCCTGGGTCACGCGCTGACCGGCGCCGGTGCAGGAGTAGCGGGCGCAGCCGGAAAACCCTTCTTCGTCAAGGTCTTCGTAGATGGAGCAAAGGTGACGCTCGAGGTTGGGGCAGGGGAGGCCGGCGGGCTTGTCGATGGCGAAGTCCTCGCCCGCGTCGAAGGCCAGCGCCATGCAGCAGAGCGCGGCGCAGCGGGAGCAGTCGGGGGTGAGGTCGGGGAGCCCTGTCATGCGTCGGAGCGGGGGCGCTGCCCCCGCACCCCCGGGAGTACTTGCAGCAAGAAAATGGAACCGGTCACGCGAAGTTCGCAGCGAAGGTGCTGCGATAGGTCTTGGAGAGTTCTGCGAGGGTGGCCGAGCTGCCGCCGAGCGAAACGGTGTCGCCCCCGAACTTGCCGACCGTGGTGAGCGGCACGCCTGCCTTGCCCGCTTCGACCATGAGCGCCTCGGCGCGGTCGAAGGAGCAGGCGATCAGGTAGCGGGCCTGGTCCTCGCCGAAGAGGGGGCCGTTGCCGGTGGCGTCGATCTGGACGCCCACGCCGGCGGCTTCGGCCATCTCGAAGGCGGCCAGCGCGAGGCCGCCATCTGCGAGGTCGGTGCAGGCCGTGATGTGGGCGGCGTTGGTGCGGATG
Source organism: uncultured Oceanicola sp. (assembly GCA_964454145.1). Classification (GTDB taxonomy): domain Bacteria; phylum Pseudomonadota; class Alphaproteobacteria; order Rhodobacterales; family Rhodobacteraceae; genus Vannielia. The sequence goes on along the minus strand of CAYVQK010000069.1, from coordinate 12,525 downwards.
AAGTCGCCGTGCAGCTTCTCGGCATCGAGATCGACGTGGGGCGCGTCGCCGTCTTCGCGGGAGAAGGCCTCTGCCAGAAGCGCGGACTGGCCGAGGTGGCTGCCCTCGGCCCCGACGAGGAGAGCGACATGGCCGGCGCGGGCCTGGCCGTCGATCAGCTGGTCGAGGCTGTCGAGCAGGCCCACGGCGCCGATGGTGGGGGTGGGCAGGATGCCCTGGCCGTCGGTCTCGTTGTAGAGCGAGACGTTGCCGGAGACGATGGGGGTGTTCAGAGCCTTGCAGGCCTCGCCGATGCCCTTAAGCGCGCCGACGAACTGGCCCATGATCTCGGGCTTCTCGGGGTTGCCGAAGTTGAGGTTGTCGGTGGTCGCCAGCGGCAGGGCGCCCTTGGCGGTGAGGTTGCGGTAGGCCTCGGCCACCGCCTGCTTGCCGCCCTCGTAGGGGTTGGCCTTGACGTAGCGCGGCGTCACGTCGGAGGTGAAGGCGAGCGCCTTGGGTGTGCCGTGGACGCGCACCACGCCGGAGCCGCGGCCGGGGGGCACGGCGGTGTCGGCCATGACCATGTGATCGTACTGCTCCCAGACCCAGGCCTTGTGGGCGTAGTTGGGCGAGGAGATGAGGGCCTTCAGGCCGTCGATGCCGTCGATCTCGGGGACCGGATCCATCGGTGCCGCCGGGGGCGTTTCGACCCATGGGCGGTCATACTCGGGGGCGGAGCCGGAGAGGGTGGCGAGCGGCAGGTCTGCCTTGGTCTCGTTGCCGTGGATCACGATGAAGCGGTCTTCGGCGATGGTCTCGCCGACGATGGCGAAGTCGAGATCCCATTTCTCGAAGACGGCGCGGGCCTCGGCCTCCTTGGAGGGCTCGAGGACCATGAGCATGCGCTCCTGGCTCTCGGACAGCATCATCTCGTAGGCGGTCATGTTGGTTTCGCGCTGGGGGACGGCATCGAGGTTCAGGCGGATGCCGAGGCCGCCCTTGTCGCCCATCTCGACAGCGGAGCAGGTGAGGCCGGCGGCGCCCATGTCCTGGATGGAGATCACCGCGCCGGTCTGCATCAGCTCCAGCGTGGCCTCCATCAGGCGCTTCTCGGTGAAGGGGTCGCCGACCTGGACGGTGGGGCGCTTCTCTTCGATGGTGTCGTCGAACTCGGCCGAGGCCATGGTGGCGCCGCCGACGCCGTCACGGCCGGTCTTGGCGCCGAGGTAGACCACGGGCATGCCGATGCCGGAGGCGGCGGAGTAGAAGATGGCGTCGGTGTCGGCGAGGCCGGCGGCGAAGGCGTTGACGAGGCAGTTGCCGTTGTAGGCGCGGTGGAAGCGCACCTCGCCGCCCACGGTGGGCACGCCGAAGCAGTTGCCGTAGCCGCCGATGCCCTCGACCACGCCGTTGACCAGTTGGCGGGTTTTCGGATGGGAGGGCTCGCCGAAGCTGAGGGCGTTCATCGCGGCGATCGGGCGGGCGCCCATGGTGAAGACATCGCGCAGGATGCCGCCCACGCCGGTGGCGGCGCCCTGGTAGGGCTCGATGTAGGAGGGGTGGTTGTGGCTCTCCATCTTGAAGACCACGCATTGCCCGTCGCCGATGTCGACGATGCCGGCGTTCTCGCCCGGGCCGCAGATGACCTGCGGGCCTTCGGTGGGCAGCTTGCGGAGGTGGATCTTGGAGGACTTGTAGGAGCAGTGCTCATTCCACATGGCCGAGAAGATGCCGAGCTCGGTGAAGGTGGGCTCGCGTCCGATGATCTCGAGGATGCGGTCGTATTCATCCGGTTTCAGCCCGTGGGCTGCGATCAGGTCGGGCGTGATTTCGGGCTCGGTCATGCTGTTTCCCCTTTGCTCGCTGGACTTTTATGAAACCGCGCGAGCGAGGGAAAGGCTCAAATTCGCCGCGCGACTCGGGGGTGGCGCCTGGGTGAGTCGGAGGAGGGGCTGCGGCCCGGGCAGAGGGTCGGGCGCGGGTTGTCAAAGCGCTTTGGGGAGGGTGGAAACGGATTGTTTCCAGCCCGCTCAGACTGTCGAGGCACTGAACAATGCAACCAATGATTGCTGGGGGCAGAGCGTGGTCGTTAACAGGTTAGCTATGGCTTCGAGGCCCGTGACGGGCATGAATGTGTCAGGTTTTGGGCAAAAAAAGTTGAATCTGTGGTACGGTGTTCGTGGAGGGGCATAAACTTAGCACGAGTTTCTCGGAGTAAGGAAATGTCCAAAATTCATAACTTTAACAAAGCAAACGTCTTCACCGCCGTGGTTATCGCGGGTGGTCTCGTCGGCATGTCCGCGCAGGCCGGAAGCCTCGGCGTCGATGCGAATGTGTCGGTCGGGGGCGGGTCTCTCGCCTCGGTCGGCGTGTCGGTCGGTGGCTCCCATGGTGTCAACGCAGATGCAACCGTCGGTGGCGGGAGCGTGGCCGATGCCAATGTGAGCGTCGGCGGCGGAAGCGTGGCGGATGCCAGCGTGACCGTCGGCGGCTCGGGTTCGGGCGGCGGCGGCGGCACCAACGGTGGCGGCACCGATGTGGCTGGCAACGGCGGGGGAACCCCAACCCCTGGCACTCAGCCGCAGGTGACCCGGACAGCGCCGGACGAACCGCTCTTCCTGCCGACGAAGCCCGTTGCCTCGCTGGTCGGCACGGTGGTGCTTTCGGCGGACGGCTCGCTGATCGGCGAGATCGTGCAGGCGAGCATGTCGAACGGGAAGATCCGGGCCCAGGTGGCCCTGGCCAACTCGCTCGGCGTGAGGGCCAAGCGGGTGGTTCTGACCACCAGCACCCGGCAGTTGAAGGAAAACGTGCTGTGGCTGTCGCAGAGCCGCGACGGCTTCATCCGGCAGGTTCGGAACGGCTGACATCGCCCCCCAGGACAGACGATGCAGCCTTGGCGGGCGCGCTTATTCTGGCGCGTCCGCTTCTGCCTGCGGCGGGCAGGTTGCAACCTCGTGACCTTTCAATGACACGCGGGAAATGGGGCTTGCATGGCCCCGGGAAACGCGGCAGTCTCCCGCCCAATTCGGCCCCGCCCGGGCCCCCGAAATTGCTGGAGTGCCAGCCGGTTGGACAAAAAAAGAGGCCGAGACAAGCTCGGCCTAAGTCCAACAGGGAGGTAAAAGACGCGCTGGCCTGAGCCTGTGCGCCTAATACTTTCTCATATGGGCAGCTGCCCGTTCCGTTCAAGTCCTAAAATGCCGCAGCTGCGAATGCCCGCTATGAGTGTGGCGCATGGCACACAGGGCTGAGCTAGTCGGGCGAGGCGTCTCGCACGGCCTTTCGCTGGGCCTGGATCTCGCTGGTCACGAAGTCGCGGAAGGCGGCTATGCGCTTGGATTGGCGCAATTCTTCGGGATAGGCGAGGAACACGGGAACCTCGGAGCTTTCCTCCTCGGGGAGCACGCGGACGAGGCCGGGGGTGTCGAGCGCGACATAATCGGGCAGGACGCCGATGCCGATGTTGTTGATCACCGCCTGGAGCACGCCGAAGTAGTTGTTGACGGTGAGTCGCTTGGTCACGTCATGGGTGAGCAGCGCCTGCACCATCTCGGCGCCGGCCCGCACCTGGGTGGAATGGGCGGCCTGGCTGATGAGGCGATGGCCGGAGAGGTCATCGAGGTCGGCGGGGGCGCCGTAGCGCGCGATGTAGCCCTCGGAGGCGTAGAGGCGCATGCGCACGCCCATGAGCCGCCTGCGGATCAGGTCGGCCTGGGAAGGCTCCTTCATCCGGATCGCCACGTCGGCCTCGCGCATCGGCAGGTCGAGCACCCGCTCCTCGAGGTTGAGGTCGATCGAGAGGTCGGGATAGCGCTCGTAGAGAGCGGGCAGGCGGGGCGTGAGCCAGAGCGTGCCGAAGCCGGTGGTGGCGGTGACACGGAGCTCGCCGAAGACCTCCTCCTCGCTGTCGCGGATGCGGGCGGCGGCGGTGTCGAGCCGGCGGTTCATCACCTGGGTGGCGTCGAACAGAAGCTCGCCCTGCTCGGTGAGAATCAGGCCGCGGGCGTGGCGGTGGAACAGGGTGGTGTTCAGGCTCTCTTCCAGCGCGCGGATCTGCCGGGAGACCGCGGATTGCGACAGCCCCAGCGTCTCGCCCGCATGGGTGAGGGAGCCGGCATCTGCCACGGCGTGAAATATTCTGAGCTTGTCCCAATCCATGGATGACGGTTCACTACGTTCAAAGCGGTTTCGGCGCAGCATCCTTATGCACGTCGCCAGCCTATGCGCAAATGATTAACGGGCACAGAATTGTGTTTGTAGGTCATACACTATGACCTAAAATCATTATATACTCGAAACCGGGAGGAAGCGCTTAATGACGAGGCATGACATTAGTCTCAGCGACCGGTTCGACCTTGAAAAGTCGCCGGTTCTGCTGAACGGAACCCAGGCTCTTGTGCGTCTGATGCTGATGCAGAAGGCCCGGGACAGGGCCGCCGGACTGAACACGGCGGGCTATTGCACCGGATACCGCGGCTCGCCGCTGGGCGGGGTCGACCAGTGGATGACCCGCGCGGGCAAGGTGCTGGCCGCGAACGACGTGCGCTTCGAGCCCGGGTTGAACGAGGATCTTGCCGCCACCGCGCTCTGGGGCTCGCAATCGGCCGAACTGCGCGGAGAGGGCAGGTTCGACGGGGTCTTCGGGCTCTGGTACGGCAAGGGCCCCGGGGTGGACCGCTCGGGCGACGTGATGCGCCATGCCAACATGGCGGGCACCTCGCCGCATGGCGGCGTGCTGATGGCCATGGGCGATGACCATACCGGCGAATCCTCGACCGTCTGCCACCAGTCGGACTGGGCGCTGGTGGATGTGCACATGCCGGTGCTCTCGCCCGCGGGCGTGCAGGAGATCATCGACTACGGTCTCTACGGCTGGGCGCTGAGCCGTTACGCGGGCGTCTGGGTGGGGCTGAAGGTGATGAAGGACACCGTGGAGGCCACCTCCGTGGTGGACGCGCGGGCCGACCGGATGAGCTTTGTCACGCCCGACTTCAAGCTGCCCGAGGGCGGGCTGAACATCCGGCTGGGCGATCACTGGATCGCGCAGGAGGAGCGGCTGGTGGCGCACAAGAGGTTCGCCGCGGAAGCCTTTGCGAATGCGAACAGGATCGACCACCGGATGCACGGGAAGGCGGGCGCGAAGGTGGGCTTCGTGGCCGCGGGCAAGAACTGGCTCGACCTCTGCCATGCGCTCGAGGCGCTCGGCATCGACGGTGACGAGGCGGAGCGGCTGGGGGTGACCACCTACAAGGTCGGGCAGGTCTGGCCGCTCGACATGAAGGGCTTCCACGACTGGGCCGAGGGGCTCGAGGTGATCGTGGTGGTGGAAGAGAAGCGCAAGCTGATCGAGGTGCAGGTGAAGGAGGCGATCTTCGACGATCGCCGGGGCCGCCGGGTCTATGGCGGGATGAAGAACGGCGAGGTGCTGTTTCCGACCCACTTCGCGCTGGACCCCAACGAGATCGCGCTGGAACTGGGGAAGATCCTCATCGAGGAGGGCTGCGAGACCGACCGGATCAAGGCCGGGATGGCGCGGATCGAGAGCGCGCGGATGGCCGACAACGCGCCCGACATCGCGGCGCGGCTGCCCTATTTCTGTGCCGGCTGCCCGCACAACACCTCGACCAACCTGCCCGAGGGCAGCGAGGCGGGCGCGGGCATCGGCTGCCATTTCATGGCGCGCTGGATGGACCGCTCGACCGACCGCTTCACCCACATGGGGGCCGAGGGGGTGAACTGGGTGGGCGAGGCGCCGTTCTCGAAGCGGGAGCACCTGTTTCAGAACCTGGGCGACGGCACCTACAACCACTCGGGCACGCTCGCGATCCGGGCGGCGCTGGCGGCGGGGACGAACATCACCTTCAAGATCCTCTTCAACGATGCCGTGGCCATGACCGGCGGGCAGCCGAACGAGGGCGATCTCAGCCCGCAGCAGATCGCCCGCGAGGTGCTGGCGATGGGGGTGAAGGAGGTGGCGCTCGTCTATGACGAGAAGGAGGATGTGGATCTTGGCGCCTTTCCGTCGCAGGTGACGCAGCATGAGCGGGCGGAGCTGCCGACCGTTCAGGAGAAGTTCAGCAGGATCAAGGGCGTGTCGGCCATCATTTACGTGCAGACCTGTGCCGCCGAGAAGCGGCGGCGGCGGAAGCGCGGCACGTTTCCGGATATCGACAAGCGGGTGTTCATCAACACCGACGTCTGCGAGGGCTGCGGCGATTGCGGGGTGCAGAGCAACTGCGTGGCGATCCTGCCGAAGGAGACGGAGCTCGGCCGCAAGCGGGAGATCGACCAGAGCGCCTGCAACAAGGATTTCTCCTGCCTCAACGGCTTCTGCCCGAGCTTCGTGACGATCGAAGGCGCCAAGGTGAGGAAGGCGCCGGAGAAGGCGGTGGAGCTGCCCGAGTTGCCGGAGCCGGTGCTGCCCGAGATCGGCGGCACCTGGAACACGGTGATCACCGGGGTCGGCGGCACCGGGGTGGTGACCGTGGGCGCGGTGCTTGCGATGGCGGCCCATGTCGACGGCAAGGGCGTGGGGATGATCGAGATGGCCGGGCTCGCCCAGAAGGGCGGCGCGGTGCATATCCACATGCGGATCGCGGAGAAGCCCGAGCATATCAACGCGATCCGGGTGGCGACCGGCGAGGCCCATGCGGTGATCGGGGGCGACCTGGTGACGACGGCGGGGGCGAAGACGCTGGCGCTGATGCGCGATGGGCAGACCGGGGCGGTGGTGAATGCCGCCGACATCATCACCGGGCACTTCACCCGCGACATCAACTTCAAACTGCCCCATGACCGGATGGTGCTGGCCTTGCAGGCGCGCCTGAAGGAAAGGCTGCAACTCTTTGATGCACAGGCGCTTTCTCGCGTTCTGCTGGGGGACAGCATCTATTCCAACATGATGATCCTGGGCGCGGCCTGGCAGGCCGGGCTTGTGCCGGTGAGCCATGATGCCCTGATGCGGGCGATAGAACTGAACGGCCAGGCGGTGGAGGGCAACAGGCGGGCCTTCGAGATCGGCCGCTGGGCGGTGGCGGAGCCGGAGAAGGCCGGCGCAATGCTGACGCCCGATGTGCCCAAGGAGAAGACCCTGGCCGAGCGGATCGCCTTCCGCGAGGCGCATCTGGAGGCCTGGGGCGATGCCGAATACGCCCGCCGCTACCGCCGGCTGGTGGACCGGGCGCCGGATGACGAGATGAAGCTGGCCATCGCCAAGGGCTACCACAAGTTGATGGCCTACAAGGACGAGTACGAGACCGCGCGGCTGCTCCTGGAAACCGAGGCCAAGGCGGCGGAGGTCTTCGAGGGGGAGATGCGGTTCAGCTATCACCTCGCGCCGCCGATCCTCGGCACCAAGGGGCCCAACGGGCGGCCGAAGAAGCGGCAGTTCGGGCCCTGGATGCGGCGCGGGTTCAAGCTGCTGGCCGGCATGAAGGGGCTGCGGGGCACGATGCTCGACCCCTTCCGATTCGGCGCCGAGCGCAAGCTGGAGCGGGGGCTGATCGCGCAGTACGAGGCGGACATGGGCGAGGTGCTTGCCGGGCTCTCCGGGCAGAACCGGGAGGCGGCGCTGGCGCTGGCCGAGCTGCCGCTCACGATCCGGGGATTCGGGCCGGTGAAGGAGGCCAATGCGGAGCGCGCGGCGAAACGGCGCGCGGAGCTGCTGGAGGCCTTCCGCAACCCGGAGGCGCCGATGCGGCAGGCGGCGGAGTAGGCTGTTCATTTTCTTGCCGGAAATACTCCGGGGGGTGCGGGGGGCTGGCCCCCCGCAGCGGAACGGTCCCGCCGGGTGTCACGCCGGGGTTACAAAACCGTCATAGGGCCTTCCCGGCACGCCGCCGCGCCGCTATCTGGCGCAGAGCACAGGAACCACGCCCATGGCCCAGCATCACCAGGTTGCCCGCGACATCACCTACGCCAACTCGGTGCGCTCGAAGCCCGGGCGGGCCTTCGTGAAGCTGCTGGAGAACGCGACCGGGCGGATCGGGCTCATCAGGCGGGCCGATGGCTACGAGCAGGACGTGGCGAATGGCGCGGATTTCTGGGAGGTGATCGTGCGGCGCTACGGGCTGAGCCTGGACGTGACGCGCGGCACGCTGGACGCGATCCCGCGCGAGGGGCCGCTGGTGCTGGTGTCGAACCATCCCTACGGCATTCTCGACGGGCTGATGATGGGGCATATCCTGAGCCGGACGCGGGGGGATTTCCGCATCCTGGCGCACCAGGTGTTCAAGCGCTCGGAGGAGCTGAACCGGGTGATCCTGCCGATCGACTTCGACGGCACGCGGGAGGCGCAGGCGGTGAACCTGGCGACCCGCAAGGAGGCGCTGGCCTATCTCTCGCAGGGGGGGGCGATCGGGGTGTTTCCGGGCGGCACGGTGAGCACCTCGGCGCGGCTGCTGTCGCGCCCGCTCGACCCGGGCTGGCGGCGGTTCACCGCGAAGATGATCGCCAGGTCGGAGGCAACGGTGGTGCCGGTGTTCTTCGAGGGGGCCAACAGCCGGTTGTTCCAGCTCGCTTCGCACATCCATTCGACCCTGCGGATCGCCCTGCTCATCAAGGAGTTCCGCGCCCGGGTGGACGAGCCGGTGGAGATCGCGGTGGGGCGGCCGATCCCGCAGGAGGAAATTGCCGCCCGTGCGGGCGACCCGAAAGCACTGATGGATTTTCTGCGCGAGGCGACGTATAGCCTCTCGAACAGGCCGGTTCGTGCCCGCGAATACGGCAAGGAATTCGAGGACTTTCACAAGGCGTAACCCCCCATGGCGGTCGGCGTGTTTGACAGTGGCATCGGTGGGCTCACCGTGCTGGATGCGGTGCAGAAGCGGCTGCCCGAGGAGGCGTTCGTCTATTTCGGCGACCATGCCCACAGCCCCTATGGGGTGCGGGATGCCGATGATATCCACGGGCTGACGAAGGCCGCTGTGCAGCGGCTCTGGGACGAGGGCTGCGACCTTGTCATCCTCGCCTGCAACACCGCGAGCGCGGCCGCGCTGCGGCGGATGCAGGAGGCGGGTGTGCCCCCGGGCAAGCGGGTGCTGGGCGTGTTCGTGCCATTGATCGAGGCGCTGACCGAGCGGCAGTGGGGCGACAACTCGCCCCCGCGGGAGGTGGCGGTGAAGCATGTGGCGCTCTTCGCGACGCCGGCCACAGTGGCCAGCCGGGCGTTCCAGCGGGAGCTGGCCTTCCGGGCCATCGGCGTGGACGTGGAGGCGCAGGCCTGCGGCGGCGTGGTGGACGCGATCGAGGATGGCGACATGATCCTGGCGGAGGCGCTGGTGCGCAGCCACGTGGATGCGCTGAAGCGGAAGATGCCGAACCCCGAGGCGGCGATCCTGGGCTGCACCCATTATCCGATCATGGAAGAGGTCTTCCAGGATGCGCTGGGGCCGGAGGTGAGCGTCTATTCCCAGGCCAGCATCGTGGCCTCCTCGCTGGCCGATTACCTCGCCCGCCACCCCGACAAGCACGGGGCCGGGACGGAGACGAAATTTCTCACCACCGGAGATCCGCGGAAGGTGACGGACCAGGCCACGCGGTTCCTGCGACGAAAAGTTGAATTTCAGCACGCCTGACTTCAGCTTACACAACGCAAGACCAAGGAAAGACCCATGACTGCAAAGATCGCCATTCTCGGCGCCTCGGGCTACACCGGCGCCGAACTCGTCCGGATCATCGCAAGCCACCCCGGGATGGAGGTGGCCGCCCTTGCCGCCGACCGCAAGGCGGGGATGGAGATGCGTGACGTGTTCCCGCACCTCGGCTACCTCAAGCTGCCGCATCTGGTGAAGATCGAGGAGATCGACTTTTCCGGCATCGACCTGTGCTTCTGTGCGCTGCCGCATGTGACCAGCCAGCAGGTGATCCCCGGGCTACCAGAGGGGCTGAAGGTGGTGGATCTCTCCGCCGACTTCCGGCTGCGCGACCCGGCCGCCTACGAGACGTGGTATGGCCAGCCCCATACCGCGGTCGAGCTGCAGAAGGAGGCCGTCTATGGCCTCACCGAGTTCTACCGGGACGAGATCAAGGCGGCGCGCTTCGTGGCGGGCACCGGCTGCAATGCGGCCACGGGGCTCTACTCGCTGCTGCCGCTCTTCCGCGACGGGCTGATCGAGACCGACGGCGTGATCCTCGACATGAAGGTGGGCGTTTCGGGCGCGGGCCGGTCGCTGAAGGAGAACCTTCTGCATGCCGAGCTGAGCGAGGGCTGGATGCCCTATTCGGCGGGTGGCAAGCATCGGCACCTCGGCGAGTTCGACCAGGAGTTCAGCTTGGCCGCGGGCAAGGAGATCCGGGTGCAGTTCACGCCGACGCTTCTGCCGGCGAACCGGGGCATCCTCTCGGCGGGCTACGTGCAGGGTGATGCGGCGGCGATCCATTGGGCGCTGAATTCGGCCTATGCGGACGAGCCCTTCATCCAGGTGCTTCCAATGGGGCAGGTGCCCTCGACCCGCTCGATCCGGGGGTCGAACATGGTCCAGATCGGCGTGGTGCAGGAGCGTGCGAGCGGGCGGGCGACGGTGTTTGCCGCGCTCGACAACCTGACCAAGGGCTCGAGCGGGCAGGCGGTGCAGAACGCCAACCTGATGCTCGGGCTGCCCGAGACCGAGGGGCTGATGATGGCTCCGCTGTTCCCGTAGGAGGGACCGATGGCTGGACTGAAGGGGCTGAAGAAGAAGCGGCGGGTGCAGGTGCTGATGGTGGCTGCGCTGGCGCTGCTGCTGGCGGCGGGGCTCATCGGCTATGGCTTCCGCGACGGCATCAACTTCTTCCGCTCGCCCAGCCAGGTCGTGGAGAACCCGCCCAGCCCGAACGAGGTGTTCCGCATCGGCGGGCTCGTGGAGGAGGGCTCCATCGTGCGCGGCGACGGCGAGACGGTGCGGTTTTCGGTAACGGACGGCGGTGCGGTGGTGCCGGTGGAGTTCACCGGGATCCTGCCGGACCTCTTCGGCGAGGGGCAGGGCATGGTGGGGACCGGAAGCTACGACGGGCAGACCTTCGTGGCGACCGAGATCCTGGCCAAGCACGACGAGACCTACATGCCGAAGGAAGTGGTGGACGCGCTGAAGGAGCAGGGCGTTTACGTGGAGCCCGAGCCGGAGTCGTGAGGGGGTGGGCAGATTGCCCACCCTACATGCTGTTTGAACCAGCCGGTGGGGTGCACCCACCCTGCGGCAGGGCGTGAGCGTGGCGCACCGAGGTATTTTCATCAGTCAAGTGAGCAGGCTGGCGGCTTGATCAGCTGACGGCGCCCTCCACCAGCATGTCGCCGGTTTCGAGCGGCGGGGTGCTGTAGGTGCCGCGGATCGCGGAGAAGACGCGGGCCTTCGACTTGCTGCGGATCAGGATCGTGTGCTCGTGGGTGAGCACCTCGACGATGGTTTCGCCGGCGTCCCAGAGCTTCCAGTCCATCGAGGTGACGTGAAGGCACCAGATCCTGGTGTCGGAGCGGACGTAGATGGTGTCGGGGTCGATCATCTTCTGTTCGCCGCCGTCGCCGACCACGAGGCGGAAGCCGCCGAGGGTGCCGCCGCCCGCGCCGCCCGCGCCACCGGCACCGCCAGCGCCGCCTGCGCCTCCGGCCCCGCCCGCGCCTCCGGCAGCCCCTGCACCCGCGCCCTGCGCGCCGAGAAGCGCGGCGAGGGCCTTCAGCTTGCAGCAGAGCGCCTCTTCGTACTGTTCGATCTCTTCGGGGGTCGCGGTGGCCGGGTCTGGCGGATTGTCCATCCGCTCGATGAGGTCGTCGATCAGGCGGTCGATGATGTCGCCGGCGTCGGGCTTGGGTGGGGGCGGGTTGTTGCCCTTGTTCTCGGCGTCCGCGGCTGCCTCTTCGGCGGCCTGCTTCTCCCGCATGACCTCGGCGCGGATGGCATCGCCGATCGGGCCCTTCAGGCCTTCGATGATGTCTTCGCCACCTGGGAAATCGTCGCCGCTCAACTCCTTGAACAGCGCCATCTTCTTCTTCAGCTTCTCGATCTCGGCGGCGAGATCGGTGATGGCCTTGAAACCGTCATAGGGTGTCATCGGGAAATCCTCCTGGTTGAAATGCAGGAGGAGTATACCACAGAAAACGTGTAAATTGACGTAGCGTCAGCTGCCTTTTGGCGTCACGCCCCGAAGACGCGCTTGAAGATCGTGTCGACGTGCTTGGTGTGGTAGCCCATGTCGAATTTCTCGTTGATGGCCTCGACGCCAAGGGCCTTCACCACGTCTTCATCGGCCAGGAGCTGCTCGCGGAAATCGACGCGCTCTTCCCAGACCTTGAGCGCATTGCGCTGGACCATGGCGTAGGCGTCCTCGCGGCTCACGCCGGCCTGGGTGAGGGCGAGGAGGACGCGCTGGCTCATCACCAGGCCGGGGAACTTGTTCATGTTGTCGAGCATGTTCTCGGGGAAGATCAGCATCTTGTCGATCACGCCGGTGAGGCGCTTCAGGGCGAAGTCGAGGGTGATGGTGGCGTCGGGGGCGATGCCGCGCTCGACGGAGCTGTGCGAGATGTCGCGCTCGTGCCAGAGGGCCACGTTCTCCATGGCGGGGATCACC
>CAYVQK010000068.1:0-16832 GCA_964454145.1 uncultured Oceanicola sp. | reverse complement strand
GGCTCGACGAGGGTGATCTCGGCCTCCAGCCCCTGCCCCTCCGGCCCCGGCAACAGGTGCTCGGGGCGCACCCCGAAGATCACTTCGCGGTCCTGCGGGACGGTGCCAAAGATGGCGCCCGCCTGAAGCCGCGCACCATCCCGCAGCACCAGATCGCCGCCCTCCAGCGTGGCCGGCAGGAAGTTCATCGACGGCGAACCGATGAAGCTGGCCACGAAGAGGTTGACCGGCGTGTCATACACCTCCTCCGGCGTGCCCACCTGCTGGATCTCTCCGGCCTTCAGAACCACGATCCGGTCGGCCATGGTCATCGCCTCGACCTGGTCGTGGGTGACGAAGACCATGGTGGTGCGCAGCTTCTTGGAGAGCGTCTTGATCTCGGCCCGCACCTGACCGCGCAGCTTCGCGTCGAGGTTCGAGAGCGGCTCGTCGAAGAGAAACACCTGCGGATCGCGAACGATGGCGCGGCCCATGGCCACCCGCTGGCGCTGCCCGCCCGAGAGCGCCTTGGGCCGCCGGTCAAGATAGGGCGTTATGTCGAGCAGAGCGGCGGCCTCGTCGACCTTGGGCGCGATCTCCTCGGGTTTCATGCCGCGCATCTCCAGCGCGAAGGCCATGTTCTGGCGCACGGTCATATGCGGGTAGAGCGCATAGTTCTGGAACACCATGGCGATGTCGCGCCGCGCCGCCGGCACCTCGTTCACCCGGCGGTCGCCGATGAAGAGATCACCGCCCTCGATCGCCTCCAGCCCGGCCAGCACCCGCAGCAGCGTGGACTTGCCGCAGCCCGAGGGGCCGACCAGCACGATGAACTCCTCGTCCTCGATCTCGAGGTTCAGATCGGGGATCACGGTCACCCCGCCGTACTTCTTGACGAGGTTCTGCATGGTTATCGAAGCCATCAGGCGGTCTCCTCGAATGACAGGACAGGTTTGATCATCTTGCCCGCGGCGAAAGCGGCGAATTTCTCGGGCAGCGCCTCGAGCGGAAAGGCTTCGTCGACGAGGCGGCGGTATTTCTCGCGGTTGGCGCGCAGAAGCTCGACGTTTGCGTCGAAGTCGCCCTTCGGGAAATAGAAGGTCCGCAGCATGGCGAAGTCCTTTCGGCGGAAGACCTTGTCTTCGGTGATCGTCCAGGGCGCGGCATTCTCCCCCACAAGCACGATCACGCCCTTGGGCAGCACCAGCTCGATGGCGAGGTTGCGCGCGGCGTGGTTGCCCGAGCATTCCACGATCAGGTCGTAGCGCTTGTCTCGGCTGCCGACCGGTACGAGGTTGGCGCCGAAGCTCGCCGCCAGGGCGGCGCGGGCCGGGTTGGGCTCGGCCACGTCCACCTGTGCGTGCCCCAGGGCCTGCGCCGCCAGCACCACACCAAGCCCCACCGGGCCTGCGCCGGTGACCAGCACCGAGGGCGTGCCCACGGTATGGCGTGCCGCCTCCCGCAGGGCATGGGCGGAGGTGCCGATGGTGTCGAGCAGCAGCGGCGCCAGGTCGAGCTCGATGTCCTCGGGCACCGGCAGCAGGCAATTGTCGGGTACGGCGACGTATTCGGCATAGCCACCATCGCGGTTCCAGCCGATCAGGGACGACACCGTCACGCAGCTCTGGGTATGCCCCGCTGCGCAGGCCACGCAGGTGCCGCAGTGCATCGGGATGTAGACGGCGCAGAGCTGGCCGTGCAGCGGGTGGCCCGGCTGCTCCACCCGGCCCGAGATCTCGTGCCCGGCGATGAACTCGGCGCCATTGTGCCAGAGCTTGAAGTCCGATCCGCAGAGCGCCGTGCGCGTGACCCGCACCAGCGCCTCGCCCGGCCCCGGCTCGGGGCGCGGGGCGGTGCCAATGGTGATCTCGTCGCCACCCTTGAAATCGGCGGCACGCATGGGAGGAAGGTCGTTTTTCATGGTCATCCTTTCACGGCGCCGAGGGTGAGGCCAGAGATCAGCCAGCGCTGCACGAAGGCGGCGAGCACCAGCGGCGGCAGCGCGATGATCGTGGCGGCGGCCATCAGCCCGCCCCAGTTGGTCGAGCCCTCACCGATGAAGTTGAAGGAAGCGGCGATCAGCGTCTTCGATTCCGAATTGCTGAGCACCAGCGCGAAGAGGAAGAAGTTCCAGCTGAAGACGAATGCGAGGATCGCCGACACCGCCAGCCCGGCCGAGACCAGCGGCAGCGCGATCTTGCGGAAAATCCGCACCGGCGAGCAGCCGTCGACCTGCGCCGCCTCGAAGATCGAGCGCGGGATGTTGTCGAAATAGGGCAGCAGTACCCAGATCACCACCGGCATGGTGATCACCGCATGGGTCAGGATCAGCGCCCAGTAGCTGCCGATCATGTCGACCTGGCGGAACATCACGTACCAAGGCAGCAGGAACAGCGTGCCAGGGGCCATGCGTGCCATCAGCGTCACCACCGCGGGCCAGGTGATCCGCGTCCAGGAGGCCACGAAGGCGGCCGGCGCGCCGAGCAGCAGCCCGAAGAGGGTGGAGCCGGTGGTCACCACCAGCGAGTTGATGGTGTAGCGCACGAAGGGAGTGGAGCTGTTGAGCTCCTTGTAGTTCTCCAGCGTCGGCTCGAAGAACAGCGTCGGCGGGTAGGCCGTGACCTCGAAGGATTGCTTGAAGGACGACAGGATCATCCAGGCGGTGGGCGTCATCACGATCACGCCGGCGAGAACCAGGAGGACCACATTGAGCCAGTCGAGCCAGCGGTTGTCGGAAGGTTTGCTGTGCATCTTACCACTCCACGGCGCGACGAAGACGGTTGAGGGCGACGACGGCACCGAGCACCAGCACCGAGAGCGTCACCATGAGGGCGCTGGCGTAGCCGAGCTGGAAGAACTCGAAGCCGATCCGGAAGCCGTAGATGTTGAGCGTCATCGAGTTGTTCGAGGGGCCGCCCTGGGTGGTGATGTAGATCAGGTCGAAGAACCGCAGCAGGTCGACCGAGCGCAGCACCATCGCCGTGACCAGCGTGGGCAGCAGCAAAGGCAAGGTGATACGCCAGAAGATCGCGCGGCGCGGCGCCCCGTCGATCTCGGCGGCCTCGTAGACCGAGGGCGGCAGCGATTGCAGCCCGCCCAGTACGATCAGGGCCACGTAGGGTGTCCACTGCCAGGTGTCGATCATCGCCAGTGTCGGCACCACCAGCATGGGCGAGGCCAGCCAGGACGAGGGCGGCAGGCCGACGGAAGTGAGGATGTAGTTGGCCGCGCCCAGCGAGGGATCGAGGATGACCAGCCACATCATCCCGGCCACCACCGGGGGCATCATGAAGGGCGAGATGAACAGCGAGCGCACGATGCCCGGCAGGCGCTTGGCACGGAACAGCAGCAGCGCGAGCCCGGTGCCGAGAACGAGCTGAAGAACGAGCGAAAGGACGTAGAGGTAGAAGGTGACCCAGATGCCGTTCCAGAACTCGTCGTCGCCCACCATCCGCACGTAGTTCTCCACGCCGGAGCCGCGGATCTGGCCGGTGGCCGAGAAGCTCTGGAAACTCAGCCAGACGGTGTAGATCAGCGGGAAGGCGATCATTCCCACCGTGAACAGCAGCGCCGGCATCGACATCGCCGCCATCTGCTTTCGGTGTTCCTTGTTGACGCGCATTCTCTCCCCCTCCTTCAGGCTTCAGCCGGCCAGAAATCCGCCGTCGACGGTCGCCACGGCACCTGTCACATATCGTGCGGCCGGCATGCAGAGATAGGCCACCGTTCCGGCAACCTCCTCGGGCTGGCCCCAGCGCTTTACGGCAGTGCGCGAGGCGATCCTGTCGTAATGGGCGCGGTCCTTGCGCCCCTCCGCGTTGAGCGGCGTCTCGATGTAACCCGGTGCGACCGCGTTGACGCGAATGCCCTCCTCCGCCCAGGCATGGGCCAGCGCGCGGGTCAGCATCACGATCCCGCCCTTGGAGGCACAGTAGGCCGGCAGCCGCGGAAGCGCCGCGAAGGCGTTCATCGAGGCGATGTTCACGATGCAGCCGCCGGTGGCCGCCAGCGCCGCCCGAAAGGCGGTGCAGCAGATCATGGTTCCGGTCAGGTTCACCTCGACCACCTGGCGGAACACGTCGATCTCGTACTCCTCGTCACGCCGAAGGATACCGGCGCAATTGATCAGCCCGTCCACCCGCGCCACCCCGGCGGCGAAGTCGTTGACGGCCGCCTCGTCGGTGACGTCGAGTGTGGCCAGCCGCACCTGCGGATGATCCCGGTGTGGCGAGGCCTCCAGGTCGCGCGCGGCAACGCCTGTCGCGGTCACAGTGGCGCCCTGGGCGAGAAACTCGTCCACGATGGCCGAGCCGATCCCGCCGGTTCCGCCGATCACCACGGCATGAAAGGACGGGGAAAGTCTGAAGCTTTCCTGGGTCATGGCATAGTCCTGAAGATTGCGTTCGGCCGCGGCACCCTGCCTGCGGGCCCATTCGGCGGGCCGCCGGAGCGGCCCGCCAGGGGGAGGAACCCTTGCGCCTATTCGCGGGCGATGAGGGCGTTCAGCTCTTCATCGGCGGCGGCACAGCTTTCGGCCACGGTCTTGGAACCGAGCAGCACGTCACCCACGGCCTGCCCGATGTACTGGCGCGATTCCGGGTTTCCGATGATCGGGTAGCCGATCTCGGAGGTGCCGGTCTCGGCCAGCACCGCAAGCGCGTCCTGCCACTGCTGGCGGATCGGGCTTTCGCTAAGCCAGGCCTTGTACTCGGCCGAGTCCGCAACGGCGGCGCGCGGCGGTGCGATGCCCTCGAGCGCGAGCTTGGCCTGCATCTCGGGGCTGGTCGCCCACTGCAGGAAGTACCAGGCCGCATCGGGGTTGTCGGAATTGCCCGAGATCGCCAGCGCCCAGCCGATCACGATGGGGTGCGAGCCACCTGGCCCCGCGGGCAGCGGGATGATGGCCGTATCGTCCAGCCGCTCGCCGCTCTCCATGATCGTGCCGAACTCGTTGGACGACTGGAACGACATCGCCGAGCGCCCACCGCCGTAGAGCGCGGTCAGCTGCTGGAAGCTGTAGTTCACCACGCCCGGCGGGCCGTAGTTCTGCAGCAGGTTGGCGTAGAGCTCGATGGCGGCCTGCGACTCTTCCGAGCAGAGCGCCGACTTGCCGTCGACCATGTAGGCGCCGCCCATGTTGTGCAGGAAACCGGCGAAGGTGTAGGGCACCGCCGCGGCGAGCCCGCGCGAGGCGAAGGGGGTGAGGTCGGTGCAGCCCTTCAGCGCCTCAGCCGTGTCAGCCAGCCCCTCCAGCGACGACGGCGGCTCGACGCCGCACTCCTCGAAGACGTCGGTCCGGTAATAGAGCAGCGGGCCCTCGATGTTGAGCGGCACGCCGGTGAAGGCGCCGTCGAATGTGGCCGCATCGACCAGCGCCTTGCCAAAGCCGGCGAAGTCATAGTCGGGCGACACCGCGGTTTCGGTGTAGGGCGTCAGATCCTTGTACCAGCCGGCGGCGGCAAACTGCATGCCCTCGCGCGACGGCAGGGTCATGAACACGTCCACCTCGTCGGAGCGGGCGTTCATCACCGTCATCAGGCGCTGGCGCATCTGCTGTTCCTGATAACCATCCACCACCAGGTCGATGCCAGTCAGCTCCTCGAACTCGGCCTCGTGCTCGATCAGCAGCTTGCCCAGCGGGTTGGTGTTGGCGAGGAAGGTGACGGTTTCGCCCTCGTGGGCCCGCCAGTCGAACTCCTGCGCCACGCCGACGCCTGCCGTGCAGGCGAGTAGGGCGGCCGTGAGCCCGGATGTTCTGAGTGCTGAAGTCTGCATGGTGTCTCCTCCTTGTCGGCCTCCTCCTCGAGGCATGTAACCGGTTACATACAGAAGGTCAGCGCCGCCTGTCAATGGGAGTTTCACCAGGAAACTCCCTGAAACCGACGAGACGCTTGCCTGAAGCACCCGGTCTCGGCTAAAAATTGCTGCATGGACGGCAGCAAGAGCAAGCCACCTTTGAAAAAAGGAAAATCAGGGAACGTTGGCATCCGCGACGTGGCGCGGGCGGCCGAAGTCTCGACGGCAACGGTCTCCCGCGCGCTCAACCGGCCAGAATCCGTAAGCCCCGAGCTTCGCAGCAAGATCCAGCGCGTCATTGACGAAATCGGTTACATTCCGGATGCTTCCGCCCGCGCGCTCTCGTCACGCCGCACCCGCACCATCGGCGCCATCGTCCCCACGGTCGACAACGCCATGTTCGCCCAGGGCCTGCAGGCGCTTCAGAGCTACCTCGCCGGCAAGAACTACCAGCTCCTGCTCTCCACCAGCCAGTACGATCTCGAGGTCGAACTGGAGCAGGCGCGCAACCTGATCGAGCGCGGGGTGGATGCGCTGATTCTGCGCGGCGATGCCCGCCACCCGATGCTGCGCCGCCTGCTCGAGGCCCATGGCCTGCCGATCGTGAACGTCGGCGTCTACGATCCCGGCAAGCCCAACCCCTCGATCGGGGTCGACAACGCCGACGCCGGCCGGGCGCTGGCCCGCTACATCACCGGCCTCGGCCACCGCAAGGTGGCCATCGTCGCGGCCATGCAGAGAAACAACGACCGCGCCCAGGCGCGCGAACGCGGGATTCTCGACGTGCTCGAAGAGGTCGGCGCCGCCCCGCCAGACCACTGGCGCCTGCACGTGAACTACAACCTCGACGAGGCGGGCAATGCCGCACGTGCCCTGCTGTCGTCCCCCGAGCGCCCCACGGCGATCATCTGCGGCA
Source organism: uncultured Oceanicola sp. (assembly GCA_964454145.1). Taxonomy (GTDB): domain Bacteria; phylum Pseudomonadota; class Alphaproteobacteria; order Rhodobacterales; family Rhodobacteraceae; genus Vannielia. The sequence continues at coordinate 10,141 of CAYVQK010000068.1, read as the reverse complement.
ACGATGTCATCGCCTATGGCGTCACCCTGGCGGCGATCCGCATGGGCATCGACGTGCCGGGCGATCTTTCGGTGGCAGGCTTCGACGATCTCGACTGGAGCCGCCACCTGATCCCCAGCCTGACGACCATCCACATGCCCACCGACGAGATCTGGATCAAGGCGGGCCAATACCTCACCGACACGCTCGAGGGGCACACGCCAATGAAGCACCAGAAGATGGATTTCTCGCTCGTCGTGCGCGAGTCCACCGCCCCGCCCAGGCCCGCCGCCTGATCCATCCCGCCCGCACAGCCGCCCGAAGGCCGTTCACCGGCCGCCGAGAAACGCCTCGATGCCGGCCTGCGCCACGTCCCGGTCCTGGTCCGGCGTGCCGGAGCTGACACCGATGCCGCCCACCACATCGCCCTCCACGACGACCGGCAGGCCTCCCCCCACGACCATCAGCCTTCCGCCGATGGCCGAGGCGATGCCGTAGGCCGGGGCACCCGGCTGGCTGCTCGCCCCGTACTCGTGGGTCGCCTTCTTCGCCCCGGCGGCGGTGAAGGCCTTGTCGATGGCGATGGTGCTCGAGGTCACCTTGCCGCCGTCCATCCGGCGAAAGGCGATGAGCTGCCCGGCCTCGTCGGTGATCGCGATGCACATCGGAACGCCGATGGCCTCCGCGCGGGCGGCGGCTCCGGCAATCAGCACATCGGCATCGGCGGCATCGAGGCGGGTGACTGTGATCATCTGTCGGTTCCTTTCTGTGCCTGTCCGGCGACGTAGGTCTGCACGATGGCGCGGTCATCGCCCATCATCTGCAGGGCGAAGAGTTCTTCGGCGAGGGTTTCGCTGCGGTCCATCCGCAGGGCCATCGCAGGAGTCGCGCGGGCGTCGAGCACCACGATATCGGCCTCCGTTCCCGCATCGAGCGTGCCAATCCGGTCGGCCAGCCCGAGCACCTCCGCATTGCCCCGGGTGATCCAGTGGAAGGCGCGCAGAGCGTGCAGCTTCTGGTCCTGCAACTGCAGGATCTTGTAGCCCTCGTTGAGCGTCTGAAGCATCGAGTAGCTGGTGCCGGCGCCGATATCCGTGGCGATGGCATTGGCGATGCCCCGCGCCCTGAGGCCCGCATCGTCGAAGAGCCCGCTGCCGAGGAACAGGTTGGACGTCGGGCAGAAGACCGGATGCGCGCCTGCCTCCGCAATCGCGCCGATCTCGCGTGGCTTCAGGTGAATGGCATGGCCCAGCAGCGTCTTCGGCCCGAGCAGCCCGTGGCTCTCGTAGACGTCGAGATAGTCGCGCGCCTCCGGGTAGAGCGCGGCGGTATAGGCGATCTCGTCGTGGTTCTCCGACAGGTGCGTCTGCACGTAGCATTCCGGATGCTCGGCGGCGAGCGCGCGGGCCATCTCCATCTGCGCCGGGCTGGAGGTGATGGCGAAGCGCGGGGTGATCGCGTAGCTGCAACGCCCCCTTCCGTGCCAGTCCGCGATCAGCGCCTTGCTGTCGTCATAGCCCGACTGAGGGGTGTCGAGCACCGCGTCGGGCGCGTTGCGGTCCATCATCGTCTTGCCCGCGATCATCCGCATGTTCCGGCTCTGCGCCTCGGCGAAGAGCGCCTCCGCCGAGGCCCGGTGCGATGAGCAGAAGGCCACCGCCGTGGTCGTGCCATGCGCGGTGAGCAACTCGCAGAACCTCCCCGCCATGGCCCGCGCATGCGGCGCCTCGGCATAGGCGGCCTCGGCGGGAAAGGTATAGCCATTGAGCCAATCCAGCAGCTGGCTGCCCCAGCTGGCAACGATCTGGATCTGCGGAAAGTGGATATGCGCGTCGATGAATCCGGCCATCATCAGGTGCGGGCGATGGTCGATCACCTCCGCACCCTCCGCCTGGGCCACGACCGCTTCATGCGCGCCCGAGGCGATGATCAGGCCATCGGCCACCAGCAGGGCACCGTCCTCGATGTAGTCATAGGCCTCGTGGTCATCGGCGCCAGCGGGTTCACGGTGGAACGTCAGCAGGCGTCCACGCAGCAGTGTCGGGGTCATTGGGAGGTCTTTCTCGGGATGTGGGGGCGGCCGCTCGGGGCCGCCCCGGATGGTTCAGGCCCGGTCGAAGGCGGGTGTGTCGTCGTCGATGGCGTCCGGCTCGTCGGGCACGATGATCCGATGCTGCAGGTCACCCTCGGGCGCGAGCATCGGATAGAGGATCATGAAGGCCCCGATGATGGCGTAGCCGATGGTGATGGCATCCAGCTGCGGCGCCTGGAGCGTGAAGCTGTGGATGATCCCCACCGAAGACATCGCCGCCGCACCCAGCGCGAAGAACCCGGCGTTGCGGAACCGCCCGTCGATGACGTCGGCCACGATGGCGCCCCACACCAGACCGGTGATGATCGCCCCCTGGCTCAGCGCAAGGTGGCCCTCGTAATGGGCGCCTTCCATCAGCAGCGCGGCAGTCAGGTCGGCGTCGCCCAGCGCGGGAAGGTTCTCGACCCCCTGGCTGCGCAGCGCGTTCATCAGCGAGCCCCACTTGGTGACCAGGAAGTTCGAGATATGCGGCAGGATCGCGAAGGCGACGGCGGCCATGTGCGCGGGCTTCACCGCGTAGCCGGTGTTGGTGATCAGGCTCACCGAGACGAAGACCAGCACCGGGGCCGCGGCGGCGATCGGGATCAGCCCGGCGAGGAACGACAGGAACCCCACGAAGGCCGCCAGCGCGATCACGCCCGCCACGCCGATGATGTATCCGGCGTGCCCGTCGAGCCGCTTGTAGGCCGGGTGCCCGATGTAGACGGTGGTCGGAAAGGGCGAGCCGAAGAGCGCGCCCAGCATCGTGCCCGCGCCATCCGTCACCTGGCAGAGCCCGACCGGGTAGCTGTCGCCCGCGGCCTCGGCGGACTCCACGTTGTTCATCGTCTCGATGAAATTGTAGATCTGCACCGGGATCAGCACGAGGAAGAGCTCGGGATTGGCGAAGAGGTACTGCACCCCCACGATCATGTCGCCGATGTAGGGCACCGGCGGATAGAACCCGATGCCATCGGTCGTGAAGCTCGACTTGCCCAGCGCGATGGCGATCACCGTGCCCACCGCGATGGCAATGAGCCCCGCCGGCACGTTGCCCGGCAGGCGGAACCGCCCGATCAGCCCCCAGAGGATGAAGAGCAGCGAGGTGAAGCCGATGATCGGGTTCTCGAAGATCTCCGCCAGCGGCACCGCGCCGATGAAGACCAGCGCGATCCCGCAGAGCGTGCCAAGCATCCCCGCCCGCGGGGTGATCCGCTTCAGGAACGGCCCGACGATGGCACCCAGCGCCGCCACGATCCCGCCCATGAAGCCCGCGCCGATGCCGACCTGCCAGGCCAGCAGCGCATCCTGCGTGCTCCAGTAGATCGGCCCGATGACGCCGAAGAGGTAGACGAACATCACCGGCGTGGAGATGCCGTAGGGCAGCGCCGTCACGTCGCGCCCGTCGCGCCGGGCCGCCCATTTCGCCAGCAGGGTGTAGACGGCAACCCCCGCGACGATCGCCACCGCGGCACCGGGCACGATCCGTCCGAAGACGATCTCGGCCGGCATCTGGAAGACGAACTGGCAGACCCCGGAGAGGATCAGCAGATTGACGAGGTTGTCGGTAAACAGTGCCCAGAAGGCGCTGAAATCGCCCCGGCTGAACAGCTTGTAGCTATAGGTCGTGTCTGACATCTGAGTGTTCCTCCCCCTTGGATGTCCCTTGGTGCCACTCTCCTCCAGTGGCGGTTCTGATCTCGCTCCGGCCTCAGCCGGCCCGTGCCAGCGCCGGCGCGGCGACCCGCGTCAGTGCCGCCATCACTTCTGCCGCGACGAAGGCCGCGATGACCTCGGGCCGCTTGTCGGCGCTTCCCATCGCTCCGATCGGGCAGACCAGCGCCGAGGCGTCGACGCGCGACGCCTGCCCGGCATGGAAGCGTTCGAACTTGACCCGCTTGGTCCGCGAGCCGATCAGGCCCACATAGGCGGCATCTCCGCGCGCGAGCGCCTCCGAGGTCAGCAGGAAATCGAGCGCGTGGTCGTGGGTCAGCACGATGAAGACCGATCCGGGCGGCGCGGCCCTGATCTCCGCCTCGGGCAGCGCCGTTAGGCACCGCTCGACGGGCGTATCGCACATCCGCAACTCCTCGTCGCGGCTGTCGATCAGCCGGGTCCGCACCGGAAGCTGCGCAAAGAACCCGGCCAGAGCCCGCCCCACGTGCCCGGCGCCGCAGATATGCACCACCGGAAGCGCATCAGCGGCGCGCCGGTGCTCTGCGATGGCCTCGGCCCGCAGAGCCGCATCGAGCCGCTCCAATCCGAGCTTCACCCGGCCGCCGCAGCACTGGCCGATCTCCGGCCCGAGCGCCACGTCCAACCGTGCCGCGAGCCCGCCCTCCTCCAGCATCTCGCGGGCGCGATCCACGGCGAGAAACTCCAGCCGCCCGCCCCCGATGGTGCCAGAAAGACCGCCCGGCGCCACGAACATCTCCGCATCCGTCTCCCGCGGGGTGGAGCCCAGGGCAGAGAGGATCCGAACCCTCACCACCTCGGCATGCGCCCGCAGGAAGCTTTCGAGACGATCCGTCATCGGCTCACCCCGCCCGGCTCAGGCGCTCGATGGCCATCAGCACCCGCTCGGGAGTGGCCGGCGCATCGAGGCGCGGGCATTCGCGGTAGTCCGCCACGCTCGCCACCGCATGCGACAGCGCCTCGAACACCGAGATGCCCAGCATGAAGGGCGGCTCGCCCACGGCCTTCGAGCGCTTGATCGTCTGCTCGCGGTTCTCCGACCAGGTCGCCAGCTTCACGTTGAAGCTGCGCGGCCGGTCGCTCGCCAGCGGGATCTTGTAGGTCGACGGCGCGTGGGTGCGCAGCTGCCCCTTCTCGTCCCACCACAGTTCCTCGGTGGTCAGCCACCCCATGCCCTGGATGAAGGCGCCCTCGACCTGGCCCTTGTCGATGATCGGGTTCAACGATTTGCCCACGTCATGCAGGATGTCGGTCCGATCGACCCGGTACTCGCCCGTCAACGTGTCAACAGATACCTCCGAGCAGGCCGCGCCATAGGCATAGTAGTAGAACGGGCGGCCCTTGCCGGTGGCGCGATCCCAGTGGATCTTCGGCGTCTTGTAGAAGCCGGCAGCGCTGAGATGGACCCGCGCCATGTAGGCCTCGCGGATGAACTCGGCGAAAGGGATTGTCTCCCCTGCCACCTCGACAGCATTGGCGACGAACCGCACCTGCGCGGCGTCGCACTGCCAGCGTTCGGCGGCGAAGGCCGTCAGCCGTTCCCTGATCTGCCGTGCCGCATCCTGCGCCGCCATCCCGTTCAGGTCGGAGCCCGAAGAGGCGGCGGTGGCGGAGGTGTTGGGCACTTTCTCGGTGGTGGTCCGGGTGATCTTGATCCGGTCGATGTCCACCTGCAGCGCATCGGCCACCACCTGTGCCACCTTGGTGTTCAACCCCTGCCCCATCTCTGTGCCGCCGTGGTTCAGCTGGATCGACCCGTCGGAGTAGATGTGCAGCAGCGCGCCGGCCTGGTTGTACCAGGTGGCGGTGAAGGAGATGCCGAACTTCACCGGCGTCAGCGCGATCCCCTTGCGGATCACGCCGCCCCGGGCGTTCCACTCCAGCACGGCCCTGCGGCGGGCCTGGTAATCGGCGCTCTCCTCCAGCTCCCGCACGATGCGGGGCGCGATGTTGTCTTCCACGGTCTGGTGATAGGGCGTCACGTCACGGCCCGCCTCGCCGTAGAAGTTGCGTTTGCGCACGTCCAGGCTGTCGAGCCCGCGATGATAGGCGATCTCCTCCATGATCCGCTCGGCGGCGATCACGCCCTGCGGCCCGCCGAAGCCCCGAAAGGCGGTGTTCGAGACCGTGTTGGTCTTCATCGGGTGCGAGTTCAGCAGCACATCGGGGTAGAAATAGGCGTTGTCGGCATGAAACAGCGCCCGGTCCGTCACCGGGCCGGAGAGGTCGGAGGAAAAGCCGCAGCGCGCCGCGAAATCCCCTGCCACGGCCAGGATGCGGCCCTCGTCGTCGAAGCCGACCTCGTAGTCGATCACGAAGTCATGCCGCTTGCCCGTCGCGCTCATGTCGTCGTCGCGGTCGGGGCGGATCTTCACCGGGCGGTTCCACTTCTTCGCGGCCACGGCGGCGACGGAGCAGAACAGGTTCATCTGCGTCTCCTTGCCCCCGAAGCCTCCGCCCATGCGCCGCACATCCACGGTCACGGCATGCGACGGAACGCCCAGCACATGGGCCACCATGTGCTGCGCCTCGCTCGGGTGCTGGGTGGAGGAATGCACCCGCACATCGTCGTCCTCGCCCGGGATCGCAAAGGCGATGTGCCCCTCGAGATAGAGGTGATCCTGCCCGCCCACCTTCATGCGCCCGGCAATCCGGTGCGGCGCGCGCTCCAGCGCGGCCTTCGCATCGCCGCGCTTCAGCGTGAGCGGCGGGGTGACATAGCCCATGCCGGCCGCCTGCGCCGCCTCCGGATCGAGCGCATGGGGCAGATCCTCGTAGTCCACCTTCGCCAGCTTCGCTGCCCGCCGTGCCGCATCGCGGGTCTCGGCGACCACGGCGAACATCGGCTGGCCCCAGAACTCCACCTTCTCCTCCGCGAAGATCGGCTCGTCGTTGCGGCCCGTCGGCGAGACATCGTTGACGCCCGGAATGTCGCGCGCGGTCAACACCCCGATCACGCCGGGCGCGGCCTCGACCTCCGAGAGGTCCAGCGCGCGGATCAGCGCGTGGGCGCGGGTCGACAGGCCGAGGTAGGCATGCAGCGTGCCCGCCGGCTCGGGAATGTCGTCGCAATATTCCGCGCGGCCGGTCACATGCTTGATCGCGCTGTCGTGCTGGAGGTCGCTGTGCACCTCGCCCCTGATCCGGGCCCTGCCCTGATCGCCCTGCACCAGCACCTGCGCCACCGGCGGATCCCGGCGCAGGTCGGTCTCGACGGGGGCTTCCATGGTCTTCTCGGTCATGCTCTTTCCTCCCTCAGGCAGTCAGCCGAACCGGCGCGGCGTCGTCCTGCGCCTCGAGCCAGAACCGGCGGAACAGGTTCTGCGACACCCGCAGCCGATAGTCGGAGGAGGCGCGCCAATCGGTCAGCGGGGTGAAATCCTCCGAGAGCTTCTCGGCCGCTGCCCGCAGGCTGGCCTCGCACCAGGGCTGGCCGACAAGCGCAGCCTCGGCTGCGGCAGCCCGCTTGGGCGTTGCCGCCATCCCGCCGAAGGCAATCCGCGCTGCCGCGATCACGCCGCCCGACACCCGGACGGCGAAGGCCGCGGCGACGGAGGAGATATCCTCGTCCCGCCGCTTCGAGATCTTGTAGGCCGCGTGATGCGTCGCTGCATCGGGCAGCGGAATGCGGATCGTCTCCAGAAATTCGCCCTCGGCCAGGTCCTGCTTGCCGTAATCGAGGAAGAACCGCTCGATCGGCAGGCGTCGCCGCACCTCTCCCCGGCGCAGGACGATCTCCGCATCCAGCGCGATCAGCACCGGCGGCGTGTCTCCGATCGGCGAGCCGTTGGCGATGTTGCCGCCCACCGTGCCCATCGACCGGATCTGCCACCCGGCGATCCGGTCCCAATACTCGGCGAGATGGGGGAAATGCTCGATCAGAACGGCCTTCGCCCCGGTGTAGCTGACGCCCGCGCCCATCTCGATGGCCTCCTGCGTCACCTCGATCCGGCGGAGCCCGTCGAGATGCCCGAGAAAGATCACCGGCGAGATGTCCCGCAGGAACTTCGTCACCCAGAGCCCCACATCCGTGGCCCCGGCCACAAGCGTGGCGCCCGGGTTCTCCAGCCGCAGCTGCGCCAGGTCATCGACCGAGGCAGGCAGGATCGCCCGGCTCGCGCCCTTCGCAAGCTCCACCCGCGCGCCGTCCTGCAAGGCCTCCAGCCGCGCGGTGACGGCCTCCCGCTCCACGCTCAGCGCATCCTCGGCCGGGCTGCCCAGCGCGGTTGCCGCCTTCGCCGCCCGCACGATCGGCTCGTAGCCGGTGCAGCGGCAGAGGTTGCCCTGGATCGCGGTCTCGATCTCCTGCTCCGTCGGGTCGGCGTTTTCCATCCAGAGCGCATAGAGCGACATCACGAACCCCGGCGTGCAGAAGCCGCACTGGCTGCCGTGATGCTCCACCATCGCCTGCTGCACCGGATGCAGCCGGCCGCCGGGGCCCGACAGGTACTCGATGGTCACCACGTGGCAGCCGTCGAGCGTGGCCAGAAACCGGATGCAGGCGTTGACCGGCTCGTAGCGCAGCACGCCCTCGCGCAACCGCCCCACAAGCACTGTGCAGGCCCCGCAATCGCCCTCGGCGCAGCCTTCCTTCGTGCCCGAAAGGCGGCGCTCGATGCGGATGAAATCGAGCAGCGTGTCGGTGGCCGCCACGCTCTCCAGCGCCACGTCCTTCCCGTTCATGAGAAACCGAATGCGCGTTCTGCTTGTCATCGAAACCTCCCTCGTGCGTCCGGAACGTCGGACATCCGGGAGTATCGCGGCAAAAATTACCTGGGAAAACTCAGCAGTCGAGCATACTATTTCAACGTTTCGTTGATAATCGGAGAGCAGGATGCCTTATCTCGAAAGCCTGCGCGTCTTCGTTCGTGTCGTGGAACTCGGCAGCATTACCGCTGGCGGGCGCGATCTGCGCCTTACGCCCGCCGTGGCCAGCAACCGGATCAAGGAGCTGGAGCGCAGGCTAGACGTGCGACTGTTCAACCGCACCACACGCAAGCTTTCGCCCACCGAGGTCGGCCGCGCCTTCTACGATCACGCCCGCAAGGTAGTGCAGAGCCTGGAGGATGCCGAGGCGGCCGCCTCCTCCTTCAGCAGCCAGCCCCACGGCAGCGTGCAGGTGACGGCGCCGCTCGGCGTCGGCAAGCGCCTGATCGCGCCGCTGATCCCGAAATTCGTCGATGACTACCCCGACGTCTCCGTGCGCCTGCGCCTGTCGGACCGCAAGGTCGATCTGCTGGAAGACAATCTCGATGTCGCCTTCTTCGTCGGCCGCCCGCCCGACTCCAACCTGAAGCTGCGCAAGATCCTGGATACGCCCCGGCTGCTCTGCGCCGCCCCCGATTACCTCGAGCGCCACGGCCTGCCCCGAACCCCGGAAGACCTGCGCCGGCACAACTGTCTGCTGCTGCGCTATCCCCGCTCGCCCGAATGGTTCTGGGTGCTCCGGACCGCGGAGGGAAACCTGCGCATGGATGTGTCCGGCAGCTATGATTCGGATGATGGGGACGTTCTCACCGCCTGGGCACTGGAGGGGCGCGGGATCGTCAACAAGCCGCGCTTCGATGTCGCCCACCACCTGGCCAGCGGCCGCCTCGTCGAGATCCTGCCCGAAACCCCACCCGAACCGGCCATGTTCGGCTGCCTCTACCCGCACCGGCGCCTGCAGGACAGCAAGGTGCGACTGCTGATCGACTTCCTGGTGAAAGGCAGCCGCGAGAGGCTGTCCGCCATGCCCGAGGGGGTGGAGGGATGATCCTGCGGCAGCGCAGGTGCCTGCCGCGCCGCCTGTCGTCCTGATCGTCGCGGCGCGCGAGCGTCGCGGGGCGGTGGCCCGCGTCTTCAGTCGCCTTGCGCGGCGCGGTACCAGGCCACGATCTGGGCCCGTGCTTCGGGCTCCATCTGGATGGCATTGGGCGGCGGCATCGCATGGCTGCGACCGGCATGAAGATACACCTGCTCGGCATGGCGGGCCACGTCGGCCTCGGTCTCCAGCACCACCCCTTTGGGCGGCCAGTGCAGGCCCTCCCAGGACGGCGTGCGGGCATGGCACATCGAGCAGTTGCCGACGACGGCGTAGAAGGCATCCTCGAAGCCCTCGGCCTGCGCGAAGCTCTGCTCGTAGGGCGTGAGCTCGCGCGCCTCGGCTTCCTCGTAGGTCTCGCCCGCCGGCGCGGTGGAGAGCCAGGCGATCACCACCATGAGCGCCGCCGTCACCGCCCAGGTCCAGTGCGGGCCCTTTCCGGTGGCATGCATGGTGTTGAAGTAGTGGCGGATGGTGACGCCGGTCAGGAAGATCAGGCTGGCGACGATCCAGGCGTACTCGGTGGCGAAGGCCAGCGGGTAGTGGTTGGACAGCATCAGGAAGATGACCGGCAGGGTCAGGTAGTTGTTGTG
>CAYVQK010000067.1:0-16947 GCA_964454145.1 uncultured Oceanicola sp. | reverse complement strand
GTCGGCAAGGTCATCGTGGTGATGGACCACACCAACAAGCACGGCGAGAGCAAGGTGCTGAAGGAATGCACCCTGCCGCTCACCGGCACCGGCGTGGTCAATCGCATCATCACCAACCTCGGTGTGCTCGACGTGGTCGAGGGCGGCCTGAAGATCGTCGAACTGGCCGATGGCGTGACCGAAGAAGAGCTGCGCGCCGCAACCGAGGCCACCATCGTCTGACGGGCACGCGCCCCACGTTTCTCAGGGCCGCCCCGCCGCATCCGGCGCGGGCGGCCCTTTCATCTGTGGCGCATTCGCCTCACGCGCCAGACAATTTCCCGGGTTCCCCCTTCAACTTGCCACAGTCGATGCCCAATTATTAAGCATGCACACCAAGGGAACCACAGAAACACTCGATCTCTTCAAGGCCGCCGCAAGCGCCCCCTGCTTCGGCACGCTCGCGCCGCTGCACGCCCGGCTGATGGAAATCGCCGAAAGCCTCTGTGCCCGTTTCCCGCAAAATGCCCGCTTCCCCGAAATGCGCGAAACGCTCTGCCTGGCGAGGGCCCAGCTTGCCGAGGCCCAGGAGGCCGCGCAGGCCCATGACGGTCCCGCCTTCATCGACGCCAAGGCCCGGCTCCAGGCCAGCCTCGCCGCGCTCGGCCAGAACGAGCTCGATCTCGCCCGCTGGGGCCTCAGCTGACGTCATCTTTTGTTGAGACGTTAGAAACAACTTCACAATATCGCCCCATTCTGTTGCTACGCGAGCGAGCAATGACAATGGCATCGAGCAGCGACACCTCCGGCGCAAAATCGCGCTCCGGCCCGCCGCGCGTGGGACGGGAGCTCTATTTCGTGCTGCTCCTGCTGGGCCTCTTCGCCCTCGGCATCCTCGGCCTAGCGCTCGCCGGCGGCTGGCAGGAAAGCTGGCACCAGGTCATGCAGCTCTCGCTGCTGCAACTGGGCGCCCTCCTCGCCCTCTCCCTCGTCAACTACCTCTTCCGCGGGCTGCGCTGGCACCTCTTCGCCCGCCGCCTGGGCCTTAGCCTCTCCGCCCGCGCCAACCTCCGCCACTTCCTCGGCGGCTTCGCGATGACGGCCACGCCGGGCCGGGTGGGCGAATTGGTGCGTATGCGCTGGATCAGCCGCGAGACAGGCTGGCCCTTCACCCGCTCCGCCCCGCTCGTGCTGGTCGACCGCGCCTCCGACCTCGCCGCCATGGGCCTCATCCTAGCCGGTGCCCTCTCGCTCTCCACCATGGGCATCAAGGGGGCCGTCACCGTCGCCGCGCTGGCGCTCGCAGCCGCGGTCATCGCCACCCGCCCCGCCCTGCTCACGGCCCTCGTCACCGTGGCCTACCGCGCCACCGGCTGGCTGCCCCGGCTCTTCGCCCGCATCCGCTCCGCCGCGCGCTCGCTGAAGCAGTTCTCCTCCGCCCCCGTGATCGCCGGTTCGCTCACCCTGGGCCTCGCCGGCTGGGTCGCCGAGGGCTACGCCTTCCACCTGCTCCTGATGTGGATGGGCGCCGACATCGGCTTCTTCAACGCCGTGGCGATCTTCGTCTTTTCCACCCTCGCAGGCGGCCTCACCGGCGCGCCCGGCGGCGTGGGAGGCGCCGAGGCGGCGATGATCGCGCTCCTCAAGCTCCACGGCATCCCGCTGGAAGTCTCGGTGCCCGCCACTGCCGTTATCCGCGTCACAACCCTCTGGTTCGCCATCGGTATCGGCCTCCTGGTCTTTCCCCTCGCCGAGCGGGCCTCTCTCAAGGCAAGGTCATGAGCTGGAAGAAACACACCTGGACAGGCTGGGGCCGCGTCCTCTCAGCCAGTGGCGAGCTGGCCCGCCCCGAGCGCGCCGCGGCCCTCACTGAGCTGGCCACCGCGGCGCCCGCCATCGGCAACTGCCGCTCCTACGGCGACGCCTGCCTCACCAGTGGCGGCCGCGCCATCGTCATGTCCCGACTCGACCGGATCCTCCAGTTCGACGAGGCCGACGCGCTGATCCACGTCGAGGCCGGCATCCCCATTGCGGATCTCGCCCGCATCCTCGCACCCAGGGGCTTCCTGCCCGCCGTCATGCCCGGCACCGGCTTCGCCACAGTGGGCGGCTGCATCGCCATGGACGTCCACGGCAAGAACCACCACGGCGCCGGCAGCTTCGGCCAGCATGTCACCGAGATCACCCTGGCCTGCGGCAAGGTGCTCACCCCGCAAGACCCGCTCTTCGCAGCCACCGTCGGCGGCCTCGGCCAAACCGGCCCCATCGCCTCCGCCCGCCTCAAGCTCCTGCGCGCCAAGGTCGACGTGATGATGGTCACGGAGCGCCGGGCGGAAAACCTCGAGGCCTTCCTCGACCTGCTCGACCAGAGCGAGGCCACTTACACAGTCGGCTGGGTCGACGCGACCGCCACGGGCGAGGCCCTCGGGCGCGGCATTCTCGAAGAGGGCGAAACCGGCGCAGGCCTCGTGCCGCCCGCCAGGCGCGGCCGCCGCGTGCCCTTCAATGCCCCGGGCTGGGCCCTCTCCGCCCCCATCGTGCGCGCCTTCAACAAGGCCTACTACAACCGCGTCCCCGCCGCCGGGCGCACGCTGGTCAAGCCGATCGACGATTTCTTCTTCCCGCTCGACCGCATCCACGACTGGAACCGCCTCTACGGCAAGCAGGGCTTCCACCAGTTCCAGTGCGTCGTGCCCGTCAGTGCCCGCAGCACCCTGCGCACCATGCTCGACGCCATCGCTGGCTCCGGCCTGGCCTCGCCCCTCGCCGTGCTCAAGCGCATGGGCCCCGGGCGCGGCGGCATGATGAGCTTCCCGATGGAGGGCTACACGCTGGCCGTCGATTTCCGCAACCGCCCCGGCACCCGTGGCCTGATCTCCGAGCTGATCGCCGAGGCCCGGGCCGCCGGCGGGCGTATCTACTTCGCCAAGGACAGCGTCGCCCGGCCCGAGGACATGCCCGCCATGTACCCCGACCGCGCCGACTGGGCCGCGCTGGTCAACGGCGCAGACCCCGAGCACAGCTTCGAAACCGACCTGACGAAACGCCTCAAGCTGAGGAGCGAGACATGACCGAAACCTGGATCCTCCTCGGCGCCACCTCCTCCATGGCCCGCGCCATGGCCCGGCAACTGGCCGATGAAGGCGCACAGCTCGTCCTCGCCGGGCGCGACATGGCCGACCTCGAGGCCCAGGCCACCGATCTCGCCCTGCGCGGTGCCGCCAGCGCCGAGGCCGCCCGCTTCGATGCCCGCGATGCCGAAACCTTCGCGCCCATCATCGCCCGCGCCGAAGCGCTCGCGGGCAATGGCCCGATCAACTGCGCCGTCTTCGTCGGCTCCATGCCGCCGCAATCCGCCATCGACGCCGATCCCGCCCTCATCGACGGCACGGTGACCGACAGCTTCACCGGCCCCGCCCGCTTCCTGCAAATGCTGGCCCCGAAGCTCGAAGCGAAAGGCAAGGGTCTCGTCATCGGCGTGGGCTCGGTGGCCGGAGACCGTGGCCGCATCGGAAACTACGTCTACGGCGCCGCCAAGGCGGGTTTCGCCACCTACCTCTCCGGCCTGCGCAACCGCCTCGGCCGCTCCGGCGTGCACGTGATGACGGTGAAGCCCGGCTTCGTCGACACCGCCATGACATGGGATGTCGAGGGCATGTTCCTCGTCGCCTCCCCCGCCGACACCGCCGCCCATATGCTGAAGAAGGCCCGCAAGGGCCGCAACGTGCTCTACACCCCCTTCTTCTGGCGCTACATCATGGCCATCATCCGCTCGGTGCCCGAGCCGATCTTCAAGAAGCTCTCGGTCTGAGCCGGCAGCAGGGTGCGCCCCCTCTGCCCTATCCGCCGAACCACTGCTGCCAGAGCTTCGCCGCCCAGAACATCAGCGACAGGGTGAAAAGCATCACCCCGAGGCCGACCTTGTCGCGCATGGCGAAGACGATGGGGTCGTAATCCATCTTCCCCTCCCAGCCGATCCGCACCATGCGGATGAGCCAGTGGGCGAGGAAGGGCATCGCCGCCCAGAGCAGCCAGCGGTCGGGGTAGAGCGCCTTGGCCTGGGGGGAGAGCGTGTAGATGAAGAAGATCAGCAGCGCCCCGAACACGCCGATGCCTGCCACGTTCAGCAGGTCATGCCGGTCCGGCCTTCCATAGCCACGGCCCGGCAGGCGCTCGTCGTCCTCGGCCTTGGCCAGCTCTGTGATCCGCTTCACGCAGCCCAGCGTGATGAAGACCGGGAAGACGAAGACCAACATCGCCTGGCTGATCGGCACCTCGCCCGCAGCGGCGCCCGCGACCACGCGGATGGTGTAGAGCGAGGCCAGTACCACGATATCCACCCAGCGCATCCGCTTCAGCTTCAGCGAATAGGCGAGCGAGGTGACGATGTAGAGCACCACGATCCCGAAGAAGGCCCAGTTCAGCGCCGCGGAGAGCACCAGCGCGGTCAGCCCCAGCCCCGCCCCCGCGGCCATGCCCACGCCAATGGGCACGGTGCCCGCGGCAAACGGGCGGCGGCACTTGGTCCGGTGCAGCCGATCCGCCTCGAGGTCGAGCAGGTCGTTCACGATGTAGATCGAGGAGGCGGCGAAGGAGAAGGCGATGATGCCCACGAGCACCGGCACCAGCGTCGCCAGGGTGAAGTCATGCGCCGCCACCATCGGCAGCAGCAGCAGCACGTTCTTCACCCACTGGTGCGGCCTCAGCGCCTTCACCAGGTCGGCCAGCCGCCATCCGCCCTCGTAGGTCACCACGTTGCGGCCCTTCGCGGCCAGTCTCGCGGCCAGCGCGGGCTGACGCCCCACCATGATGACGTTCTCCGCCTGGTCCCACACCCGGGCATCCACCGGCGCATTTCCGGCGTAGTCGAAGCCCTGCGGCCCATAGGCCTCCACCAGCGCCTCGGCCTTCGCAGCGCCCTTGAGGTTCACCTCCGCCGTCGAGCCGAAAACACGCCCCGAGAGCCCATGCTCTTCCGCAACCCGCCGCACCAGCTCCTCGCTCGAGGCCGAGGCCAGCACCACCTCGCGCCCCGCGGCAGCGGATTTCTCGGCCAGCGCCTTGATATCAGGGTTCACCGGCATCAGGTCGGTGCGCATCGGCGCGATCTCCGCCAGCGCCGCCTTCAGCCGCTCCGGATGCCGGAAATGCGCAAGACTCGCCGCCAGCGTCGCAAGCGGGTCGCGCCCGAGCCCCGCCCAGAAGTTCTCGAGCAGCAGGTCGGTCTTCAGAAAGGTGCCATCGACGTCGAGCACCAGCGGCTTGGCATCGGCCACCTGGCTTATCCCCCGGCGAAGACGCAGCCGTCGGTCATCAGTTGCGGCGGCGTGAGGCATAGCCCCCGCGCCACCGTCCAGGCCGCCAGCACCTTGGGCACGTAGTCCCGGGTCTCGGCATAGGGCGGCACGCCGCTGTTCTTGCGAACCGCGCCCTCGCCCGCGTTGTAGCCTGCCAGCACCAGCAGCGGATCGCGGTCGAACTCCTTCATCAGGAAGTCGAGATAGGCAACGCCGCCCTTGATGTTCTGCACCGGGTCGGTCCGGTCGGTCACGCCGAAACGGGTCGCGGTGTCGGGCATGAGCTGCATCAGTCCCGTCGCGCCCGCGCTGCTGACCGCCTCGACCTTCCCCGCGCTCTCGATCCCGATGACCGCGAGCACCAGCGCCGGCGACACGTCCGTGCCGATCGTGGCCTTCAGGATCTCGGCGCCATAGGTGTCGGAGATCTTCTTCATCTGCGACAGGCGCGGCGCCTTCACCGACTGGCCCCCGGGGCCGCTCGTCAGCATCTGCACCGCCGCGTCGAGCCGCCCGGGCGCCTTGTCGGCGAGGTCGGGCGAAATCTGGGTCCAGAACCAGTCATAGGCAGCCGTCGTCGGAATCGCGGTGGCGTCCACGCTCGCCTTCACCACCTTGCCGACCTCGCCCTTGGCCACCGCCAGCTCCTCGGCAACCTTGGCCGCGGGCTTCGGCAGGGCGGCGATATACTCGGCCTGCGCCTTGGGGTCGATCTGCACCGTGATGCGCTTGCCGGGCAGCCCCTTGCCCGCCTTGATGCGCTTGAAGGTGAAGTCCGGATAGGTCGCGGCACTCTCCGCGACAGCCGGTTCGAAAGCGAAAAGTCCTGCCACGGCCAGCGCGGCCATCATCTGTTGACGCATGTTGCGCGCCTTTCCTGCTCAATACGTGTTTTGTCGTTTTGCCAGAGCCTCGCAAAAACCGGGCCGCAAGGCTACCCGGCATGAAACAATGGCCGAATGCCGCGTCGATTTTGCCGCAGTGCTCCCGCAATCCACCACTTCCATTAACCTCATATGAAGATTTTTCTCTTTACATATCAGGTACATGACCACATCACCCCAATTATTTCGCCCCGCTCCAAAATTGTACCATGGGCGCCAAATTCATGCCCCAATCCGGGGGCTTATTAGCATCCATACCGAGACGGGGATCGGGCCATTTCAGAGGCCGGTCCGAGTTGATCCGCCAAGGTAACACACTGGAAACGAGCGAAATCCTTGGAGGGATATACTATGAAACTGTTCAACCTCGTGAAGAACTTCCGCAACGACGAAGACGGTGCCGTGACCGTTGACTGGGTCGTGCTGACCGCCGCCATCGTGGGCCTCGGCATCGCCGTGCTCGCCTCGGTTTCGGGCGGCGTCACCTCGCTGGCCGGCAAGATCTCCGCCAACCTGGAAGGCCAGAGCGTCGCGACCTACTAAGTCGCAGACCTTCTGCCAAAAGAGCCGCGTCTCCCTGGAGGCGCGGTTTTTTCTTTGCGGCATGCCTGGCAGCCGGCACCGTGGCCCGAGATCGGGGGTGTCTTTTCACCATCTTACCCATCTCGCACCACGATACCGCCGCAATTGAGCGTGATTCTGCAAAGGCTGAAACCTAAGACCGTCGGCATGGGGAGCCGGCCTGAACCGGAGAAGACAAATGGAAAAGCTGCTTTCCCAATTCCTGCGCGATGAAGACGGCGCAGTGACCGTCGACTGGGTCGTGCTGACTGCCGCCATTGTCGGCCTCGGCATCGCCGTCGTCGCAATGGTCAGCCAGGGCGCTCTCAGTCATTCGACGAGCCTGGGCAACTACGTCAGCGCGATGTCCGTCGCGACGTATTGATCCTCCCGGCGCCAGAACGGCGCCGAAGGTTCTGGAGTGGACAATGACACGCCGGCCCTTGGCCGGCGTTTCCTTTTTATCAACATACCACTTCGCCGCCGTTACAACGCCGAGTTTTTGCCTGATTTACCAAAGATAACGAAACAACGAGCAAGTTGACTCGCGGGTGGCGCGTGGGGGTTTCCCTCGTCCTGCACAGTCCCGCGGCAAGTGAGAAAGGAAATGGCATGCGTTTGGTTTTCGGACTGGTCCTGATCATCGGGGTCACATTGGCGGGGTTCGCCGTCTACATGGCGCAGGGCTACCTCGCCAAGACAACCGCCGAGCGCAACGCGCTCATCGCGGCGCAACAGGCGGCCAAACCCACGATCGACGTGATCGTGGTGAAGAAGGACAAGGCCTATGGCGAGCGCCTCGATCCCGAGGACGTCATCGCCATCCGCTGGCAGAAAGACAGCCTGCCCGAGGGTCACTACCTGAAGATGGAAGATCTCTTCCCCGTCGGAAAGGATCCGCGCACCGTCATCACTGCGATGTCGAAGTTCGAACCGGTGCTGAAGGCCAAGGTCACAGAGCCCGGCGAAGATGCCGGCATCACCTCCCGTCTCGACAGGGGCATGCGTGCCTTCGCCATCAAGGTCGACCGCACCTCCGGCGTCTCGGGCTTCCTGCGTCCCGGTGACCGTGTCGACGTCTACTGGACCGGCGGCATCGAAGGCCGCGAGGTGACCAAGCTCATCGAGGCCGGCATCAAGCTCATCGCCGTCGACCAGACATACGACGAGGGCCACCAGAGCCCCTCCATCGCCCGCACCGTGACCGTGGCGATCTCGCCCGACCAGGTCGCCTCGCTGGCCCAGGCCCAGAGCACCGGCCGCCTGTCGCTGTCGCTGGTCGGCGCCGAGGACGAGACGGTGGCCGCCGAGGTCGAGGTCGATCAGAAGCGCCTTCTGGGCATTCAGGAAAAGGAAGTCCGCCAGGTCGAGGTCGAACGGATCTGCACCACCAAGGTCCGCAAGGGCGCCGAAGTGGTCGAACAGCCGATCCCCTGCACCAACTGACCTGCACGCTCTCTCACTTGCCAACAGGCCCGGCCCTCGTCAGAGGCGCCGGGCCTTTCCATGTCGACGAGGGTGCTTCCGGGCCATCGCGGCCGGTGGGGGCTCAATCGGCAGACTTGCCCTATCCCTTGGGGCAACCAACGCGCGTTGCCGCAAGACGTAGCGCCCTGTTGCTGTGAAACTACATAAACGAATCGCCGCAACGCATTGATTATTGCAAAAAAACACAAGTCCTCGCAGGATGACGCCACCACAAGTGGGTCTCAAGGCCCCAATCCATCGTAGTGACTATAGAGGCAGGGTCACATGAAACTTAGAACGCTCATGGCGGCGGGCCTGCTTGGCCTTGCTGCTTTCATCCCCCACATCGAGGGCGCAGCCGCCCAGACCCTCCGGGTCATGTCCGGCTCCGCCTCGTCCAGTCTGAAAGTTCCCATGAACCGGGCCGTCGTCGTCGAGAGCGATGCGGCCTTCGCGGAGCTTTCCATCGCAAACCCCGGCATCGCGGACATCTCCACGCTGTCGGAGCGCACCATCTACGTGCTCGGCAAGGCGCCGGGCCGCACGACGCTCACGCTTCTTGCACCCGATGGTTCGCTCATCACCAACGTCGAAGTGCAGGTCACGCCGGACATCTCCGAACTGAAGGAGCGTCTGCGCGAGGTTCTGCCGGGCGAGCACATCGAGGTGCGCCCCGCCAATGACGGCCTGATCCTGTCGGGCATCGTCAGCTCGGCGGCCTCGCTCGACCGCGCGCTCGACCTGGCCCAGCGCTACGCGCCGCAGCGGGTGTCCAACCTGATGACGGTCGGCGGCAGCCAGCAGGTGATGCTGAAGGTCCGCTTCGCCGAGATGAACCGCTCGGTCTCCAAGAGCCTGTCGGCCTCGGTCGGCATCAACGGCATCTCCGGCAACGGCGGCCAGTTCGGCTCCACCGGCGGTTCGGGCACGCTGATCGACGGCAACAACCTGATCAACCTGTTCGACGGCGACCCCGACACCAACGTCACCCGCTCCGCCCAGAGCACGGGCGCGATCTCCTTCGGCTTCGGCGGCTCCAACGTCGAACTGGCGATCCTGCTCGAGGCGCTCGAGACCCGCGGCTTCATCCGCACGCTGGCCGAGCCCAACCTCACCGCGCTCTCCGGCCAGAACGCCGAGTTCCTGGCGGGCGGCGAGTACCCGGTGCCCGTGGCCAACGACAACGGCTCGGTCACGGTGGACTTCAAGCCCTTCGGCATCCTGCTGAACTTCACGCCCCGCGTGATCGGCAAGAACATCAACCTCCGGCTCACCGCCGAGGTCTCGGGTGTCGATACCACCATCGGCTTCACCGATGCGGGCTTCACCGTCAACGGCTTCCGCACCCGGTCGACCTCGACCACCGTGGAGCTGCGCGACGGCGAGAGCTTCGCCATCGCCGGCCTGCTGCAGGACGACTTCACCGACGGCATCTCCAAGGTGCCATGGCTCGGTGACATCCCGATCCTGGGCACCCTGTTCCGGTCCGCCGACTACCAGCGCAACCAGTCCGAGCTCGTCATCATCGTCTCGGCCCATCTGGTGTCGCCCACCACCGGCGAAGCCCTGGCGCTTCCCACCGACCGTGTGCGCCCCCCCACCGAGCGCGAATTCTTCCTCGGCGGCATCGACGCGGCACCCGCCGGCGGCTCCACCCGGGCCTCCACCAAGGGCGGCGCAGGCGAAGTGGCCCGGCAGGACTTCTCCGGTTCCTACGGCTACGTGATGGAGTGAAGACCATGAAAAAGGCACTCACCTTCGGCATCCTCTCCGCCACGATCGCGGTGGCCGGATGCGACCAGACCGGCCAGGTGGCCGGGTCCGACCTCGACATCGGCGGCTTCGGCAATGCGACGATGAACAACCACCTGGTTCACACCGGTCAGCTCAACGCTGCCATCGAACTCAGCCGGAAGTTCGCCGCCGAGGCGCCCACGACGATCAACTTCGCCTTCAACTCCGCCGCGCTCGACGCCTCGGCCCGGGCCGCGCTGGATCAGCAGGCAAGCTGGATCGCCCGCTACCCCACCGTGCGCTTCCGCGTCTACGGCCACACCGACCTCGTCGGCTCGGAGGGCTACAACAAGGCCCTCGGCCTGCGCCGGGCCCGGGCGGCCGTCAACTACCTGGTATCGCGCGGGATTTCCCGCTCGCGCCTCGAGGCGGTGGTCTCCTACGGCGAAACCCAGCCGCTCATCCACACCCAGACCGAGGAGCGGCGCAACCGCCGCACGGTCACCGAGGTGTCGGGCTTCCTGGGCAAGCGCCAGCAGTACCAGGACGGCAAGTACGCGCTGTTCTCGTATACCGAGACGATCACCTCCGCCACCGAACCGCACGAGCTGGTCATCATCGACGAACAGGGCAGCGACGAAGAGCGCTGACCCGGGGCCCAAGGGTCTCCCCTGCCCTGCCTCTCACGCGGCAGGGGCCCCGCAAGCCAGAAACAGGACGCGCGCCGCACTCCGGCGCGCGTCTTTCGTTTTCCGGCCCTTCGTTTCTTGCACGGCGACAAAATCTGTGGAGAACCCGCGCGATTGCAGCGCGGGGAAGAAACAACGGACGACCAGCAGGCCGATCCCTTGCCAGATACCCAACAATTTCGATTTTTCAGCCGCATTCTCGCCCAACTTGGAAGGCATCAACTCTTCATTGGGAGCAGTGCGCGCAAACCGACTCGCGCTGGCACCCGGGCCGAACGGGCGGATGCCAGGCAAACCCTGCCCCCCTCAAACGGTCCTGCGGGTGTTGCCGGATGAAAAAGGACGTGAGGCAATGACGATGACAGCAGTTTTGCAGCCAGAACCGGCGCCGATCACTGCGTGCACCGTGTCGCGCGATGTGCAGAACTTTGACCTGCTGATCGAAGACATGGAAACCGAGCTCGGCGAAAGCTGGGGCGATCTCGGTTTCGCCGATGCCTACAGCTTTCTCGACCAGGACGAAGCCGCGGAGCTCGAGTTCTTTGCGATTGCCCTCGACAGCGAGGACGAGGGCAACCTTCCCGAAATCACCGCCCTCATCGCCAAGGCCCGCGACCGCGGTGTGAAGGTGATCCTCATCGCCGAAGACGTGAGCCCCATCGTGCTGCACCAGCTGCTGCACAACGGCGCCGACGATTTCGTGCCCTACCCGCTTCCCGAGAGCGCCCTGCACGACGCCATCGCCCGGCTGCGCAAGCCCAAGCCGGACCCGGTCCAGATGCGCGGGCCGGTCAAGGCAGGCGTGCCCTCCGTCTACACCGAGAGCGATCGCAACGGCGTCGTGCTCGCCGTCCACGGTATGGCCGGCGGCGTGGGGGCCACCACCTTCGCAGTGAACCTGGCCTACGAGCTGGCCACCTCCGACAAGGTCGCCAACCACCGCGTCTGCCTGCTGGATCTCGATTTCCAGTTCGGCTCCGTCGCCACCTTCCTAGACCTCGACCGCAAGGAAGCCGTCTACGAGCTGCTGAGCGACACCGCCTCGATGGACAGCGCCGCCTTCCTGGCCGCGCTGCAGGGCTACAAGGACAAGGTGCAGGTGCTCACCGCACCCTCCGAGATGCTGCCGCTCGATATCGTCTCTCCGGAGGATATCACGGCCATCCTCGAGGTGGCCCGCTACAACTTCGACTTCGTGGTCATCGACATGCCCACCACCGTCTGCGCCTGGACCGAAACGGTGCTCGAGGCGGCACAGGTCTACTTCGCGCCGATCGAGCTCGACATGCGCTCGGCCCAGAACGTGATGCGCATGATCCGCGCCCTGAAATCCGAGGATCTGCCGGCCGAGAAGCTCCGCTTCGCGCTCAACCGGTCTCCCAAGTTCACCGACCTCTCCGGCAAGGCCCGCGTCAAGCGCATGGCCGAGGGTCTCGACATCGACATCGAGCTGATGCTGGCACACGGATCCAAGCAGGTCTCCGACAGTGCCGACCACGGCCAGCCGCTCGGCGAATTTGCCCCGAAAAACCCGTTCCGCCGCGACGTCCAGAAGCTCGCGCACTCGCTGCTCGACCTCATGAAGGTCGCGCAGGAAGTGGCCTGACCGGAAAGCCCTGAAGGAAACACGCCATGTTCTCGCGCTATAAGAAGCCTTCCGCTCCCGAAGCTGCCCCAGAGGCCCTGCAGGCCGCCACTCCGCTGGCGGCCGCTGCCGCGCCCAAGGCAAAGCTCCAGCGCGCCGCGATCGCCCCGCAGAAGCCGGGCGCCAAGGTCGCGGCCGTCGCCGCGCCGGAAGACAAGGAAAAGAAGCGCCGCGAGCGGATCTCCGAGATCAAGGTCGAGCTGCACAAGGCCCTGCTCGACAACCTCAACCTCGCCGCGCTCGAAACCGCGACCGAGAACGATCTGAAATCCGAGATCGTCGCCATCTCCGCCGAGACGCTCGAGCAGATGGGCGTGGTGCTGAACAAGGAAGAGCGCGCGACACTCCACCAGGATCTCTACGACGAGGTCACCGGCCTCGGCCCGCTCGAGCCGCTGCTGAAGGACGATGACGTCAACGACATTCTCGTCAACGGCCCCAAGCAGATCTTCGTCGAACGGGCGGGCAAGCTCATGCTGTCCGACATCACCTTCAAGGACGAGAAGCACCTGCTGCGGATCATCGACAAGATCGTGTCCGCCGTGGGCCGCCGCGTCGATGAAAGCAACCCCTACGTCGACGCCCGCCTCAAGGACGGCTCGCGTTTCAACGCCATGGTCCCGCCGATCGCGGTGGACGGCTCGCTGGTGTCGATCCGCAAGTTCAAGAAGGAGAAGCTGGCGGTCGACGACCTCGTGAAGTTCGGCGCCTTCACCGAGGAGATGGCCGCCTATCTCCAGGCCGCCGTTGCCTGCCGCCTCAACGTCATCGTCTCCGGCGGTACCGGCTCCGGTAAGACGACCACGCTCAACGCGCTGTCGTCCTTCATCGACAACTCCGAACGCATCCTCACCATCGAGGACACCGCCGAACTCCAGCTCCAGCAGACCCACGTCGGCCGGATGGAAAGCCGCCCCGCCAACGTCGAGGGCAAGGGCGCGGTGACCCAGCGCGACTGTCTCCGCAACGCGCTCCGGATGCGCCCCGACCGCATCATCGTGGGTGAGACCCGCGGCGAGGAGGTGATCGACATGCTCCAGGCCATGAACACCGGCCACGACGGCTCGATGACCACGATCCACGCCAACTCCGCCCGTGACGGCGTGAGCCGCCTCGAGAACATGATCGCCATGGCCGGCATCGAGATGCCGCTGAAGGCCGTGCGCTCGCAGATCGCCTCGGCCGTCAACCTCATCGTCCAGGCCTCGCGCCTGCAGGACGGCTCGCGCCGCATGGTCTCGATCACCGAGATCACCGGCATGGAGGGCGAGGTGATCTCCATGCAGGAGATCTTCCGCTACGAACGCCTCGGCCTCGCCTCCGACGGCAAGATCATCGGCCGCTTCAACGCCACCGGCGTCCGCTCCGCCTATTCCGACCGGTTCAAGTCCTGGGGCTACGACCTGCCGGCCTCGATCTTCGAACCCATCGCCGCGCAGTAAGGGGGAGCGCAGCCATGCAGATCTCAGCAGAACCGCTCATTTACGGCCTCATCTTCGTGGCCGTCATCGTGCTGGTCGAAGGCATCTACCTGGTGGTCTTCGGCAAGTCGATCTCGCTCAACAGCAAGGTCAACCGCCGCCTCGACATGATGGAGAAGGGCGGCAACCGCGAAGAGGTGCTCGAACAGCTCCGCAAGGAGATGAAGCAGCACATGTCGACCAAGAGCATCCCGCTCTACTCGATCCTCGCCAACAAGGCCCAGAAGGCCAACATCGCCTTCTCCCCCGGCGCCCTCGTGGGCATCATGCTGGGCCTGTCGGTCATCGCCTTCGGGGCGCTCTCCGTCGCCTCCCAGGCCGGCTTCGGCATCCGCCTCATCGTGTCGCTCGCCATGGGCATCGGCGGTGTCTACGTCTGGGTCAACCGCAAGGCCAAGAAGCGCCTCGGCCTGGTCGAGGAGCAGCTCCCCGACGCGGTCGAACTGATGGTCCGCTCGCTCCGCGTCGGCCACCCCTTCTCCTCGGCGGTCAACATCGTCGCCAAGGAGGTGCCCGATCCGCTCGGCTCCGAGTTCGGCGTCATCGCCGACGAGGCCGCCTACGGCCGCGACATGTCGGAAAGCCTGAAGGATCTCGCTGAACGGATGGACATGCAGGATCTCCGCTTCCTCGCCGTCGCCGTCACCATCCAGCAGCAGTCGGGCGGCAACCTGGCCGAGATCCTCGAAGGCCTCGGCAAGGTGATCCGCGCCCGCTTCAAGCTGTTCCGCCGGGTGAAGGCGATCACCGCCGAAGCCAAGTGGTCCGGCATGTTCCTCTCGCTCTTCCCGATCCTGGCGATCGTCATGATCAACGTGATCAAGCCCGACTACTACGACGACGTGAAGGACACCGCCGCCTTCATCCCGGCCTGCCTCGTCGTCGCCACCTTCCTCATCGTCAACGTGATCTTCATGAAGATCATGGTGAACATCAAAGTCTGAGGCCCCGCGCATGGAACTCCTGCAAAACGCCAACGAATGGCTCCTGGCCACCTTCGGAGAGCTCGGGCCCCTCTACGCCATCGGCGCCCTCGGCCTGCTCCTGGTGCTGCTCACCCTGCCCTCCTTCCTCAAGCGGAAGGCGGACCCGATGGACAAGCTCAAGGGCACCGGCGGCAACCGCACCGCCAAGGTGGACGACGGCAAGGGCGCCAAGCTGCGCACCAAGGACCACAAGGCCGAGAAGCTCGACAAGTTCGCCACCTTCCTCGAGCCCCAGACCGCCGAGGAGATGGGCGCAGCCCGGCTGCGGATGATGCAGGCCGGCTACCGCGGCAAGAACGCGGTGCGGATGTATCACTTCATCCAGTTCTCGCTCGGCATCGGCATGCTGCTGATCGGCCTGCTGGTCGCCATCATCCGCTCCTCGGGCGGCGACCTGTCGACCCAGCAGCTCCTGCTCACCGTGCTGCTGCCCGGGTTCGCCGGCTACTACCTGCCGCGCTACTGGGTGAACAGCCGGCTGACGAAGCGCCAGGAAGAGATCACCAACGGCTTCCCCGACTCGCTCGACATGATGCTGGTCTGCGTCGAGGCCGGCCAGTCGATGGACCAGTCGATCATCCGCGTCTCCAAGGAGATCGAGCAGGGCTACCCCGCGCTCGCCGAGGAATACGCGATCATCGCCCACGAGATGAAGGCCGGCAAGGACAAGACCAACGTGCTCAAGGACATGGCCGAGCGCTGCGGCGTGCCCGACATCGCCTCCTTCGTCACCGTGCTGATCCAGTCGGCGCAGTTCGGCACCTCAATCGCCGACGCGTTGCGGGTCTTCTCCGACGAGATGCGCGACAAGCGGGTGATGCGGGCCGAGGAAAAGGCCAACGTGCTGCCCACCAAGCTGACGCTCGGCACCATGATGTTCACCGTGCCGCCGCTGATGATCATCCTCATCGGCCCCTCGGTCTACCGGATCTACGAGACCCTGAGTAAGGCGACGTTCTTCTGAGGCGATCCACACACACAAAAACGCCGCCCCCGCCGGGCGGCGTTTTCGTTCACCGAACCACGTGACCAAATGCACACAGCCGCCGGAATCCCGGCGGCTGCGCAGGTCTGGTGGGGTGCCATGCCCCCCGATCCGAAGGCCTACAGAACGGCCCGCGCGATGCGGATCATCTGAAGCATCTCGTATTCCGAGTCGTTGAGCCGCAGAAGCTGCCCGTTCAGGACGGCATAGTTCTCATCCGCCCCGAGCGCCGGCAACCTGTACAGGCTGATGAGTTCATCCTGCGTCAGCGCCGCGGTGGGGGCAATCTGCAACCCGTCCGTCAGGTCCGCCACCTGGGCGATCTCGTTGACCAGCAGCAGCGCGTTGTAATCCTCGTCGTCGAGCAGCACTGGCAGCCCGTCGATAAGCGCATAACGCTGGCCCTCGGGGGCCGCGTCGAGCCCGAAGAGCGTCGCCACCTGATCCGAGCGCAACAGCAGCAGCTCGGGATCCGGGTCGAAGTCGAACTCCGAGTCCAGCCACTCGTCGCGCCGCTCGCGCCAGATCTCGTCGTACCGGTCCCCATCGTAAGAGGCCCACTCCTCGTAGGTCACACCTTTCTTGGCGAGGCCCGGCGGCACGCAGGGCGGGTCTTTCTTGGCAAGGCCCGGCGGGCAGTTGCGATAAGTGAGCAGCTCGTCGTCGGTAACATCCGTGATCACGACATCCCGGCCTACCAGAACCAGCCCGGTCGCGCCGAGCACACCAAGCATGTCACGGCCTGCGGGCGCCGGTGTCGAGACGATGCGCGCGACAACGTCGTCACGCTCATCCGCACTGTAGACCTTGCGGGCCTTGTTGCCTTTGCCTTTCCCGTTCGAGGCCTGCTCGACGTCGCCAGGCTTGTCCTTGTCCTTCGCCTTCGGGCCCTTGGCCTGCTCTGGCTTGGCCTTGGGGCCCTTGGCCTTGTCCGCCTTGCCCTTCTTCAGGATCTTCTTCGGGCCGTTTCCGTTACCCTTCCCATTGCCCTGGGCAAGCCAGATCTGTTCACCCCCCGTCGCGCCGATGCCGGCTGTCTCACCCGGCTTGTGCATCGGGGAAGCGGATAGGGTGGTGGAAGTGAGTGCGACCGCCAGGGCGCCACCGATAAGGAACTTGTTCATGTCAGACGCCTTTCGTTTGAATTGCCAACGCCGCGCACCTGCATCGCGTTCCCGTGATTTCTGAAACCGTGAGCCCCGAAGATCCGGCACCGGGGGCGCCGGGCACCGGCCAACG
>CAYVQK010000066.1:12985-17474 GCA_964454145.1 uncultured Oceanicola sp. | reverse complement strand
TCTTCGCCGACGGCGACACCTACAAGATCGGGAACATGGATGCCGTCGCCCTCTACACACCTGGCCACACCCCGGCCTGCATGGTGCACGTGGTCGGCGATGCCGCCTTCGTGGGCGACACGCTCTTCATGCCCGATGGTGGCTCGGCCCGGGCCGACTTCCCGGGCGGCGATGCCGGCGTGCTCTACGACAGCATCATGAAGGTGCTCGCCCTGCCCGACGAGATGCGCCTCTTCATGTGTCACGATTACGGCCCGAACGGCCGTGACATCAAGTGGGAGACCACGGTGGGCGAAGAGCGAAAGTTCAACATCCATGTCGGGGAGGGCAAGACGAAGGAAGACTTTATCAAGTTCCGCACCGAGCGGGATGCGCAACTCGACATGCCCAAGCTCATCATTCCCTCCCTGCAGGTGAATATGCGCGCCGGTACGATCCCGACCGACAAGGACGGGAAGCCGATGCTCAAGGTGCCGCTCAACGGCCTCTGATCGCCTTGGGCGCCGCAGGCAATACTTGCGGCGCCTCAATCCGAAAATGCCGTTGCGAGGGGCCGTGCCCGGCCCGCTCCCGGTGTCCACTGCTCGAGGGAGGCCCAGCATGGAAATCAAAAAGATTACCGACACCTTCTCTGTCTCTCCGCAGATCACCGCAGACGACATCACAACGCTGGCTCGCGAAGGCTTCCGATCAGTCGTCTGCAATCGGCCCGACGCAGAAGGCGCCGACCAGCCGAGCCACGAGGAACTCGCCGAGGCGGCAAAGCAGGCCGGGCTCGAGTTTCGCTTCCTGCCGGTCACACCCGGTGTCGTCACCGATGAAACAGCCCAGTCCTTCGGCAAGGCCCTCGCTGAGTTGCCTGGCCCGACGCTTGCCTTCTGCCGGACTGGCACCCGCTCGGCCACGCTCTGGTCGCTTGCCGAGGCCACCCGGCGCCCGCTTCCGGAGATTCTCGCAGCTACGAAAGCCGCAGGCTACGACATGAACGGTGTTGCCCGCCGTATCGCGAACGGCGGCAAGACACCCACAGACACCGCGGCGGACGCCACCTACGACGTGGTGATCGTCGGCGGAGGTGCAGCCGGGATCGCCACAGCCTCTTCTCTGAAGGCGCGCAAGGAAAACCTCAACATCGCCATCATCGACCCGGCGGATATCCATTACTACCAGCCTGGCTGGACCATGGTCGGCGGAGGCATCTTCGAAGCCGACGACACTGCGAAAACGATGGGAAGCCTAATCCCCAAAGGTGTTCACTGGATCAAATCGGCTGTTGCCGCTTTCGAGCCAAAAGACAACGCCGTGGTGCTGGATGGCTGCCGGGTAGTGAAATACGCCCGGCTCGTCGTCTGCCCTGGTCTGAAGCTCGCCTGGGACAAGGTAGAGGGCCTGGTCGATACGCTCGGCAAGAACGGCGTCACCTCGAACTACCGCTACGATCTCGCACCCTACACATGGGAGCTTGTGAAGGGGCTGAAGAAGGGCCGCGCGATCTTCACTCAGCCGCCGATGCCGATCAAATGCGCCGGCGCCCCACAGAAGGCCATGTATCTCTCGGCCAATGCCTGGGAGCGCGCCGGGGTGCTGAACGACATCAGGATCGACTTCATGAATGCTGGTGGTGTTCTCTTCGGCGTCAAGGATTACGTGCCCGCGCTCATGGACTACGTCGAGCGTTACCATGCCAACCTGAACTTCTTCCACAATCTCAAGAGCATAGATGGCAAAACCAAGACGGCGACCTTCACCGTGGCCAAACCTGATGAAGACCCCGTCGAGGTGACCGAAGAGTTCGACATGATCCACGTCTGCCCGCCGCAAGTGGCGCCGGACTTCATCCGCGTCTCGCCGCTGGCGGATGCCACGGGTTGGGTTGATGTCGACCAGTCGACTCTCCGCCACAAGGAGTTCGACAACATCTGGTCGCTGGGTGACGTTATGAACGCCCCCAACGCCAAGACTGCCGCCGCCGCAAGGGTGCAGGCCGCGATAGTTGCACAGAACCTGGCCGACGATATCGACGGGCATTCGCCCTCGGTCGTCTACAATGGCTATGGTTCCTGCCCGCTGACAGTTGAACGCGGCAAGATCGTGCTGGCCGAGTTCGGGTACGGCGGCGCACTGCTACCCTCTTTTCCGAAGTGGGTAATCGACGGCACCAAGCCGACCCGCGCCGCCTGGTTGCTCAAGGAAAAGATCCTTCCGCCAATCTACTGGAAGGCCATGCTCCGAGGGCGGGAGTGGATGGTGCATCCCGAGAAGGTCAGTGCGCGCTAGACGAAAATCGGCCCGTCCCGCCTCGGTGCGGGCCTGTGACGAAAGACAAAGGCCATGTGGCTGTTGAAGAAATACATGCCCGTCTTCGACTGGGGCCGCGACTACAACCGCGATGCATTGTCGAACGACCTCATCGCGGCGGTCATCGTGACGATCATGCTGATTCCGCAGTCGTTGGCCTATGCGCTTCTGGCGGGTCTCCCGCCCGAGGCGGGCATCTACGCCTCCATCGTCCCGATCATCCTTTATGCCATCTTCGGCACCTCCCGTGCCCTGGCCGTGGGCCCTGTGGCGGTCGTGTCGCTCATGACAGCGGCTGCGGTGGGGCAGGTGGCCGAGCAAGGCACCATGGGCTACGCCGCCGCCGCCCTGACTTTGGCCTTCCTTTCGGGCGGCATGCTGCTACTGCTCGGCGTCTTCAAGCTGGGCTTTCTCGCCAACTTCTTGTCGCACCCGGTGATCGCCGGCTTCATCACGGCGTCCGGCATTCTGATCGCCACGTCCCAGCTGAAGCACATTCTGGGCGTGAAGGGTGGCGGGCATAACCTCATCGAGATGATCGAGAACATCGTCACCCAGATTGGTCAGATAAACCCGATCACCCTTGCGATCGGCGTCACTGCAACGGCGTTCCTGTTCTGGGTTCGCAAGGGCCTGAAGCCTGCGCTCCTGAAGGCCGGCCTCAAGCCGAGGCTCGCCGATATCGCCACCAAGGCCGGCCCCGTTGCGGCCGTGGTCGTTACGACGTTGGTCACCTGGCTCTTCGGTCTCGCTGATCGGGGCGTGGCAGTTGTCGGCTCCGTTCCACAAGCGCTGCCGCCACTGACGATGCCGGATTTCTCGACCGAGATGCTGCGCGCCCTCTTCGTGCCCGCCCTGCTCATCTCGATCATCGGCTTCGTCGAGTCGATCTCGGTCGCTCAGACTCTCGCTGCCAAGAAGCGCCAGCGCATCAATCCCGACCAGGAGCTGATTGGCCTGGGTGCGGCAAACATCGGCGCCGCCTTCACTGGCGGCTACCCCGTTACGGGCGGCTTCGCGCGCTCGGTGGTGAACTTCGATGCGGGTGCCGAAACGCCAGCAGCCGGGGCCTACACCGCCGTGGGCCTGGCCATCGCCGCCATCGCCCTTACCCCGCTGGTCTACTACCTGCCGAACGCCACGCTGGCGGCGACCATCATCGTGGCCGTGCTCTCGCTGGTGGATTTCTCGGTGCTCAGAAACAGCTGGACCTACAACCGCGCAGACTTCGCCGCCGTTCTCGCCACCATTCTGCTCACGCTCGGCTTCGGCGTCGAAACCGGCGTGACCGCGGGCGTCGTCATCTCCATCGGTCTCTTCCTCTACCGCACCTCCAAGCCGCATATTGCCGAAGTCGGCCTGGTGCCTGGCACCCAGCACTTCCGCAACGTTCTGCGCCACATGGTCGAAACGTCGCCCACGCTGCTCACCATCCGCATCGACGAGAGCCTCTACTTCGCCAACGCACGCTATCTCGAGGACTACGTGCTCGACCGGGTGTTGAAGACCCCCGAGCTGCGCGACGTTGTTCTGATGTGTTCGGCGGTGAACGAGATCGACCTTTCGGCGCTGGAATCCCTCGAGGCGCTGAACAAGCGCCTGAGCGATCTCAACGTCCGCCTTCATATGTCGGAGGTCAAAGGCCCGGTGACGGATCGCCTCGCCCGCACACATTTCCTCGAAGAGCTCTCAGGAGAGCTTTTCCTTGCGCAGTATGACGCGTACCGGGCCCTTGCCACCAAGGGGCGCGAGGCCGCATGACGATCGACGAGATGACCACCGAAGCCACAAACCTGCCCGCTTCCGGCCTCGCACACTTCCCGGTTTCATTCTTCGCAGTCCTGCTCGGTGCGTTCGGCCTGACGATCGCGCTGGTCCGAGGCTCAGGCGCGCTGGGCTTGCCGCCCGCACTGGGGGAAGCCGCGCTCTGGATCTCAGTTGCCCTGCTCGTCCTCATCGCGCTGACCTATGCCGCCAAGGCCCTGCGATACCCGGGCCAGATTGCCTGGGAATGGGCCCACCCGGTGCGGATCAACTTTTTCCCGGCCATGGCGATTTCGCTGATGCTGCTCGCCACCGCTCTGTCCGCTTCCGATCGGCTCGATGTGGCACGCCCCATCTGGCTTTTTGGCGCCTTCGCGCAACTGGTGCTCACCTTCGCAGTCATCTCCAGCTGGATATCGCACCGCAA
>CAYVQK010000066.1:0-12885 GCA_964454145.1 uncultured Oceanicola sp. | reverse complement strand
GGGCAGCCTGACCCTGCTCGTCGCGGTGATCGCCGTTCTCACGGCCAACACGCTGCGCGGTCTTCTCGGCGGGACCATCTGCGTGCCGGAATAGACCCTACCGCAGGCGGATCACCGGCGCCGGCCCGATGGGCGCCGGGCCGATCCGCGTCTGCCCGTTCTTGAAATTGAGTGGAATGTCGAGCGTCGTCGGGCTTCCGGCGAGCTGGCTGGCCAATTCGAGAGCGGTGGTGATCGGCGCTTCGAAGTCCGCGGGCACTACGCCTGCCGCCACGCCGACAGCCAGGATCTCCCGCCAGTTCGTAGCTTTCACCAGCAGTGAGCCCTCCGGCAGCCCGGACTCGTCCACATCGAAGCTGCCCGCCAGCTTCAGCTCCATCTGTCCCCACTTCGCCTCGGCCAGGTTGACCTCCACGTGCATCGGCTGCGGGCGGGCTCGCTCGATGGAATAACGGTCCCACGGGGCCGAGAAGGTGATTGTCAGGTCTGCCGTGACACGATCCAGGGTGTCGGGAACAAGGTCTGCCGCATTCAATTCCGCCAGCAGCCGCGAGGGCACCTGCCAGGCGCGGGCGGAGAAGCTGATCTGGTGCACGTTCGGATCGGGGAAGTCCTCGGGAATGGTCCGGGTCGCCAGCCGCCCTTCCGTGAGCTTGCTTGTCCAGCCTGCGTCCGAAGTTACCTCAACGCCGTCGAGCTCGAAACTCGACCGTTTAAGGGCCAGCGTGGTGGGCGTCAGCATCAAGCTCCCGCGCAGGCGCTCCGAGGTGATTTGCAGGCGCTCGTAGGGAGTCTGCAGCGTCTGTGTGTCGGGCCATACGGCGATGACGTGGTAGGGCTTGTAGCTCAGGGCGAGGCTCTGGAAGAACGGCGCCGACCAGGCCCAGCCGGTGCGCGGGTCGGCCAGCCGCACCTCGTCCAGTTCCAAGTCGAAACGATTGGGAAAGCCACGTACGACCACGCGTTCGGCCTCGGCCTGCCAGCCATCGCCGCGCCGGTCAACCAGCCACAATCGCACAGCCTTCTCCAGGCCCCAGGCTCCGACGGCCCAGTAGCCACCCCAGCCCAACGTGGCGAGCAACACGACGACGATCATCCGGCGCAACATCCACGCCCCTTTCGATTTGCAGCGCGATCTGGTTTACCGGGCCTCAGATGGAAAGGCGAGGCGGATGATCCCTGACAGCGAACTCCCGAGCCCCCTCTGGGTCTTCGGATATGGCAGCCTGCTGTGGAACCCCGGTTTCGAGGTGGCCGAAACGCGGTTGGCCCGGCTCGACGGCTACCATCGGGCGTTCTGCATGTCGTCGATCCACCACCGCGGGACGGAGCAGAACCCGGGACTCGTGCTGGCGCTGGACGAGGCAGAAGGTGCGTCTTGTCAGGGCGTTGCGCTTCGCGTGGTGCCCGGGCAGGAGCTAAAGGTTCTGTCCGAGCTGCGCGAACGGGAGCTGATCTCCTCTGCCTATTTCGAGGCCGTCGTGACCTTGCGCGCTGACGGAGCAGAACCGTTTCACGCGCTGGCCTACGTAGTAGATCGGGACCACGTTCAATACTGCGGTGCGTTGAGCCTCGAACAGCAGGCCGAGATCATAGCCAATGCCCATGGCGGGCGGGGGCCTAACACCGAGTATCTCTTCAATACAGCCGACCACCTCGCCCAGATCGGCATCACCGATCCTGATCTTGCCTGGCTCGCCGCCCGACTCCGCAATCGGACGTGAGGCCTTTCTGATTGGCAAGCCCCCACGCCCCCCCTATCCTGCGGCCAACAAACAAAGGGCATTAACCCCGCATGAGCATGACTGAGGCCGAGGCCGAGCCGCATTTTTCCCAACCGGTGCGCCAGGTGGTGCAGATGTTGATCGTGCTTGGGCTCGTGAGCTTCGGCAGCTACCTGCTTCTGCCCACGGTCATGCCGGTGATCCTCGCGAACCTCTGGCTGAATGGCACCATCGGCCTCGTGTTCGTGGTCGGCGTCTTCACCTGTTTCTGGCAGGTCTATCAGCTCGTGCGGTCGGTGGCCTGGCTCGAGGACTTTGCGCTGGAGCGTGAAGTGGGTTCCAAGGTGCCCCGGCTTCTGGCTCCCCTTGCCGCACTGCTTCGGTCACGCCGCGGTCGGATGCAGATTTCGGCAACGTCGTCACGCTCTATCCTGGAGTCGGTCGGCACGCGGATCGAAGAGCTGCGGGACATCACGCGGTATCTCGTCAACCTGCTGATTTTCCTTGGCCTTCTCGGGACGTTCTACGGCCTTGCCACCACCGTTCCGGCCGTTGTCGAAACCATTCGCTCGCTCGCCCCGCAAGAGGGGGAAGGCGGGGTGGAGGTGTTTGCGCGGTTGATGGGTGGTCTCGAGGCACAGTTGGGCGGCATGGGCACCGCCTTCGGATCGTCGCTGCTCGGTCTCGCCGGGTCGCTGATCGTCGGGCTGCTCGAGCTTTTTGCCTCCCACGGTCAAAACCGGTTCTACCGCGAACTGGAGGAGTGGCTTTCCTCTATTACTCGCGTGGCCTTTGCCGGGGCAGACGGCGAAGGCTCAGAGCCCTCCGCCGTCGCCGGTATCCTCGACCACATGTCCGAGCAGATGGAGGCAATGCGGGAGATGTTCACCCAGTCCGACGTCTCCCGCGCCATGCTCGAAGACCGGATGGGCGAGGTGGCCCTGGCCATGGAAAAGATCGCCGGGAACATGTCTCAGCCACGCTCGGCGGACAAGTTGCTGAAGCGCATCGCGGAGGCGAACGAGGCGCTGCTGAACAAGCTTGATGGGGTGACAACGCACGAGGGTGGCGTGGATGCCGAAAGCCGGATGCGGCTGCGGTCGATCGACACGCAACTCCTTGCATTGCATGAAGATATCGCCGCAGGACGGCAGGAGAGCATCGCCGGCCTGCGCGCGGATATCGCGGCGCTCACGCGGGTTATCCGGGACGCGACCCGGAGGCCCGGCTGATGGCCCTATCGCGGCGCAGCGGCCAACGCTTCTCGGCCTCGATCTGGCCGGGGTTCGTGGATGCGATGACAGCGCTTTTGTTGGTGCTGATGTTCGTCCTGTCGATCTTCATGATCGTGCAGTTCATGCTCCGCGAGACAATCACCGGGCAGGAGAGTGAGCTGAACGAGTTGAGCCAGGAGCTTGCCTCGCTGGCGGACTCGCTCGGTTTGGAGCGGGCCCGGGTCGAGGCGCTGCAGGGCGACGTGGCAAACCGGGATGCGGCGCTTTCGGCGGCGGCGGAGGATGCGGCGCGGCAGGCGGCCCTGATTGCGTCCCTCAGGGGACAGGTGGCGTCGGGGCAGGAGGCACTGGAGGATGCGCAGCAGAAGATCTCGGGCTTCGAGGCGCAGGTGGCGGCCCTGATCGCGGAGCGGGATACAGCGCAGGATCGAGGCGCCGCGCTGTCCGAGGATCTGGCGGCGGCGGAAGCGGCGCGCGAGGCTGTGGAAGCCGAGAAAATCTCTTTGGAACAGGCGCTTGCGTCGGCGCGGACCGAGATCGACTCGCAAACGGAAGCCGCGCGGCTCGCTGCGGCGCGGCGAGAGGCGTTGGAGGCGCTGGTGGCTGACCTTCAGGCGGAGAAGGCCGAGACGGCGGCGGAAGTGGCGGCGCTGGAGGAACAGCTGTCCGAGGAAGAGAAGGCGCGGCTGGCAGAAACCGCGGCAGCTCAGGCACTCAGGGAACGGTTGCAGGGGGCTGAAACGGAGCTGACGGCGATGACGCTGGCGCTCGAGGCGCAGCGGAAGAAGGCGGAGGAAACGCTGACGCTGTTGGCCGCGGCACAGGCGGCGGAGGAAGATCTGAACGCCAGGCTGGCGGCGGCACTGGCCTCGGTTTCACAGCTGGAAAGCCAAGTGGAAACAGGGGTTTCCGCCGCCGAAGAGGCGGCGCGGCTGGCCGGGGAATTGGCGACAGCGAAGGCCGAGTTGGCGGCGCTGGGCGACGCGCGGAGCGCGGCGGAGGAGGCTCGGGATGCGCTGGCTGCACGGGCCGAGGTGGCAGAGCAGGAGCTTGCGGCGTTGCGGGCGGAAGTGGCTGACAACCAAAGGGAAATTGCGGAACTGAAGGCTGTCAGAGAGGCGCTCGAGGCCGATCTCGGGGATGCGGCGGCGGTGCGGGAGCGACTAGCGGCTGCACTTGCAGAAAAGCTGGCGGCGGAGCGGCGTGCCGAGGCGGCGCTGAGCGAGGCGGAGCGCAAGGATGCCTTGCTGGCGCAGGCCAATAAAGAGTTGGAAAACAAGGAGGTAGCCTCTGCCGAGGGGCAGCGGAGGCTGGCGCTTCTGAACCAGCAGGTCGCGGCCTTGCGGGCGCAACTGGGGGCGTTGCAGGGGGTCATTGATGCTGCATCGCAGAAGGACCAGGAGGCGCAGGTTCAGATCGAGACGCTGGGCGCCCAGCTGAACGCGGCGCTGGCCCGGGTGGCGCAGGAGGAACGGCGCCGGGCGGAGCTGGAGGCGGCGGAGCGCAAGCGGCTCGAGGAGGCGCAAAAAGACCTGGAACAATACCGCTCGGAGTTCTTCGGGCGGCTCCGGGAACTCGTGGGCAACACCGAGGGCGTGCGGATCGAGGGGGACCGGTTCGTGTTCTCGTCGGAGGTGCTCTTCGCGCCGGCCGAGGCCAACCTGTCGGCCGAAGGACGTGAGGAAATTCAGAATGTTACCACGATCCTGCGCCGCCTTGCCGCGGAGATTCCACCTGAGATCGACTGGATCATCCGGGTCGACGGGCACACCGACGACCAGCCGCTTTCGGGCTTCGGAGAGTTCGCCGACAACTGGGAACTGAGCCAGGCGAGGGCGCTCTCGGTCGTGCGGTTCATGAGCGAGGAGCTGGGGATTTCACCGCAGAGATTGAGCGCGAACGGCTTCGGGGAATACCAGCCGATTGACCCGGCCGACACGCCGGAAGCGCGGGCGAAGAACCGGCGGATCGAGTTGAAGCTGACAGAGCGTTGATTTGCTTTGCGGAAATGCCGTTGCGCCGCAGCGCGGCACGGCGTTAACCGCGGATTTGGCAGGGCAACATCCCATGCACAACCCATGCACAACCCATGCACATCTCATACCTATGCGATTATGCAGGGCGGGGAGCGTTAATGCCCCGTCCCGCGGAGCGCGGGCTCAGACCAGCACGATGTCATCGACGTGGAAGGTGGCGCCATCCGAGGCGATCACGTTGAATTGGTAGATGCTGTCGGCATTGGTGAACTCGACCATCCCGTTGGCATCCAGATCATCGGCCGTGATGGTGACGGAGCCGAGGGCGTTGCCGTTGGCGTCGGAGAAGACCACCTCCGCCTCCTCGCCCACATCGAGCCCGACGAAGACGATGCTGTCGACGCCGAAGGTGGATTGGTCGGAGTGGACCACGTTCATCTCGTGGGTCGTGCCGTTGGCCTCGGTCCAGACCTTGAATTCGTCGTCACCATCGCCGTCATAGTCGAAGTGGGTCGCACCGCCGTCGCGCTTCTCGAAGAAGTTGGTGGCCGAAGAGAGCTGGCTGATGAAGTAGTCGCCGTTCGGCCCGTCCTGATAGATCCAGAGGCCGGTGAGCTCGGCAGTGAACAGGTCGTAGTAGCTGGTCATCGTCTCGAAGGTGATGTCGCCGAGCGGGGCCGGGTAGGTGACCTGGAAGGTCACGTCGCCGTAGTCGGTGGCGCCGAGGCCGTCAGAGACCTCGTACCAAAAGTTTACGACCGGAGGCTCGCCGGTGTTGGTGTCGTAGACGCCGTTGGGATCCCAGGTGAGGGTGCCATCGGCGTTGAGCGTGAGGATCGAGCCGTCGTTCAGCAGGCCGCCCGCCTCGAAATAGGCGAGATCGGCGCCGTCGGGGATCAGGTCGACATCGTTCTCACCGTTGCCGTCGAGATCGATCTGGACGTCGGTGATGGCGGTGATCGTCAGGCCCTCGCCGGGATTGCCGCCCTCGAGGTAGTCGTTGGCGAGCACGTCGAGGGTGACTGTGCTATCGTAGCGCACCGTCTCGAAATCGCCCTGGGTGATGATGGTGCCGGTCGTGGGATACTGCACGAAGAGCACCTGCTCGATGTTTGTCAGCTCGTCCACGTCGCCCGAGCCGTCGAGCGCGGTGACGGTGAAGCCGGTGACGACCTCGCGGGTGTTCTTGCCCTTGCCGACGATCGCGGTGTGCACGACCACATCGTAGTCGACCCCCTCGATGCCGTCGTAGATAACCACGTCGATGCCGCCGTCGCTGCCGCCGTCGATGGTGTCGCTGCCGGCGTCGCCGTAGATGATGTCGGAGCCGTCGCCGCCGTTGATGATGTCGTCGCCTGCGCCGCCGGTGAGGACGTCATCGCCGGCGTTGCCCTCGATCACGTCGACCCCGTCGCCGCCGCTGATCTCGTCGGCGCCGCCGAGGCCCCAGAGCACGTCATCGGCGGCGGTGCCGATGAGGATGTCATCCCCCTCGGTACCGCTGATTGCGCCATCAGGCGGGGTCACAGTGGTGGTGCCGCCTCCCTTGGGTCCGCCTGGCTTGGCCATCTGGGTGTCTCCTCATCCGTGTGTTCATCCGGCCTGCAAAGAGATCCGGGCGGGGGCGAGGAGACAATGGGGCAAAACCATGGCGCTGTTGACGCCAAGGCAGCTGTACCCTGGCGAGGCCGGGATTGTGGCTCTGACTGGTGGTTCAGCCGCGGATGTAGCGGAAGATGGCGGAGGCGCCCCAGCCTGCGGCGATGGCGATGGCGAGGGACAGGAGGCCGTAGATCAGCGGCCGTTCGTGGGCAAGCACGTGGATCCAGCGTTCGAGCCCGACCTTGGAGACGTGGATGGTGGTGGCGTGTCGGGCCACCACGCTGCCATTGCGGGTGAGGAAGATGCGGGTGGTGTAGTTGCCTTCGGTCAGGTTGGCCGGCAGGGCGACGTTGGCACGAAAGAGCGTGTCTTCGAGGATCGTCACCTCGCCTTCGTGGACCGCATAGAGGCCGTCCTTCGTGCGAACCCGCACCAGCGCCTCGGTAAACTGCGCCGCGTCGCTCACTTCGGCGGGGGCGCCGACGGAGCGGATCGCGCGGTCGATCGAGATGCTGTGGCGGAGATCTTCGGTGGCGGAGACCAGATCGGACAGCGGGCCGGTGGTGACGATCTGGTAGAAGCTCGGGGCGCGGTCCACCTCGACTGCCTCGGTGTTGACCCAGATGCCCGCGCGCTTGCCCTTCTTGCGGACGAGCACCGGGGTCGAGGGCCCGGCGACGGTGACCACCACGTCGACGGCATCGCCGTCGGTGAGGGGGGCATCGCGCTTGACGGCGCCGAAGACGAGGATCTCGGAACCGTTGAAGGTGGCGTTGATGCCGACGCGGCTCTGCGAGAGATCGGCCACCACTTCTTCTGCGGCCTGCACCGGAGCGAAGGTGGCCGCGAGAGCCAGGAGGGCGGCGGCGAGGCGCTTCATCCGCCGGCCTTCATCGCGCTGATCGAGAAGAGCTCAGAGGGTTGCAGCAGGAGGTCTGTCGCCAGCTTGCCGCAGACCAGCAGCACGAGGGCGGCCAGCGCGATGCGGAGCTGCTCGGCCTTCAGCATGGTGCCGAGGCGGGTGCCGACCTGGGCGCCGACGACGCCGCCCACGAGCAGGAGGACGGCCAGGATCATGTCGACCGTCTGGTTGGTGGTGGCGTGCAAGAGCGTGGTGAAGGCGGTGACGAAGATGATCTGCAGCAAGGAGGTGCCGATCACGACCTTGGTGGGCATGCCGAGCAGGTAGATCATGGCGGGCACCAT
The DNA here is from genome assembly GCA_964454145.1 of uncultured Oceanicola sp. GTDB lineage: Bacteria > Pseudomonadota > Alphaproteobacteria > Rhodobacterales > Rhodobacteraceae > Vannielia. The sequence goes on along the minus strand of CAYVQK010000066.1, from coordinate 5,142 downwards.
GATGAAGCCGCCGCCGACGCCCATGATGGCCGCCAGAAGGCCGACGGAGAGGCCCACCAGCACCGGCGGGATGACCGAGATGTAGAGGCCGGAGGTGCGGAATTTCATCTTCAGGGGCAGGTTGTGCACCCAGTTGTGCTTGCGCCGCGGCGGCAGCTTGCCGCCCTTGGTGCGGCGGAGCGCCCGGACGCTTTCGACGAACATCAGCGCGCCGATGATACCGAGGAAGACGACGTAGCAAAGGGTGACCAGCAGGTCGACCTGCCCGAGCTGGCGCAGGATGTTGAACACCCAGACGCCGATCGCGGCGCCTACGAGGCCGCCGGCCAGCAGGACGAGGCCCATTCGGATATCCACCGTCTTTCGCCTGAGGTGGGCGAGCACGCCGGATATCGAGGAGGCGACGATCTGGTTGGCGGAGGTGGCCACGGCCACGGCGGGCGGGATGCCGACGAAGAACAGCAGCGGGGTGATCAGGAAGCCGCCGCCGACCCCGAACATGCCCGAGAGAATCCCCACGACGCCGCCGATGCCCAGAAGCAGGAAAGCGTTCACCGATACCTCGGCAATGGGGAGGTAGAACTGCATGTCAGACGTAGTGCGACAAAGCCGCTGCGCTGTCTAGTGCCGCAGTGCGGCGGAGGGGCTCAGAGTGACTTGAGGAAGGCCCGGAGGATCTTTTCGAGCTTCGCCGCGCCGAGGGGCGCCATGGCCTTGGTGTGCTCGTGGGAGATATTCTCATCCGACATGCCGGCAGCCATGTTGGTGATGGTGGAGATCGCGGCGACGCGCATGTGCAGGAAGCGGGCGAGGATGACCTCGGGCACGGTGGACATGCCGACGGCATCGGCGCCGAGCGTGCGGATGGCGCGGATCTCGGCGGGCGTCTCGAAGGAGGGGCCGGAATACCAGGCGTAGGTGCCCTCTTCGAGCGGGATGTTCTGTGCCTCGGCGGCGGATTTCAGCGCGGCGCGGAGGGCGGGGTCGTAGGCCTCGGTCATGGGCACGAAGCGGGCGTCGGAGGGCTCGCCGATCAGCGGGTTCAGACCGGAGAAGTTGATGTGATCGGAGAGCAGCATCAGCTCGCCGGGCGGGATGTCGGGGCGCATGGAGCCGGCGGCGTTGGTCAGCAGGAGCGTGTCGCAGCCGAGCGCCTTCAGGGTTTCGAGCGGCAGGCGCATGGCCGAGGCGTTGCCGGCCTCGTAGTAATGCGCCCGGCCGCCGAGGACGGCGACGCGGACGCCCTCCAGCGTGCCGATCACCAGCTTGGGATTGTGCCCCGAGACGCCGGCGTGGGGGAAGCCCTCGAGCGCGGCGTAGTCGATGGACACGCCCTTCACCTCTTCGGCGAGGTGGCCGAGGCCGGAGCCGAGGATCAGGCCCAGCTTGGGCGGGTTGGAGCCCGCGTCGACCTTGATGCGGGCGGCGAGGTCAGCGCTCTTTGACATAGGGTTCGCCTCCGGCGCGGGGCGGGATGGCCTTGCCGACGAAGCCGGCGAGGATCACCACCGTGAGGATGTAAGGGAGCGACTGCATGAACTGCACCGGAAGCTGGAAGCCCAGCAGGGTGATGTTCTGGAAGCGGTTGTCGATCGCGAAGAAGAGGCCGAAGAGCAGGCAGGCATAGAGCGCGTACCAGGGCCGCCACTTGGCGAAGATCAGGGCGGCAAGGGCGATGTAGCCGCGGTTGGCCGTCATGTCCTTGGTGAAACCGGCCTGGATGGCGGTGGAGAGGTAGGCGCCGGCGATGCCGCAGAGCAGGCCGCAGATGGCGACGGCGGCGAAGCGGAGGCCGACGACGGAGACGCCGGCGGTATCCACCGCCTCGGGGCTTTCGCCCACCGCGCGCAGGCGCAGGCCGAAGCGGGTGCGGAACAGCACCCACCAGGTGATCGGGACGAAGAGGAAGCCGATGTAGGTGAGGATCGGGTGGCCCGAGATCAGCTCGGAGTAGATCTGCTGGATCGGGCCGGCATCGCGGATGTCGCGGATGCGGGTGAGGGCGCCGGGCAGGTCGATGCTGTCGAAGCGGGCGGCGCCGGAGAGCGAGGGGGTGCGGCCGCCCTGGGAGAACCAGTCCTGCGCGATGAGCACGGTGAGGCCGGCGGCGAGGAAGTTGATCGCGACGCCGGAGATGAGCTGGTTGCCGCGGAAGGTGATGGAGGCGAGCCCGTGGATGCCCGAGAGCACCATGGAGGAGGCGATGCCTGCGAGGAGGCCGATCCAGGCGGAGCCGGTGGTGAAGGCCACGGCGGCGGAGAAGAAGGCGGCCATCAGCATCTTGCCCTCGAGGCCGATGTCGAAGATGCCGGCGCGCTCGGAGAAGAGGCCTGCGAGGCAGGCCAGCAGGAGCGGGATGGCGAGGCGGACGGTGCCGTCGAGAACCTGGATGATCGTGAGAAAGTCCATGGGTTACCTCGATGTGGCGAGCTTGACGGCGAAGACGGAGAAGAGCACGCCCAGCGTGGCCTCCACCGAGCGGCGCGCGCGGGTGTAGGCGGCTCGGACCGGGGCGGAGGAGAGCAGCAGCGCCCAGGCGGCGTGGCAGGTGAAGGAGATCAGCCAGCTTCCGGCGAAGAACAGCGCGTAGACCAGCGGTCCGCCGCCCTGGGTGGCGCCGAGCGCGGCGATGGCGAGCCAGAAGACGATGGCCTTGGGGTTGGTGACCTGCAGGAGGTAGCCTGCGAGCAGGAGGCGAGGCACGGAGCGCGCGGGCGCAGGCCCGGCGGCGAGCGCGGGCGGATGGGCGGCCTTGCGGAAGGCGCCGTAGGCCAGCCAGGCGAGGTAGGCGGCGCCGAGGAGGCGGAGGATCTGCATGGCCCAGGCGGCCTCGGAGAGCAGCAGGCCCACGCCCAGCATGGTGGCGAGGTTGATGGTGGTGCTGCCGCAGGCGATGCCGAGGCAGGTGATGAGCGCGGCCGCCCGGCCCCGGTTCATCGAGATGCCGAGGAGCATCGCCACCGCGGGCCCCGGCGAGGAGGCGGCCACCATCAGGATGGAAAAGGCGGCGAGGAAGCCGGGGAGGAAGGGAAGAAGCTCGCTCATGCCTCTTTCACCGTGCCTTCGGGCGAATGGTCGGGGCGGGTCGGCCCGGGCGGGGGCGGCGCGGTGGTGGGGGGCTCCTTGCCCCTGCGGAGGCTGAGGAAGAGCCGGGCGAGGGGTGCGCGTACCATGTTGTCGAGCGCGCCGGTGAACAGGATCACGAGGGCCTGGATCACCACGATGAGTTCGCGGGGGATGTTCGTCCAGAGTGCCAGCTCGGCGCCGCCCTGGTAGAGGAAGCCGAAGAGCAGGGCGGCGAGGAACACGCCGAAGGGGTGATTGCGGCCCATCAGGGCCACGGCGATGCCGATGAAGCCCGCGCCCTCGACCGCGTTCAACACTAGCCGCTCCTGCTCGCCCATCGCGGTGTTCACGGCCATCAGCCCGGCGAGGCCGCCGGAGATGAGCATGGCGATGACGGTGATGCGGAGCGGCGAGATGCCGGCATACTTGGCGGCGGTCTCCGACTGGCCGAAGGCGCGGATGGCGTAGCCCAGCCGGGTGCGCCAGAGCAGGAACCAGACGGCGAAGCAGGCCAGGATCGCCAGCAGGAAGGTGACGTTGACGGAATCGTCCCGCGCTGCCGAGAAGCCCATGTCGGTGAGGATCGTGTTGAGCGTGGGCAGGTCGTAGGCGGGGTCGAACTTGGCGGTGGCCGGGTCGGACTGTCCGACCGGCTTGAGGGTGTTGGACAGCAGGTAGTTGAGCAGCCCGGCGGCCATGAAGTTGAACATGATCGTGGTGATCACGATATGGCTGCCGCGGGCGGCCTGCAGCCAGGCCGGGATCAGGGCCCAGAGCGCGCCGAAGGCAGCGGCGGCCAGCGCGGCGGCGACCAGCGCAACGGACCAGTGCGGAAACGGCACGTAGAGCAGCACCAGCGCCACCCCGAGCCCGCCGATCATGGCCTGCCCTTCGCCCCCGATGTTGAAGAGCCGGGCGTGGAAGGCGACCGAGACGCAGAGGCCGGTGAAGATGAAGTTCGTGGCGTAGTAGAGCGTGTAACCCCAGCCCCGGATCGAGCCCACGGAGCCGTCGATCATGATGTTGACCGCTGTGACCGGGTTTTCGCCGATGGCGAGGATCACCACGGCGGAGAGGATCGCGGCGAGGATGAGGGAGATGAGCGGGACGAGGATGACCTCGGCCCATTTGGGCATCACGTCCATCTTATGCGGCCTCCCCCTGCACGCCCGCCATCAGCAGGCCCAGCTCTTTCTCGTTGGTCTCGGCGGGCAGTCGCTCGCCCATGATCTGCCCGTCGAACATGACGGCGATCCGGTCGGAGAGCGACATGATTTCGTCCAGTTCGACCGAGACCAAAAGGATGGCCTTTCCCTCGTCGCGCAGGCGCACGATCTGCTGGTGGATGAACTCGATGGCGCCGATGTCGACGCCGCGGGTGGGCTGGCCGATCAGCAACAGGTCGGGGTCGTGCTCCAGCTCGCGCGCGAGCACCAGCTTCTGCTGGTTGCCGCCGGAGAAGTTCTTGGCGGCGAGCAGCGGGTTTGGCGGGCGCACGTCGAAGCGGCCCATCTTGCCTTCGGTGTCGGCGCGGATGGCGGCGTTGTCCATCATCAGCGCGTTCTTCTGGTAGCGCGGGTCGTTGTGGTAGCCGAAGGCGATGTTTTCCCAGGCCTGGAACTCGAGGATGAGGCCTTCGCGGTGACGGTCTTCCGGCACATGGGCGATGCCGCGGCGGCGGCGGGACTGGGCGTCGGACTTCGAGCCGGTCAGGTCGATCTCCTGGCCGTTCATCCGGATGGTGCCGGTGGCGGGCTGGTAGCCGCCCAGCACTTCGAGCAATTCGGACTGGCCGTTGCCGGCCACGCCCGCGATGCCAAGAATCTCGCCGGCGCGGATGTCGAAGGAAACGCCGCGCAGCTTCTGCACGCCCTTCTCGTCGGTCACCTTCAGGTCGCGGACTTCGAGCACGGTGTCGCCGGGCTTGGCCGGGGTCTTGTCGACGCGGAGCAGCACCTTGCGGCCGACCATCAGCTCGGCCAGCTCCTCGGGGGAGGTTTCGGCCGTCTGCACCGTGGCTGTCATCTCGCCCCGGCGCATCACCGAGACGGTGTCGGTGATCTGCATGATCTCGCG
>CAYVQK010000065.1:0-17549 GCA_964454145.1 uncultured Oceanicola sp. | reverse complement strand
CCGTCGCCGTCGCCATCACCGTCGCCGTCTCCATCACCGTCGCCGTCCCCGTCGCCGTCTCCATCACCGTCGCCGTCTCCATCACCGTCGCCGTCTCCATCACCGCCACCGGCCAGAGCGGCCAGGCCCACGATGCCGGCGCCGATCGCCGCGAGAGCTTCGTCGTTGCCCATGCCGGCACCGATGCCGGCAATCGGCACCGCGTCGGATTCGCCACTTACGTTCGCGTAGGTGTTGTCGGGGTAGAAGAGCCGATTCGTTTCGCCGTTGGGGCCTTCGGTGAAGAAGTTCTCGAAGTGGATCTCCCTGCCGGAGGTCGTGATGACGACGAGCGTCTCACCGTCCCTCACGAAGCGGCCGACCTCGGACTGATCGACTGGAAGGACAATGTTGCCGGGCTGGTCGATGGTGATTTTGGTAATGGTCTTGGCCATGGAAATGATCTCCGTGAGTCTTCTATTGCACCAGCGCCGCCCCAGCCCGAAGGATGGGTGCAGGCGCGCTTTACATTCTTTAGTATGTTACGAACACCATTCCGTTCATGACGTCAATCCTTATGGTTGAATCTCTCGCCATAAGGCCATGTTGGGACACATTCTTTTCTCTGTGTTGATTATTGGTCGCATCGTGGAAACAGTCAGGACGATAGCGCTGGGTTGCGGTGACGGCGCAGACAGTCGACACTGCCCGAAGGTCATCCAGACAACCTTTTGGTGTTGTGCCGCCGAGTCGGATGGGTCTAAGGGATTGGCCAGCACAGGATGTGGGCGCGCTGAAGGGGGTGCCGTACCGAATGAGACAGACACGCCTTGGCGCGGTACTCGCCATCGCCCTGACAGTCAGCGGTTGCGCAGGCCTTGAGAACGGGGGCGCATTCCAGTCCGCCGGCGCCTCGGGTTCGGAAGCTGTGAAGGTGGCTCAGGCGGCCTACCAGAGCGGAGATTACGAGCAGGCCGCCGTCCTTTTCGAGCGCGCCTCGCGCGATAACCTCAAGTCGGCCCCCGCCTTCATCGGCCTCGGCCGCAGCTACATCGCCCTGGGGCAAAACATCCGCGCCGAGAACGCGCTGGAACGGGCCCACGACATCGCCCCTAGGAACACCGAAGCTCTTACGGAACTGGGCTTTCTCGCCCTTACCCGCAAGCAGCCGCGCAAGGCCATCGAGCATTACGACGCGGCCCTGCGCATCGACCGCCGCAATCTGCCGGCGCTGACCGGCAAGGCCGTCTCGCTCGATTTCCTCTCCCGGCACACCGAGGCGCAGGCGGTCTATCAGGACGCCCTGACGTGGTATCCGACCGATTTCGCCCTGCTGGCGAACTACGGGCTGTCGCTGGTGCTCGCCGGACGAATCGGCGAAGGCCAGAGGCTGCTGGAAGAACTCAACAGCGATCAGCCGAGAGGCGGCGCCGTGAGGGAGAATCTGGCGCTCGCCTATGTGCTCGACGGCCGGGAGACCGACGCCAGGACCCTACTCAGTATCACTCAGTCGCCGGGCCAGATCGACGAGATCATTACATACTATCGTCGAATACGCGCCGATTACCGGGCTGGAAAGCCAATCGGCTACATGGTGTTCAACTAGACGAACATACTAAAGATTTGAGCTTACCTATTTAAGGTGGTACCGTTCCTGACAGTTGAGTTTGGGAGTAATCATGCAGCTTTGGCGATTCCTGCATGCTGAGGAGGGTGCCGTGACCGTCGATTGGGTCGTCCTGACGGCGGCCGTCGTCGGCTTGGCCACGTCCGTCGGGGTGTTCATGGATTCCTCCCTGAAGGACAAACTCTACGGCATGATTAACGATGCTTTGGACAACGCGGCGGACACGGCAGAAGAGTAGGCCCGTCATGCCGTGGCACCGGAACAACGAGAACTTCGGGGGCAACCGTCCGAGACGGGCGATACGCTCATAGGCGCAGGCACAATGCAGGCAAAGATTATTCTCTTGGTGACATTCGGACTGGTCCTCGTGCTCAGTTCCGCCTCCGGCACGCTGATGTTCGTGAGGCAGGCAGAAGGGCGGGTGGCGCAGGTCGAAGAGCGCCTGCGCACGTATGGCACCCAGGTCCGCCTCCCCACGCTGGCCCGCGACGTAAAGCGAGGCGACGTCCTGCAGGCGGCGGACTTCACCTACGTGTCGGTCCCCGCCTCGATCGCGCCCGCCGGCGTGCTCGAGCGCCTGCCCTCGGCCGAGCACGGCTTGGTGGCTCTGGTCGACATCGCCTCGCACAGGCTGATCCTGCCGCATCAGCTTGGACTTGACCCGGCACGGAGCGCCACAACCACTCTCCCTTCTGCCGATCCGAACGTGATGAGGATCCGCCCGGTGAACCTCGACGAGGTCATCCCGGGTCTGCAGCCCGGAGACAGCGTGGATGTCTTCTGGGTCCGCAGCATCGGCGGCGGCTCGTTCGAAACCCGGCTGCTAGGCAGCACGCTTCGGATCATTGACGCAATTGCGCCCTCGGACGACACGCAGGGGCAGGCCGGATGGGTCACCATCGGAGCGTCGGCGGAGGTCGTGGCGCGGCTGCTCCAGGCCAGATCCGCCGGCGAGCTCTACGTCGCAGTTTCCGGCACGGTCCGCCACGACCCTGACGGCGAAATCGTCGTCGACGACGAGGCGCTGAAGTCGCTGCCCCTGGTCGAGCGCCACGTAGAGGTTGTCAGGGAAGTGCCGGTGGTGACAGAGCCCGAGGTTCCCGACAGCAGCGAGCAGGCCAGCCGGACAGCCACCGGATCGCCAACCGATACGTTGACCTACTTTGCACAACGGGCCCTGGAGGCGTCACAATCCGCCACGGAGCCGCCGAAAAGATGCACGCTGACGGTCGTCCGGGGCGGCGAGCGCAGCGTTCTCGAAGTTCCCTGCAGGTAGCGCCACGCATGGCTGAAGGTACCTACAGGATCGCAACGGTCTCCGACGGGCTGGATGCGGTGATGCTGCTTGCCCCCCTGGTCGCGGGGCTCCGCGAAGTGGAGGCCCGCACCGATCTTCAGTTTGCCGAGGCCCGGGAGACGTTGAACGCGATGCCGCCTGGATCTGTCGATCTGCTTCTTGTGGCGCCGCGCCCGGGCAACCTTGCCTCGGACATGCTGAAGACGATCATCGCCACGGGCGAAGACATCGGCGCCACCGTCTTGCTGATCCTGGCCGAGGGGAGCCCGGTGCCCCAGGGGCTACCCCCGCATATCCGGTGCCTTACCGGCCCTCCCTTCACTCGTGGCACCTTGTCGGACCTCGAGGCAGCGGCCACCGGGATCGCGCCTCGGCAGGGCGAAGTGATGCCCCTCCGCGCCAGAGGTCTGCGCCGACTTACAGGACGGTTGCGGAGGCGTCTTAAGGGCGCAGACGTCCTTGCCGAGGCGGAGACCGACAAGGGCGCGATGGAGGCACCCGTCGCCCCGCTCGAGGCGATTGCGCTGCAGGGCGCCACCGGCGGTGTGGGCGCCACCACTGTCGCGGTCGGTCTTGCCGTGGGCCTTGCGCGCCACTTCGCAAGCGAGGGGGGCGGCCGGAGCGTATGCCTGGTCGATCTCGATCTGCAATTCGGCTCGGTCAGTCCCTACCTCGGCCTTCCACCCAACAAACGGATCTCCGACGTCTACCGGAACGTCTCCCGCATCGACACCGAGGCCTTCCGGGCCTGCGTGCAGACGGCGGAACCCGGCCTTCAAGTCTTTGCGGCACCGCCCGATCTCATCCCGATGGACGCGCTGGACCCGGAAAGCTTCGACACGCTGCTGGGGTTCGCTCTGGCCGAGGCCACCTGCGTCATCATCGACATGCCGACAGTGGTCACCGACTGGTCGGAGCAGGTCTATCGCAGCGTCGACCGAACGTATTTCGTCCACAGCCTCGAGATTCGCGCGTCGCTGAGCGCCCAGAAACGCGCCCGGATGATGAACGCGCTGTCCCTGCCCGCGAAGGCGCAGGTGCATCTGCTCAACCGCGTTCCCTCGCAGAAGGACCGGCGCGCGCCCGACTGGCGCCTGCGCCTCGAGAGCTACGAGAGTGGCATCGACGCCGGTTTCGCCCGCCTTCTTCCCGAAGGTGGCGATGTGGTGCGCACTGCGAACGACTTGGGCCGGGTGCTCCAGGAGTTCGCCCCCCGCAACGCGCTAACGCGCGCGCTGGATGATCTGGCCAGCGGCCTGGCCGGTGACATTAGACATCCTGTCACGCCCGCAGACCTCAAGCTGGCAGGGGAATAGCATGTCGTTCTTCGACGAGTTCCGAGAAGGCCGCGGCCCGCAGCCCCCGCAGGAGGTGCTACTGCCGAGGCCAGCGGAGGCCACCGAGGCAAGGGCCGCACCGGCCGCGCCCGCGCCCGTGGCATCGACACCGCGCAGCGAACGCCGCCACAACCTGACCGAGCTGCGCCAGGCGGCGCATTCCCAGCTTCTGGAAACCTTCAACCTCTCCGCCCTGCTCCAGGTCTCGGAGGAAGAGATCAAGGCGGAGATCGGCAACACCATTCGGCAGATCATGCCGCGGGCGAAACTCGCCCTGAGCCGCTCCGAGCGCGACCACTTGATTGACGAGCTCTACTACGAGGTCATGGGGCTCGGGCCGCTGGAAATCCTGCTCAAGGACGACACAGTCTCCGACATCCTGATCAACGGTCCGAGCCGGGTGCTTGTCGAGCGCAACGGGTTGATCGAGGTCACCGACGTGCAGTTCGAAAGCGAGGCACACCTCAGGCGAATCGTGCAGAAGGTGCTCGGCTCGACCGGCCGGCGCCTCGACGAGTCCGCGCCCTATGTCGATGCCCGGCTGCCCGATGGATCCCGCCTCAACGCGGTGATCTCCCCAATTGCCCTTGATGGAACGCTGGTCTCGATCCGCAAGCGCCGCAGGGACAGGCTCAACCTCGAGCAGATCGAGCTCAACGGCACCCTTGATTCCCGGATGGCGGCCTACCTCCGCGCCGCGGTCACCAGCCGCCTCAACATCCTGGTCTCCGGCGGAACGGGCTCGGGCAAGACGACCATGCTTAACGCCCTCTCGGCCTACATCGGCCCACGCGAACGGATCCTTACGATCGAGGACACCGCCGAACTCGAGCTGCAACAGCGCGATGTAGGCCGCCTGGAGAGCCGCCCGCCGAACGTCGAGGGCAAGGGAGCGGTGACCCAGCGCGATTGCCTCCGCAACGCCCTGCGCATGCGGCCGGACAGGATCATCGTGGGCGAGACCCGGGGCGACGAGGTAATCGACATGCTCCAGGCAATGAACACAGGCCACAACGGCTCGATGACGACGATCCATGCCAACTCGGGCCGCGACGCGACGCTGCGGATCGAAAACATGATCGCCATGTCGGGGCTCACGATTCCGCTGACCGCCCTGCGTCGGCAGATCGCCGGCGCCATCCACATCATTCTGCACGTCGAGCGGCTACAGGACGGCACCAGGAAAATCGTCTCGATCGAGGAGATGCTGGGCTGCGAGGGCGACATCCTGACGATACAGGAGCTCTTCCGCTACCAGCAGACCGGGCTGACGCCAGAGGGACGGGTCGAGGGGCGCTTCGTCGCCGCGGGCGTGCGATCCCACTTCAGCGATCACTTCCGGCGATGGAACCTGCATCTGCCCGAGAATGCCTTCTCGGAGGGTTCATGACCACCTTCGGGCTGATCCTCCTCGGAATGATGATCCTCGGCACATCCCTTCTGGTGGCCGCTGCCTTCGTCTTCGAGGCGCATCGGACGACCGAACGGCGCAGCACCATCGCGCGCAGATACGCCGGCGAATTCGGCGACACAGAGCAGCGGGAACAGCCCGCGCCCGCCGTGGCGCTAGTGTCGCGCAGGAACGACCACGTGCTTTGGCGCATCGCCGGCATCTCGCCCGCCGCTTTCGCCTCCTTCCGGGAGGACCAGCCGCAGCTGGCGGGGTTTGCCGTCCTCTTGGCGGCGCCCCTGGTGATCTTCGGCCTTTTCCGTCTGCTCGGCCTCGGGGTCGGCCTGTCGCTGCTGGCGACGACCCTCCTCGCAGTTGCCGGGGGAGTGTTCGCCGTTCGGCTACACAGCCGGCGCCGGGCCTCGCTGATCGAGGCCCGGCTGGCCGAAGCGCTCGACATGGTTGCAAGATGCCTGCGCATCGGCATGCCCGTAGGCGCCGCGCTGCGCCTGATCGCGACAGACCTCACCGGCCCGATCGCCCAGGAATTCGCCATCGTCGCCGACCACGTCAGCTACGGCAAGGATCTGGTCACCGCCCTGCGCGACATGGCAGAGCGCAGTCAGAGTCCTTCGCTCCGCTTCTTCTCCGCGGCCATCGCAGTGCAGATCGAGACCGGCGGAAACCTCGTCGAAGTGATCGACCGGCTGGCGCGCCTCGCCCGCGAACGAATCCAGCTCCAGCGCAAGATCCGGGCGATGACGGCCGAAGCAAAATGGTCCGGCCGGTTCCTCTCGGCCTTCCCGATCCTCGCCACTCTGGGCATCACTATGATCAACCCGGATTACTTCGCGAACATCTGGGACAAACCCTACCTGGTGCCCCTCGCTCTGGTGATCGGGGCGCTCCTGCTCGGCAACATCATCTTCATGCAGCGGCTGGTGCGTTTCGAATGACGGAAAGAGCGAAATCTTGATGCTCCCGGCAGAAATCCTCGTGGCGGGCGCGGCGCTCGGGGGCATGGCCCTGATTATCGGCTTCGCGCTGAAGCTGTCGGTCGACAGAACCGTCGACAGGCCAGAGGCCTCGGACAGCCCCCAAGACGCCGGCCCTCGGGAAAGGCTTCTGGTCGACGTGCGGGCCGACCAGGAAAGCGACCTGCGGCGCGAACTCGGCCAGGCCGGGTTCTCCCACCCCGCGGCCACCTTCCTCTACACCGGGCTCAAGCTTCTGTGCGGCTTCGTCGCAACCTTCGCCGCCGCGCTTCTGGCTCAGCAGTTCCTCGCCGAACAGTCTGCTGTTGGCCGATACTCGCTCCTGGCGCCTGCCTTCGCCCTGGGATTCCTCATTCCCAAGTATTTTCTGCACCGTCGCCGGTCCGCCTACAGCACGCGCATCGAGAGAGCCGTTCCCGACACCGTGGACCTTCTGAAGATATGCGTCGATGCGGGCCAATCGTTGGACCACGCGATCCGCCGCGCCGCGCGGGAGCTTGCGACGGTGCATCCCGAGTTCTCCTCCCACCTGGCCTGGGCCAGCGAGGCGATCGCAGCCGGGCTCGATCGCGAGGAGGCTTTGCTACGGATCTCGCGGGAGACCGGAAACGACGATATCCGCCTGCTCGCCCTGACCATCGCCCAGGCGGCCCGGCTCGGCACCCCGGTCTCCAACACCCTTCGCGTGTTCTCCGACGACCTCCGCGACCGCCGCATCCGCAAGGTCGAGGAGCGCACCAACGTCCTGCCCACGAAGATGACGCTCGGGACGATGGTCTTCACGGTGCCGCCGCTCCTGATCCTGCTGCTGACCCCCGCGATCACCCGGATCATGGAGATCTTCTGAGATGATCGGGGCTGCACATGGCTGAAATCGCGACATTCTGGCGGGGCTCCAGAAGGAATGCACGGCGCGCCGCGGGCGTCGGCTCCACCGGGGCATGGCTGGTCACCGGCCTGTTTGTCCTCGTTCTCCTGTTGGCACAATTCACCCAGCAGGAGCCACCGGGCATCCACAGCGCCCTGCCCTTTCTGACCGGCGCACTTGTGGCGCTACTCCTGTCCACATCGGCGACGCCCCCCTCGATCCGCGCGGGCGGGGTCGTGCTTCTGGCGTTGCCCCTGGCCGTCACGCTCCTGCGGGATCCGGCCGCCTATGGCTCGCAGGGCGTCCTGGTCCTGACCTACAGTTACGGGCAGGGGGCCGCCACAGGATGGCTGGCAGCCAACGCTGAGCGCTGGCTGCCCGTGCTCGGCCCGCTCGGAGAGCGACGCAACCTCCTTGCCTTCGCGATCCGCTGGCAGTTCCTGACGGCAGGCGTGATGCTGCTGCGTTTCGTCCAGCTCCTGGCCTGGCAGCGCGCCTTTCTTCCCGTTGATATCCTGCAGGCCGAGCTCGGCGCGCTCATGGTCATCGCGGCCGTGCACTTCGCCGCGATTGCCAGGAATGAAGGACATACCACACGACAACTGACGCCAGGCATCGGCCTCGGCTTCGCGCTGGCCGTGGCGGTTGCCGGCGCGGGCTTCCCCGGCACCCGGGCGCTCGTGTCCCCGATCTTCCTGGAGAGCTGGGCCGTGGTCGTACTCGTCGGGCTGGTCCTGATGGCGAGCATCGCCGGGATCAGCCGCACCGCGCCCCTCGTGTCGATGATCCTCGCCGCTCTGTTGACCCATGCCGTACTCGCAGCCGAGGCGCCCGGGGCACCTTGGCCGAGGGATGCCTACACTCTCGCTGCCCTGTTGATGCTCTTCGCACTTGTGAGCCTGTCGGCGCGGCTTCTCGACGGGCGGGCACAGGACGCGCGCACGTCAAGCCAGACCGGGGCGTTCCAGGAGAGATCGGGCAGCTGGCTCGCACGCATGGATTTCGACGCCCGGCTGGTTCACTTCCCGCTGTCCAGCAAGGGGTCGCGGGTTACGGCCACCTTCGGCGAGTTCTTCAACCTCTCGGAAACGGCGCCGCTGATGGAGTTTCTGAGCCATGTCGAGGCCGAGATGAAGGCGCGCGGACGTATGACCAGGGAGCACGCCGTGACCTTGACGGTCACCCTCCCCGGCTCAGGCCCCCAGACAGTCTCGGCCACGCTGCTCTCCGCCACATCAGACAGTGCCTGGCTTGCCCTTCGCAGCCTGAACGACAGCACCGCGCTCCGCAACCGGCTGGAAGAGCTCGAGGCCCGGGCGGCCAAGGCGATGGTCCGCGAGGAGCGGCTGTTGTCGATCGCCTCGCACGAGCTGCGGACGCCCGTCACCATCATGACCATGCTGGTCGAGGAAATGAAGGCGGGCAGCGACTGGAAGGAGGTCGAGGCGGGCTTCGAGACCTCTCTCACCCGGCTCAGGGCAATTCTCGACGACCTGCGTGCCTCAGGCCCCGCCTCGGCCGAGCGCGATGTCTTCACCCTCCGCGAGATGAGCGCCCAGCTGCTCGAGGTCTTCCTCGGCGCCGCCAATGCTCAGGGCATCACGATCCGGACCGAAATGGCCAGTCAGGCCGATCTGCCCATGACGGGGGATCCGGCCCGCGTGATGATCACCCTCTCGAAGGTGCTGCACAACGCGATCATCCACTCAGGGGGGCGCGAAGTGGTGATCAGCGCCATTGCCTCGATCCCCGATGCCGCCTCGGGCACGGTCAGCTGGATCATCGCGGACGATGGAACGGGCATCCCCGAGGAGCGCCGGCTGACCCTGTTCGAGCCCTTCACCAGCGATGGCTCCGAGGGGCTCGGCTCCGACGCCCGTACCGGCCTCGGGCTCTACACCGCACGTAAGGCCATGCGGCTGATCGGCGGCGACATACGGCTCGGCGACAAATCCCAGAAGGGGTGCGAGTTCATCATTACCCACCCGATCCGCGTGGTGCCTCAACCGCCGCAGGACGACAAGGAGAATGACATGGCAGACAAAGACGGCGCCGTGAAGCAACCCGGGCAGTTTGCAATGCTTGTCGAGGACAACAGGCTCGTCGGAGAACTCACGGCCAATCGCCTGCGCAAGATCTTCGGCCGAGTCACCTGGCTGGAAGACGCCAACACCGCGATGTCCGCCATCACCGCCGAGGCGCCCGATATCCTGTTCGTGGACCACCTGCTGCCCGGCATGACCGGCAGCGAGCTCATCAGGCGCATCCGCCAAGATCATGGTTCACTCCCGATCGTCGGCGTGACCGCGTCCACAATGGGGTCCGAGTGCGAAGCGCTCGAAGCCGCGGGCGCCGACATTGCTGTGGAAAAGCCCCTGAGCTACGCCCAGATCGAGATGTTGGTCGATGACCTGCTGGTCAAGCCAGCGGCCCGTTAGATGCCAGTACCCTCCCCCTCCTCCCATGCCGGTTCCGGGCGCGCAGCCACCCCGATTGGAGACCTTCGCCTGGAGGGGCCGGCCTGGATCGCCTGGCGGGCCCGCGGCCGCCGCCTGGTCGGCAAATGGCACAACCACCCGGATCTCTCCGAGGCCATCGACGCCGCGCGCTCGAGCCCGGAGGCCGCTCGGGCCGACACCCTCGAGATCTGCCTGACCCGAAGCTATGTCGACGTCCCGGCCGACAGGTTTCGCGACTTTTTCTTCAATGCGGCGCGCGGGCGCTTCGGGATCGAGATCTCGGTGCGAGGCGTGGTCGTGCATCGAGTGCCGGCGACGGAGAGCATCGCCACCAACCGCAGCTTCGAACGCGAGGTGGAGCGCGTCATCACGGCCTCCGGGCGGTCCGCCGCCGAGGTCCTGCCGGAGCTGAGGTATCGCCGCTTCGCCACTGACCAGCTTCTTGTCGACATCGCCGAAGGCAGAGTGACGAGGCTCGAACGCGGTAGCCTTCCGGTTGCGCCCGAGGACATGGACCCCGAGCTTCTCGCCACAACCATCGAAGACCTCTGCGGCTGGATGCGCAACAACTTGCACGCCGACGGCCGGATGACCTACAAGTACTGGCCCAGCCGGGGCGCGGAATCCACGGCCGACAACACCATCCGCCAGTTCATGGCCACGGTGGCCCTCGGCCGCATCGCGGCGCGAAGCGGCCGCGCCGACGATGCGGAGGCGGCACGTCGCAACCTCGCCCGCAATCTGTCCACCTACTACGTCGAGCTCGACGGGCTCGGCACGATCCTGCACGACGGGAAGGGCAAGCTCGGCGCCATGGCGTTGGCCGCCCTGGCGGTGCTGGAATTTCATACAAGCGGGCTGATTGAGGCCGGGCATCACGAGGCCGAGTACCGCGGGTTGCGCGCCGGGATTGAGGCGCTGTGGCAGCCGGACGGCAGCTTCCGCACTTTTCTGGTGCCCCGCACGCGCAACGACAACCAGAACTTCTACCCCGGCGAGGCCCTGCTGTTCTGGGCCGCGCTCCACCGCCACAGCCGCGATCCGCAGATCGCAGCCCGCTGCATGGCCAGCTTTCGCCATTACCGTGCCTGGCACCGCGCCAATCGCAACCCGGCCTTCATCCCGTGGCATACTCAGGCCTATGCGATGCTCCACGAAGACCTGCAGGTGCCCGAGCTGGCGGCCTTCGTGTTCGAGATGAACGATTGGCTGCTCGGGATGCAGCAGTGGGGCGGCCGCCTCCCGCCCGATCTCTGGGGCCGCTTCTACAGCCCCGAGCACCCGGAGTACGGGCCGCCACATGCCTCCTCCACCGGCGTCTACGTCGAAAGTTTGGCCGATGCCTGGCGGCTGGCGGATCGGCTCGGAGAGACCGAGCGTGCCCGAAGCTACGCTCGCGCCATCCGGCGCGCCCTGCGCAACATCCGCCAGCTGCAGTTCCGCGATGCCAAGGTCGACGCCTTCTACGTGAAGCACAAGACGGCGGTGATGGGCGGGCTTCGCACAGAGGTCTACAACAACGAGATCCGGGTGGACAACGTGCAGCACTGCCTGATGGGCCTCCTGAAGGTCGAGGCCGAGCCCGCCTTTCCATGGGAGAGCGAGGCGGTGGAGGATCGTGCGGGGGGTGAGCCCGCTGCCCCGCTATGGACGGCAGACGACCTCGCGCGGGCTACCGGAGGCCGCTGGTTGACGCCTCCCGCTGCCGAATGGGCGCCGCGCGGCCTGTCCTACGATGTGACCGGCAACATGAGCGGCCATATCTGCTTCCTCCCCCATCCCGAGACATGGGGCGAGGGCCGACGCGACGCTTCCTCCCACATTCCGCGGCTGGCCCGCCAGGGTGCTGCCTGCATCGTCGCCCAGGACGCGCACATGGACGCGCTCGTGCAATCCGGCGTCGACCTGCCGCCAGGCCTGCCCGTGCTGCGGGTACAAAACAGTTCCATCGCCCTGCGCGGTGCAGCGGAAGCGGCAAGGAGCCGGTTCACCGGCAAGGTCTTCGCCGTGACCGGGACGGTCGGCAAGACAACCACCCGCGAGATGATCCGCCATATCATTGATGCACATGGCGGCGCCACCGCGTCCAAGGCGAACAACAACAACATATCGGGCGTCTGTCGAACGCTGGCCTACACCCCGCGCAACGCGGCAGGCAGTGTGATCGAAATGGGCTTCGGCAAACCGCTCGACGGCATCCAGACCGCAACTGCCATTGCCCGGCCAGATATCGCCATCGTGACGACGATCGACGTGGCACACTTCGACATGTTCACTCCCGAAATGCTGGCCGAGAGCGGGGGGCGGGAGCTCTTGTGCCGCCACAAGGCCCAGATCTTCTCGGGCCTTCAACCGGGGGGCGCGGCGATCCTGAACGCCGACATCCCGGAGTTCGCCCTGCTGCGCAATCTGGCCCTGCACCATACCGACAGAGTGCTCGGGTTCGGGCGGTCGGAGGGGGCCACCGCCCGGATGATCGAGCTGGAAACAGACGCCACCGCCTCGCGGCTGACGGTCGAGGTCTTCGGGCAGAGGCACAGCTTCAGCCTTCCGCTTCCCGGGGCGCACATGGCGATGAACGCGCTCTGCGCCCTTCTGGCCACAAGCGCCGCAGGGTTCGACACCACAGAGGCCATTCGTTCGCTCGAGAGATTCGAAGCCGTCAAGGGGCGTGCGCGCCGGATCGAGGCGTCACTGCCCGACGGCGGGCGCATCACGGTGATCGACGACAGCTTCAACGCCACCGTGGCCTCAATGCGTTCGACCTTCGACCTCCTCGACCTCACTGCGCCCGGGCCGGGCGGCAGGAGGATCGCGGTCGTGGGAGAGATCGGCCACATCGGCATTACGGAAGTGGTGGAACACGTCGCGTTGGCACAGTACGCCGCCCGCAGCCGTGTCGATCTCGTCTTCTCCTGGGGGCCCCTCATGCGCGAGATGCATCAGGCCCTCCCGGCCGGGCTTCGGGGCCACCACGAGGACGAGTCGGTGCCAAAGCTCTACGCCGCCCTTTATCCTCTTCTCCGGAATGGTGATGTCCTCGCCATCAAGAGCGGGCGCGGCGTGGGCGGCCTGGGCGACATCAAATTTCGCAAGTTTGTGCAGCACCTGACAGATTGTAAACCAAGCTTGGATTTGGGGTGATTGCATAGCGCGTTGGGACCCTTGCAGACGGTGAGTTGACGCCAACACAGCTGACGGATCTTCTGGTCAGTCTTGTCCTTTGGCTGGCCTGGAAGTCCGATGTGGGGCACGTGAGCGCCTCCCTGAGGATCGGACAGTGACGTAAGCAACAATGTGCCGTCCGCTGGCCTCGAGGAACCAGGAGATCAGACCACGGCGAAACGCAGGAACCATGACGCGGGCTTCAAGGCTCACGTGGCGCTGGAAGCCGTGAAGGGCGAGCGCACCGTGTCGGAGCTGGCCGCGGAATACGGCGTGCATCCGACCAAGATCCACCAACGGAGCGAGCCATTGTGCGCCACCGGTTCGACAACAATGGCGGGCGCGCTGCTGGAGAGGGCATCGGACATCTTCGAACGCGGCGGGAAGAAGAAGGCCGAGGTCAACGAGGAGACGGTGCGGTCGCTGCACGTGAAGATCGGAGAGCTGGCCGTCGCCAACGATGCTTCCCTGGGCTTTCGCGGCCGCCCTGCGGCCACGGTCCCTGCTTCGACGTCGCGAAAGCTCAAGCCCTGCCGACGCAAAACAACAAGCGTGGGTCTACCTGCCTTGTCCAACTTGTCTGGTAGCCAGGATGGCAAAAATCAATGTTGCGTCATCTTGGATGCGCTCACCGATGCTCGGAACTCGGCCAAACCATGAGCCTAAGATGAGCCTAACGGCTTTGGCTATTACACATAAGCCATTGATTCCATGGTGCCCCCAGAGAGACTCGAACTCCCGACCCACTGATTACAAATCAGAGTGCAATATGATCGGACCCCCTTGGATTCCAGAACTTTTTACGTATTTATAGCATGTTATCCTTGCTTCCCCTTGACAACAGGAGACGCAGGGCGCACCTGATGCACAAGAATTGTCGTACACGAGACGTACACCATGCCCTCAATCAAGCTAACACAGACCGCCGTCAAGGAAATTGAGGCCGACCCGATGAAGCAGCTTCTCTTCCGGGACACCGAAGTCCGCGGGTTGGCCCTTAGGGTCACCCCAAATGGCCATAAGACTTTCGTATTTGGCTACTCGGTCAATGGTCGGGAGCGCCGCATGCGGATTGGCGACGCAAGTACCTGCACCGTGGCTGAGGCCAGAGAGGCGGCGAAGAAACTTCGGCGGGAAGTGGAAAACGGCTCAGACCCTCAGGAGCAGAGGTTGGAGAAAGCGAATGCTCCTTCCATGAAGGAACTATGGGACGCCTTTCAAACCGACCACTTTCCGGACATCTCCGAAAAGTATCGGACGGAGCAGGTTTCCTACTGGGATCGGCATGTCCTACCGGCCTTCGGCAAGCTTAAGGTGGCGGATCTTAAGCGTCAGGACGTCGTTGCTCTGCACAGGAAAATCGCGGAGGGGGCACCAACGCTTGCCAATCGCGTCCTCGCCTCGATCCGCAAAGCCCTCAGCTACGCGATCACGCGTGGCTGGATCCAGGACAACGTGGCGTCGAAGATCAAGCAGAAGCGGGAGACCAAGCGGAAGCGCTACCTTTCGCCCGAAGAGATGGAACGGGTGGCGAGCGCCTTGCACCGCATGCCGAACCGCAAGGCCGCCGCCGCGATCTCCCTGCTCTTTCTGACGGGGGCCCGCCGGTCCGAGGTGCTCGGCGCCCGCTGGCAGGAGTTCGACATGCCCCGGGAAGGCAGCACTGCCGTGGCGCGCTGGAACAAGCCGGCCGACCGCACGAAGACCCGCACCGACATGAGCATCCCGCTGACGGCGGAAGCCGTCGAGGTCCTGCGCATCCTCAAGGCGGAACAGGATCCCCAATCCGAGTTCCTCTTTCCCACAAAGTCCGGAACTCCCATGCAGGACGTCAACGGCCCCTGGAAGTGGCTGCTGCAGGAGGCCGACCTGACGGATTTTCGCCTGCACGACCTCCGGCACAGCTACGCGTCGATCCTGATCAGCAACGGATTCGATCTGCCAGTTGTCGGTCATCTCCTCGGCCACTCCCAGCCGCAGACGACCGCCCGCTATGCGCACTTGATGGATGGAGCACAGCAGGCCGCCACCGCGGTCGTTGGCTCCGTCTGGAAGAACCTGGCTCCGCCCGCCGACACTGACGGCTGAGCCTGTCGAACGCCCACAACACCTCCCTGTAACCCCTACGGAGCATCTCCGATGACCACCACCTGCGCCCGCACCAACACGGCCGATCAATCAACCCAGAACATGCTGTCGCTCGTAGACGAGCTCTCGCGCCTGCTCGCCGTCGAGCTGGACTACCACTACGAAGACGAAGATGCCGAGTTCATCGGCAGCGGAGTCGAGTGCCTGATCGCGGCCAGCACTCTCCTGAAGGCCAACGGCCTCGCCCCCAGCGACGCATGTTCCCACTCCATCCGCCGCTTCTACCGCAAGACCACGGAGAGGCTGTGCTGATCGAGCACGGCTCGGACGGAACGGCCACAAGTTCAAGGAGCACGAACATGGACCGCGAGAACATCATCCTCGTCGAAGTCAAAACGACCTATGCGCTGACCCCGGAGCAGGTGCGTGACGCGGCAGAGGTGGCGAGTGCCCTCTACCCCAGGCTTGCTGACCAAGAGCAGGCAGTTCCAGGCACCGACCGCGACGGCACCCCTGAATGGGACCATATGGACCTCCTCTGCGACTACCCTGAAAATCTCCGGGACATCGGAGTGGAGATGATGGAGCAAGTCGCACGGCAACTGGATGCTGACGAAACTCAGAAGTTTCTCCGCAAGTTGCCGGACAGTAGCTTCCTTGGCGGCTGAGAAGTAACCAGTCGTGCTCCCAGCTCGCCTGGATCGGGTCAATTTCATTGATATACCGGGAAAATTTTGGCGATCCGGGGCTCCGACCCCCTCCGGGAAGCTCTCTAGTCGCGGGAAAGAACCCAAGCGACGCGCCAAAAACCAGTTGAACTACCAACGTGGAGGATGCTCCCCGCGAGTTAGCTAATATCTTTCCTTGAAACGTCGATTCATCGCGTGATTAACTCGGCCTTGGGGGGAGAGAACGGCTTACTTCTCTGGTGCGCCGCTGTGCATGGCAGCGTATGCTAGGCTGTCTTTACCTGAAGAAGCATCTGCAACTGTGAAAGTTATTAATACCATGAAACTTGTTCCCGGCATGGTTTTGAATTTCCAAAGTTCTGCCGAAGAGCGAGTGTTCAACCTGCTCAAGCAAGTCAACCTCGGCCCCAACGATGTTGCGTTGCACTCGCTTAATCTCGGTAAACATGCTTACAAGCGGTGGGGCGAGGCCGACTTCTTAATCGTTTCAACCAAGGGCCTATTCCTTATTGAGGTAAAGGGCGGGCGCGTTGCCTGCAGGAACGGAGTTTGGGAGTACAGGAACCGGTTTGGAGAAGTCACGAAGAAGAGGGAAAGCCCCGCGGGCCAGGCTGCCTCCGCCTTCTTTTCGCTGGAGAAGACCTACCTCAAACCCAGGTTCCGACACGAGTTAAGCGGTTACCCGATGGGCTGGGGCGTCTTGTTCGAAGGCATCGACCGCGTTGTCTCCCCTGGAAACTCGGCACTACCTGAATTGCCCGACGAGATCACCGGCTATCGCGGCGACTGCTCGGGGCACAACTCGTTGCGTTCTTACGTGGCAAGACTTCAAGGGCATTGGGCCAGCAACCAGAGAAATGGGGCAAGGGATATCCCGAATCACTTGGTTGCCGACATCGTTTCTTTTCTCAGGCCAAATTTCGAGCAAGTTCCGCCGCTGAACAGCCAGCTAAATGAGTTTGACGCGGAGCTTTGCTCGCTGACCCAAGAGCAATGTGATCGGCTTGACGAGTTACAGGAGAATGATCGCATGATGCTCGCGGGGGGCGCTGGTTCCGGCAAAACGTTTCTTGCAATGGCAAGTGCGCGCTACGACGCCGCGCATGGACGAAAGGTAGTCTTCGCCACGCGAAGTCCCTTCTTAGCCGAGATGCTGAAGTCGCACGACGTACCGGGGAACGTTACGATTTGCTCGTTGGACGCGATCCCGGAGTTGATAGAAACGAGGGCGCCGTTTGACACCCTAATCCTCGATGAAGGTCAAGACATGTGCCAGATGGAGACGCTAGATTTGCTTGAGCGCGTTGTCGCCGGGGGGTTGGAGAAAGGCCGCTGGCGTTGGTTCGGCGACCACAACAACCAGGTGTCTTCTGCCTTCGCATTCGATCCCGATGCGTTTAGCTACCTGCAAGGACTTTCTTTCCGCAGGCGGCTCTCCGAGAACATAAGGAATGCGCCTCCAATAGTTGAAGCATTGCACTCGATTGCACCCGTGGACGTTGGAAAGCCGCGCGCACGCGGGGTTGGAAGCGAGGTGAAAGTTCACAAGGTTCAGGAAGAAGGTGGCATTCCCCAACGTGTCGGTGCGATCTTGGCTGACTGGACTTCAGACAAGAACGAAGTCAAGCGATCGGACATCGCGGTCTTGTGCCCGG
>CAYVQK010000064.1:14961-17842 GCA_964454145.1 uncultured Oceanicola sp. | reverse complement strand
AGCCAGGACACCTGGATCTTCTTCCCCTGGGACATGGCGCTGCAATACGTCCAGCCGTTCCGGGGCAAGGACTGAGGTGCACGGGCCCTTGACGGCGGCCACCGCCCGCACCTTCCGCTCGCCCGTGGTGGAGGCCAAGGGCTGGCTCGCCGGCCTCTCCTTTCCGCCCGAGCGCCCGCTGATCGACGCAGGCCAGGCCGCGCCCGCCGATCCGCCGCCCGACGCGCTACGCAAGGCCATTGCCGACGCCGCCCTCTCCGATCCGTCGGCGCACCAGTACGGCGCCGTGCTGGGCCTCGGCCCTCTGCGCGAGGCGCTGGCGGCCAACATTTCCGCCACCTACGGCGGCCGCGTGGCCCCGGGGCAGGTCTGCATCACCTCCGGCGCAAACCATGCCTTCTGCGCGGTGATCGCCTCACTCGCCGGCCCGGGCGATGAAGTCCTGCTGCCGACCCCCTGGTACTTCAATCACAAGATGTGGCTCGACATGGCCCACATCACCACCATGCCCCTGCCCTGCGGCCCCGCTCTGGTGCCCGACCCCGAAGAGGCCGCCGCCCTGCTGACCGAGCGCACCCGCGCCATCGTGCTGGTCAGCCCCAACAACCCCACCGGCGCCGAATACCCGGCCGAAACCCTCGCCGCCTTCCGCGACCTCGCCCGCTCCCGCGGCATCGCGCTGATAGTCGACGAAACCTACCGCGATTTCACTGCCACCCCTGGCGCGCCCCACGCCCTTTTCACCGATCCGGATTGGGACGACACGCTCATCCACATCTACTCCTTCTCCAAGACCTACCGGCTTACCGGCCACAGGGTCGGCGCCCTGGCCACCTCGCCCGCACGGCTTTCCGAGATCGAGAAGTTCATCGACACCGTCACCATCTGCCCCACCCCGCTCGGCCAGATCGCCGCGCTCTGGGGGCTCGAGAACCTCGGCCAATGGGTCGCCTCGCAGCGTGACGAGGTGCTGGCCCGGCAATCGGCAATGCGCGATGCCGCACCCTTGCTCGCCTCTGCCGGCTGGCACCTCCGCGGCCTGGGCGGCTTCTTCGCCTGGATCGAGCATCCCTGCGCCACCGATGCCACCACCGTCGCCCGTGCCCTCGTCCGTGACGCCGCCGTGCTCGCCCTGCCCGGCACCTTCTTCTCCCCCGAGGGAGACCCCATCGGCCGCGCCGCCCTGCGCTTCGCCTTCGCCAATCTCGATGCCCCCGAGATCGGCCAGCTCGCCCGCCGTCTCGCAGAATTCAAGGGCCCTTGACCGCCCCCGCACTTGCTCCCCGGTCGCGGCCCAGATAACAAACGCCAACTGCATACCAAGCATACGGGCGGAGACATGGCAGAGAGCGCGGGCAAGAAGCTGGGCAACATCGTGATCTGGGTGCTGATGGCGCTCCTGATCCTCGGGCTGGGCGGCTTCGGCGTCACCAACTTCGGCAGTTCCATCCAGTCCGTCGGCGAGGTGGGCGAAGAGCCCATCACCGTCAACGACTACTACCGCGAACTGCTCGCCGAGATGACGGCCGCCGAGCGCGAGCAGGGCCGGCAGATCTCCATCGCCGATGCCGAACAGCAGGGCATTCTCGCCCGCGTCCGCACCCGCCTCATCAACCGCGCCGCACTCGACAACGAGGCCGCCCGCATGGGTCTCTCGGTGGGCGACGCGCGGGTGCGCGAGCAGGTGCTCGCCGCCCCCGCCTTCCAGGGCATCGACGGCAAGTTCGACCGCGCCGCCTACCAGGGCGTGCTGCGCAATCGCGGCATCTCGGTGGACGAGTTCGAGAGCGGCGTCCGCAAGGACACCGCCCGCACCATCCTGCAGGGCGCCGTCGTCGGCGGCGTGCCCGCGCCGCAGGTGCAGATCGACACGCTGATGAGCTACTTCGGCGAGCGCCGCAGCTTCCGCTGGGCCACCTTCGGCCCCGAGCAGCTCGCCGAGCCCCTGCCCGAGCCCTCCGAGGAGGAGCTGAAGGCCTACTACCAGGCCAACACCCCCGACTTCACCCTGCCGCAGATGAAGCGGATCACCTACGCCTGGGTGCTGCCCGAGATGCTGGTCGATACCATCGAGTTCGACGAGGACGCCGCCCGCAAACTCTACGAGAGCCGCACCGCCGAGTACCAGCAGCCCGAACGCCGACTGATCGAGCGGCTCGTCTTCCCCACCGACGAGGCCGCAACCGAGGCCAAGGCCGCGCTCGATGACGGCTCTGCCACCTTCCAGTCGCTGGTCGAGGCCCGCGGCCTCACGCTGGAGGATGTCGACCTCGGCGAACTCACCCAGGCCGAACTGCCCTCCGAGGCCGGCGAGGCGCTCTTCGCGCTGGAAGAGCCCGGCACCGCCGGCCCCTTCCCCACCGATCTCGGCCCCGCCCTGTTCCGGATGAACGGCATCCTCGCCGCCGTCGACGTGCCCTTCGAGGAGGCCCGCGCCGACCTCACCGAGGAGCTGGCGCAGGAGCGCGCCCGCCGGGTCATCGCCGACATGGAGATCCAGGTCGAAGACCGCCTCGCCGAGGGCGCGACCCTCGAGGAACTGGCCGAGGAAACCGAGCTGGAGCTGGGCACCATCGACTGGTGGGACGCCTCCGGCGAGGGCATCGCCAACTACAACGCCTTCCGCGAGGCAGCCCTCACCCTCACCCAGGACGACTTTCCCACCGTGATCCGGCTGGAGGATGGCGGCGTGTTCGCGATGCGGCTCGACGAGATCCTGGAGCCCCGCGTGCAGGAGCTCGACGCCGTGCGCGGCAAGGTGCTGGCAGGCTGGGAGGCCGAGGAGACCGAGAAGCGCCTGCGCGTGCAGGCCGCCGATCTCCAGGCCCAGGTCGAGGCCGGCGCCGCGCTGTCCGCCTCCGAGGCCCCGGTGGACGAGGCC